>JBBSLF010000055.1:0-10686 GCA_038255505.1 Candidatus Limnocylindria bacterium
GTACGCCATCGTCGAGCGCAGCGCGCGCCTGAAGCTGGGCGTGTGCGAGCGCGATCCGTTCGAGGCTGGCGAGCGACGACGGCTGAACCTGGGTCACACGATCGGTCATGCCCTCGAGATCGAGAGTGCGTATCGGCTCACGCACGGAAGTGCGGTGGCACTGGGACTCCGCGCGGTCGCGACCATCGCGAGGCGGCGCGGGGGCGATCCGGAGCTCGCGCCGCGCGTCGACTCCCTGCTGGACCAGCTCGGCTTCGACCTGACGCGTGGCTTCGATGCTCGACGCGCGCGCGAGGCGATGCTCGGAGACAAGAAACGGCAGGACGGCCGACAGCGCTGGATCCTGCCCATGGCCATCGGCCAGGTCGTCGAGGTCGATGATGTGACCGATGCCGAGCTTGAGCGCGCGCTGCGCGCCATCCGCCCATGAGCACCGCCGCCTATCAGGGCGAGCCGGGCGCCTTTGGCGAGGAGGCGGTCATCGGCTACTTCGGAGATGCCGCAACGCCTGAACCGATGCCGACGTTCTCCGCGGTGTGTGCCGCCGTGGAATCCGGCGCCGTGGACGCCGGGGTGCTCCCGCTCGAGAACTCCCTGGCCGGAACCGTCGGCGACGCGCTCGATGCGCTGGCGTCCGGAACGCTGCGCGTCGTGGGCGAGCTGCTCCTGCCGATTCGGCACCAGCTCCTGGTCCTGGACGGCGTCGGGCCGGAGGCAATCACACGGGTGAGCAGCCACTGGCAGGCGCTTGCCCAGTGCGACCGGTTCCTGGCTGAACATGGCTGGCAGGTCGTTCCCGCAGCCGACACCGCCGGTGCGGCGCGGCAGTTGGCCGAGAGTGGCGACCGGCGGTTGGCGGCGATCGCTTCCGAGCGCGCGGCGACGCGGTACGGCCTTGAGATCGCGGCACGCGACATCGCCGATGCACCGCACAACGTCACCCGTTTCGCCGTCCTCGCACCGCAGTCCGGGGCTGTCCCTGCGGCGCACGGTGTGCTGGCCCCAGGGGTGGGTGGCGCTCGCGAGACGCTGATCACCTTCGAGACCGGACACCGGCCCGGCGACCTGTACCGCGCGCTCGGTGCGTTGGCAACCGCGGGTGTCAACGTCAGCCGCATCGAGTCGCGTCCCGCGGGCGCCGGCCCGTGGCGCTATCGGTTCCTGCTCCAGGTGTCCGGAGACGAGACGCGAGACCCGCTCATGTCCGCCCTGCCGAACCTTCGCGTCCACACCAGCTCGATGCGCGTTCTCGGCTCATTCGACGCCGCCAACGAGGAAGATTGACCGATGCGGATCCTCCTGCTGAACGGCCCCAATCTCGGCACGCTCGGCCGCCGCGAGCCGGAGATCTATGGCTCCATGACGCTGGCCGAGATCGTGGAGGCGGCGCGCGCCCACGCCCTGGAGCGCGGCTCGCTGCTCGAGGACTTCCAGTCGAATCACGAGGGCGCGCTCATCGATCGGCTGGAAATGCTCGACTACGACGCCGTGGTCGCCAACCTCGGTGCCCTGTCGCACACGAGCTATGCACTGCACGATGCCCTGCGCGGCTCCGGGCGTTCGGTGGTCGAAGTCCACATCAGTGACATCTCTGCCCGCGAGCCCTGGCGGGGCGTTTCGGTGACGGCGCCCGCCACGCAGCACCAGGTCATCGGCCGAGGCTGGCGCGGCTACCTCGAGGCCATCGACTGGCTCCTGGATCATTGAAATCGCTCGTCTGTCTCGATCTATGCAGACCGATGCGCGGGAGGCCGTTCTGCGGCGCGATTCCCGCGTTCGATCGCCTCCCTCGACGCCTGAGCCGCGCCCCGCGGCGGAACTCAGGCTCAGTACGTGGTCATGGAGTGCGGGAATCGCGCCCGTCGGGATCGTCCGGCGCCTTCGTCGCGATAGATCGCGACGGCGCAAGCCCGCGGGTTGACTGCGCCGCGTGAGAGCCGTCGAGCTGATCCTGCGCGCGGAAGCGCTCATCCTGTTCCTGGCGGGCGTGCTGCTCTATCTCCAGCTGAACGGCCATCCACTCTGGCTGCTGCCGCTCCTGCTGGCGCCGGACATCTCGATGATCGGGTACGTCCGCGGATCGCGGGTCGGTGCCATGACATACAACGCCGTTCACAACCTCGCGACCGCGATCATCGTGCTTGCCGTCGGTTGGTTCGCGGCGATCGCGCCGCTGGCGCTGGCGGGAGCCATCCTTGTTGCGCACGTAGGGATGGACCGATCGCTTGGCTACGGCCTCAAACTCCCAACCGACTTCCGCGACACGCACCTGGGCGGCATCGGACGGGGATAATGGACCGATGCACCCGCATTCCCACCCGATGCCGATCAGTCGCCGCCGGCTCCTCCAGCTCGGTGCCGCCGCCTCCGCGGTCGGTCTAGCCGCCTGCGCCACCCCGCTGCCGAGCCTGACTCCCAGGCTGAGCGCGAGTCCGAGTCCGAGTCAGACACCGAGTCCCGACCCGGCGACGCCGGCTCCGACGCCAACAGCTTCGCTGACGCCCAGCCCGAGTCCCCGGCCAGTCACCGGTCGCGTGCTGTATCGCGACGGCGCCCTGGCCGACGGCCGTGCGGCGAGCCTCCAGCGCAACGTCAGCATCCTCGTCGAGGATGGGCGCATCAGCTGGATCCGCCCCACCGGGGGCGAAGAGGACGCGACGGGCGCGACCGTCGTTGATTGCGCTGGTGCCGCGTTTGTGCCCGGAATGGTCGACTGCCACAGCCATGTCACCGGTCCGGGCGGTGCGAACTGGATCGAGCGCTTCAACGATCCGCCCGAAACGCTGCTGGCCGTGGCCGAGCACAACGGGCGCATCGGCTTGGCGGCAGGCGTGCGCTGGATGCGCGACGTCGGTTCGCCCATTGGCGTTGATCCGGACGACGGTCGTGAGCGCGCGCTTGCCCTCGCCGTGCGCGACCGATGGGCCGGACGCGCCGACCGCCCGTACCTGCGTGCCGCCGGGTCCTGGATCTTCCCGGGCGGCGTCAATGCCATGCGCTCGGCGATCGAGGCGAACAACGCTGACGAGCTGCTGGCGGGAGCGACCGGTCAGCTCGATGCCGGAGCCGATCTCGTGAAGCTCTATATGGACGGGCCCGATGTCAACGTCTCGCCGTGGACCGCGAACGAGGTGGCGCGCGTCGTGGAAGCAGCGCGGGAGCGAGGCGCGAAGGTTGCCGCTCACTCGGGGCGGTTGAGCGGCGCGCGGGAGGCGGTGCTGGGCGATGTCGACTCTATTGAGCACGGGTTCGAGCTTGACAGTGCCGTGGCTGCCGAGATGGCAAGCCGTGGGACCACGCTGGTGAGCACCCTGGCGGTCCAGCGCTCGTGGCTCAGCTTCGCCGATACGACGAGCATGGATCGCTTCGCCGGGGCGGCCGGCCGCGCTGCGGTCCAGGCGCGCCTGGAGCAGGGAGAGGCTTCCGTCCGGCTGGCGCGCGACGCGGGCGTCGCCATCGCCACGGGGTCCGACTTCGGAGGCGGCTCGCTGCGCGCGAACCAACTGGCCTGGGAGGTGACGAGCCTGGTGTCCGCTGGTCTCGAGCCGGTCGACGCCCTTGCGGCAGCTACCTGGCGCGGCGGCGAGCTCATCGGCGAGGAGGAAGCGGGCGTGGTTCGCGAAGGCGGGCCGGCTGACTTCTTCCTGATCCATGGCGACCCACTCTCGGACCCCGAGGCGTTGTGGCGCGTCTGGCGGACAGGCTGGGAATAGGCCGAACCTTTCCTACACGTGATACAGGCGACGGGCTTCGCGCGCGAGGTCGTCTCGGAAGTCCGGATGCGCGATGGCGATCAAGGCCGTCGCCCGCTCGCGGATGCTGCGGCCGAACAGCTCGGCCACGCCGTATTCGGTGACAACCGTCCGAACGTGCGCGCGGCTGGTGACGACGCCGGCACCTTCAGCCAGGACCGGCGCAATACGCGAGATCTTCCCGCCGGCCGCTGTCGAAGGCAGGGCGATGATCGCTCGACCCTCACGTGCCAGCGCCGCTCCACGCATGAAGTCCATCTGGCCGCCGACGCCGGAGTAGAAGCGTGTGCCGATCGAATCGGCGCTGACCTGCCCGGTCAGGTCGATCGAGATGGCCGAGTTGATCGCCACCATGCGCCGAAAGCGACGGATGACCGCGGTGTCGTTGGTGTAGTCCACCGGCCGCATCTCGATCATCGGGTTGTCGTGCACGAAGTCGTAGAGGCGTTGGCTGCCCATCAGGAAGGCGGACACGATCTTGCCGCGATTGATCTCCTTGCGCTCCCCGGTGACCGCGCCGGCTTCGACGAGATCCAGCACCGCATCGGTAAAGAGCTCCGTGTGCACCCCGAGGTTGCGCTTGTCGCGGAGCGCCAGACCGACGGCGGCTGGAATCGAGCCGATGCCCATCTGGATTGTTGCACCGTCGGGCACGAGATCGCCCACGAATTCGCCGATGAGTCGCTCGACGTCGCCGATGGCGGGCGACAGGTGCTCATGCGGCGGTTGATCGACCTCGACTCCGAGGTCGATTTCATCGACATGCACGAAGGAATCGCCCAGCGTCCGCGGCATCGCCCGATTGAGCTGGGCAATGACCGTAGTCGCCGCGTGCGTGGCCGCCAGCGTTGCGTCCACGCTGGTCCCGAGCGAGCAATACCCATTCGAGTCCGGATGCGAGACGTTGATGAGCGCGACGTCGAGTGGCAGGACACCGCCGGTGAAGAGCTCCGGGACGTCCGACAGGAAGATCGGCACGTAGTCGGCGCGACCCTCGTTTACCGCTTCCCTCGCGTTGGCGCCGATGAACAGCGCGCGGTGCCTGAAGCTGTCGGCCACCTCGGGTGCAAGGTGGGGTGCGGGGCCTTCGATGTGGAAGTGCACCATCCCGACATCTCGAAGCTCATTCGCCCGGCCCGCGAGCGCGGCCAGCAGGACCGATGGCGAGGCAGCACCGCCATGGACGAAGACCTGATCGCCGTCCCGGATCCCGGAGACGGCGTCCTCGGCGGAGACGATGCGCATGGTCCGAGTATGCCGCGCAAGCCGAGGAGCCTGTCGGTCGGGGAGCGTCTTTGCGGATCGCTCCCCGGACCGGACAGGCTCCCGAAGGTCGCCTGGTTCTCGCGTTGGTCTCACCAAAGGCGTCAGACTCCCACGGTTGCCGGTCGCAGCACTGGGACAGCAACCTTCTCGGGGCGGGTGGCCCACACGAGGCCGGCGCCGGTGATGAAGAACGTCGCGCCGAGTCCGGCGAACAGGGCGGCCAGTCCAAGGCCGAGCTGAAGGGCCGATGCGGTGACGGTCCCGACACCCAGCTCACCGATGAGCGCATGAGCGGTACCGGTCCATGCCATTGCACGGGCCGCTCCCTCGATGGGATGCTCGCGATCGAAGTCGTTCCAGTAACGGCCGTCGACGGCGAACTCATAGGAGCCGGCGGCAAAGAGCTCACCGTTGTAGGTGACATCCTCTTCCAGCACGATGGTCTGCGTCGAGTTCAGTGTGTGATAGGCGACGGCGGCCATCTGGTACATGTACTCGGACCCGGTGTTCACGATTGGGTCAGCGGGATCGAGCTCACTCGTCACGACCGGGTAGCCCCAGGCACCGGTCAGGAGGGTCATGATCTCGTCCGCACCAGCGGTTTCGCCGCGATCGGTGAGCAGGCCATCCTCGTTGTACGAGAGCGTGACGCCCTGCGCCTCGCTGAACGCCTGGAGGGATGCCTGTCCCTCTTGGACCTTGAAGAACGCGAAGCCACCGGCTACCACGAAGGCAAGGCCGATAACTCCGAGGACGAAGCCGAGTCCTCTCAATCGATTGATCACGATGGTCTCCTGTTCTCTGTCTTTTTCATTGCTGTGTTTTGTATGGCCTTACCTTCGCCCTTGGCCCGCGTGAGCGCATGTGACGAACGGCACTATCTGGCCCGCCAAGTGGCCCCTGAACATGGTCCGGATGTTCGCGAGACTGGGATGGTGGTCAGGCCGGGCGATGTGCCGCATGCCAGCCGATTCGCAGGACTCGGGTGACGGCGACTCCGACGCCGGCGAATGTCCAGGCGATCGCCGTGAGGAGGGCGAGCTTGATGGTGTCGATGATGATCGTCATGGTGGGCCTCAATACGCTGACTTCCCCGATTGCAGTACCTCTGCGTCGGTGATCTGCGCCCATCACACCACCAGGGAGCTCAGGTCCCACGTGCCAAATGCCCCGACCTGACGGGCCGTTGGACCTGCCAGAAGCGGCCATTCGACCCTGCCCGTTCATCTCGCCCGCAAGCATTCTCCATTCAAAGGAGCCATGTGATGACGGACCAACAAACAGAGATTCAAGAAGTCACCGCGGCACGTGAAGCCGTGGTCTGGATAGATCACGCCCGAGCGATCATCGTCGAGCACCACAACAGCGGTCACAGCGTTCAGGTAGTTGACCGCCTGCTGGCAGAACGCGAAGAGAGGTTCGAGGCCAGGGCGATCAACGAGGTTCTCGATCGGGACCGAGTCATCGTTTCCGGCCCGGCCTACGCCCGGACTGGATTCGAGCGGGCATACGTCGCGCTGACCCATCGACCGGATCGTCTGGTCGACGTTCAGCCGACGACCTCGGTCCGGCGTGTTGCCCGAACGAGGGCAAGGTAGTGACATGACGATGAACGCGGGAGCCTGGTACTGGATGGTCGCTCTGCTGGCCATCGTGTGGCTGCTGGTGTCGGGCGGGCCAGGCGACCGTCAAGCCACGCCCGTTAAGACCTGAGGGGGCGCTCTGCCGCTGACCAGATCAGCGAGGACGTGTTTCGTCATGAGCGCGACGTCTTGGAAATAGGAGAGCAACACACATGACTACCAAGCTTGTTGGCCCTTTCGCCGCCGCGACTCTAGCCATCGGCATCCTGGTCGGCGCCGCCGGCACCGTGCTCGTGCTCGACACCTCCCGGCCCTCGATGACCATGACCGACATGGAAGACATAGGCCGGATGCACGAGATGATGAGCAACATGGGCGGCTCGACCATGGGGCACGGGGATTCAAGGGACCCAGTTGAGAATGCGCCAGACCGCAACGGGAGCGACCAGTGATCTCCGCCTATGGAACATGTCCAACTCTCCCTGGGTCAGGGTCAGCGTCGTGGCGGGATGATCATGGCCTGGGCCCGCTGATCGTCCGGTAGCTCGAAAGGAATTCTAATGCGTCGCCCTCTCTTCCTCCTCATGACCCTCCTCACCTTGGGCCTGGTGTTGGCTGCCTGCTCAGGCGGCGCCGGCAGCTCGTCGGGCGAAGTGCGCACGGTGGCCGTCCGCATGTCCGACGACATGCGCTACGACCCGACCGAATTCGACTTCTTCGTCGGCGAGAGGGTGCGATTTGAGGTGACCAACGCCGGGGCGCTGCGCCACGAGCTGTTTATCGGTGACGTGGTCGCCCACGAGGAGCACGCCGCCGAGATGGCCGAGGGGGCGAGGCCCACGATGGGTCACGATGACGCGAGCGGGGTGAGCGTCGAGGCGGGAGCCACCGAGTCGTTGGAGTACACCTTCAGCGAGGCAGGCGCCCTGCTGGCCGGCTGTCATGAGCCAGGTCACTACGAAGCCGGCATGGTGGCGGATATCACGGTGCACCCTTGATGCCGCCCGCCCGCGCTCATCAATCTGCTCCGCACCCCGCCGGCGCTGGCCGGGTGGACGGTGAAGAGCGGCAAGTTCGGCCTGGGGTTGCAACCGTCGCTCCACCAGCTGCTGCTGGTCGTAGACCGCCAATCAGCGCCGCTGGACGCGGGCACGATCACACCGGAGGGCAGACGGTCAGCGACCCATGGACGTACACCACGCACTGGCGAGTGCGTCAGTACGAGCTCGACTTCAACGGTCACGTCAGCAATGCTATGTATCTCAACTACGTGGCTCAAATCACCAGTGAGCACGGAGAGGCGTCGGGCTTTGGTCGAGCCTGGACTTGAGCGATGGCCGGCCGACGCGTGTCCCGCAGGAGATCGTTGATGCCTATCGTGATCCCTCAACGTACATGACAGGGAAGTAGCGCACGAGGATGAGGAGCCATCAACCGGATCCGCCGGGTCATCCGTCGCAACCACGAAGCAGTTCCGCTTCCCTACCGCGACTCCTTCTCACCGCATGCGGCTCTGGCTGATCCGGTTGGCAGCCTCAGGGCAACAGGCCGGACTCGGCGAAGGCACGGACGAAGGGCTCCGCCCAGAGCCCCACGACGATGAGCGCGACGGCCATGGCCACCGTGGCGATCGTCGCCCATCGGCCCAGGACCGGTGTCGATTTGGAAGGGGCGTCGAAGTACGCTGGCGCAAGGACCCGCACGTAGTACACGATCGATACCACCGTGTTGAGCGCCGCGAGCACCGCCAGCCAGATGTAATCCGCCTCGATGGCAGCTCCGAAGAGCAGGAGCTTGGCGACGAAGCCGGCCAGCGGGGGCACGCCAATGAACGACAGGAATGCGAGCAGGAGTGCGCCCAGCAGCAGTGGCCGAGCGCGACCCAGTCCCAGGTACTCCTCGAGCTTGGTGCGGCCGCGGAGCTCGACCACCACACCGAATGCAGCCACATTTCCGATGACATATGCCAGCAGAAAGAACAGCAGCGACGGCACCGCCAAGCCGCTGAGCCCGAGGGCCACGATGGCCATCAGTCCGTATCCGGTCTGGGACACCGCCGACCAGCCGAGGAGCCGACGGACGTCGGTCTGCCACAGCGCTGCCAGGTTGCCGAGCGTCATGGTGGCGGCCGACAGGACGGCGACGAGCAGGCGCCAGTCCAGTCCGTCGGTCGGTAGGGCCAGCACGAACCGGGCGAGGAAGATGAGGCCGCCGACCTTGGGAATGCTGGTAACGAAGGCCGCAACCGGCGCCGGAGCGCCCTGGGCCACGTCGGGCATCCAGGCGTGGGCCGGTACCGCCCCGATCTTGAAGGCCACGGCGAGGATGACGAGTGCCGCTCCCACGACAAGCCCCACGCCGCCCGTCGGCGGCAGGCCGGACCGCAGGCCGGAGAGCGTCGTCGACCCGGCGAGGCTGAACAGATATGCCACACCGATGAGCATGGCGGCGCTGGTCAGGGCACCGATGAGGTAGTACTTGATCGCGGCCTCCGAGCCCGACGATGAGCGGCGGTGATACCCGGTCAGCACGTAGCCGGTTGCGGAGGACAGGATCATGGCCACCACGAACTCTTTCAGGTCTGTCGCGCCGGCCAGCAGGATGGCCCCCAGGGCGCCGTACAGAATCAGGGTGTAGTACTCGCCGTGTCGGGGGTCCGAGCGGAACCACGGCACCGACAGGCCGATGACCGCGGCGGTGGCCGGCAGCACGATGAGCTTGGACCACACGGCGACGCCGTCGCGAGCGTAGGTATCCGCAAAAGTCAGTGATTCGCGCCCGCCGAGGGCGGGGAGCATCGGCAGGGTGGCCAGCGTGGCCAGCGCGAGTGCGACCAGGGCCAGCAGCGCCGCGCCGCTCTGCCATCGGCGCGGAGCCAGCAGCGCCCACAGCAGGACAACCACGCCGCCGACCACGAGCACGATCTCCGGCACCACGTCCCCGACTGCGGCCGCCATGTCCATTGGCATGACCTCGCTGTCCGGCATCCGTCAGCGCCCGACGAACGGTCCGGCGAACGAGTCGATCACGTCGAGCAGCCAGGCCGGGAACACGCCTATGACGACCACCAGGGCCAGCAGTGCGGCCAGGGTGAATGCCTCCGTCCGGCCCAGGTCGCGGAACTCACTCCAGCGTTCCGGGAGGCCGCCCAGGAAGACGCGGCCCAGCATCCGCAGGAAGAGCGCGGCCGTGACAATGATTCCGAACAGACCGACGGCGGCCAGCCACGGGTATACGGCCAGGGCGCCGGTGAACACCTGGATTTCCGCGACGAAGCCGGCCAGACCGGGAAGCCCCAGGCTGGCGAAAGCCGCCAGGACGGTGAGGCTGGTCAGCCACGGCGCACGCTGTAGCAGACCGCCGTAGGCGTCGATCTCGTAGGTGGAGCCGCGAGCCAGGAGCGAGCCGCTGATCAGGAACAGCGAACCGGTGATCAGGCCGTGTGCCACCATCTCCACGGTGGCTCCCGTGAGGGCGATTGCCTGGGCCGCGGCCTGTCCGGGCACGGCCGCCCCGGCCACCGCCAGCCCCAGGATGACGTAGCCCATATGGTTGATGCTCGTGTAGGCCACCAGGCGCTTGAGGTTCGTCTGGGCCAGGGCGACGAGCGCGCCGTACACGATGGCGATCACCGCCAGCACCGCCAGGGGGAAAGCGAACTGCGCGAACGTGTCGGGCAGCATCGCCATCAGGATGCGGACGAAGCCGTAGGTCCCCATCTTCAGCAGCACTCCCGCCAGGACCGCTGATACGGGTCCCGGCGCGTCAACATGGGCGGGCGGCAGCCAGGTGTGGAAGGGGACCATCGGCGTCTTGATGGCGAAACCGATGAAGAAGCCGATGAACACCAGTACCGCGTACAGGCCGCCGCCGGCGAGCGGCTGCTGCTCGATGATCTGGGCCATGTCGAACGTGCGCGGTTCGGTGGTGAGGTAGATGCCCAGGATGGCAAGCAGGAGGGGCAGGGAGCCGGCGAAGGTATAGACGAAGAACTTCAGGGCCGAGCGCTGTGCGTCGCCGTGTCCCCAGGCGCCGATCAGGAAGTACATCGCGACGAGCGCAACGTCCCAGAAGACGAAGAACAA
>JBBSLF010000056.1:0-10637 GCA_038255505.1 Candidatus Limnocylindria bacterium
GCTGGCGGCATAGCCATCCAGCTTCGGCATGGCCACGTCGATGAGAATGAGGTCCGGGTGGATCGCCGCCGCCATCTCGACCCCGGCCTGGCCGTCGGAGGCAACATGAACCTCGAAGCCTTCCTGCTTGAGCGTGAAGAGGAGGACGCGCTGAATATTCAGGTCGTCGTCGACGACCAGGACCTTCGTGGCAGCCATGGAAAGACCCCTGGGCAAGTGGATGAATCCGGCGGATTATACGTGCTGCCCGCGCGGTGCCTCCATGCACCAATGGTCCCATTCTGCGGGCCGGCGAACGCTTCGGACCGACCGATGTCGCGTTTGCAGTCAGCGATTATATCACTATTGATATATCGGCTGACAGTTTCGCGACCCCGTCGGCCAGACCGGACCCGAGCACGCGGCAGCCACTATCAGACGAGCACTTCCCCAATGGGCCTTGGACCCGTCAGCCGAGATGACGCTCCAGGAAGTCGAGCACGCGAGACCGATACTCGTCGGGATCGACCGAATAGGCTTCCGCGTGCGCGGCGCCGGCAACGGCGTACAGCTCCTTGGGCTCACCCGCCGCCTCGTACAGCCGGAGGCTCTGGTCCGGACTGATGAGCCGGTCACCCTGGGGAGAGATGACGAGCAACGCTCGGGGCGCAATCTGACCGACGGCGCTGATCGGATCCCGTAGGCGCGAGCGCGTTCGCAGCTTGGCCGCGCCGACAATCAGGCGCGCTCCGACCCGCGCCATCGGATAGCCGATCTCGCGCATGCGGTTGCCGATGGGGTGATGCAGCTCGGCGAATGGCGCATCGGCCACGACGGCGGCGACGGCCAGGTCCGGCGCGGATACGATGGCCGTCGACGCGCCCATGCTGATCCCGAACAACGCGGTCGGACCCAGTCCGCGGCTCTCCAGGAACCGGACCGCGGCTGCCACATCGCGCCGCTCATGCGAGCCCAGGGTCACGCGCGAAGCATCACTCTCGCCATGGCCGCGAAAGTCGAACTGGAGCACGTGATGACGTTCGTGCAGCCACGGAACGAAGGCGGCCAGCTCCGGCAGCCGATGACCACCGAATCCGTGGAGCACCACCACTGCCGTGCGGGTGTCGCGCCCGGCCGGGATCAGCCAACCCGAGAGCGTGACGCCATCGGCGGTGGTAAATCGCACAGGCTCGTACTCCAGCCCGATGTCGGCAGGCGTGGCCGGCCCTCCCTCGATCATCGGCAGGAACGGACGAATCGTCGGGCGCGTGAGGAACCCCGAGCCACGCACGGCGACCGCGGCCAGGTAGATGCCGGTAAGCAGCCCGACGACGCGGCCGACCGCCCGAAATATTCCACGGATCATCCGCCGTCAGCAGCTCCATCCGGTGCCGCGAGCCGAGTTGCGCGCATGGCGTCGCTGATCGGTCGGGTGAGCTCGGACAGCTCCATCGGCACGATCCACTTCGTGCTCTCGCCATCGGCCAATGCCTTGAGCGCGTCAAGGTACTGGAGCGCCATCGTCTTTTCATCGATCCCGCGGGCGGCGCTGAAGATGGTCTGGAGGGCGTTGGCGTAGCCCTCGGCGCGCAGGATCTGCGACTGTCGCTCGCCCTCGGCGCGGAGGATGTTCGACTGCTTGTCGCCCTCGGCCACGTTGATGGTGGCCTGGCGCGTGCCTTCCGACTCCGTGATCAGCGCGCGGCGGTTGCGTTCCGCGCTCATCTGGCGATTCATGGCGTCCTGGATGTCGCGCGGCGGCACGATCTCGCGAATCTCGACGCTGGTGATCTTCACTCCCCAACGAGCGGTCACCTCGTCCAGCTTGGCGCGCAGGACGTTGTTGATCTCCTCCCGCTTGGCGAGGACATCGTCAAGCGGGATATCACCGATCACTGCACGCAGCGTCGTCGCGGCCAGCGCCTGCGAGGCACCGGTGAAGTCGGTGATGGCGGTGACCGTTACATCGGGCTGGAAGACCTTCGAATACACCAGGAAGTCGATGCTGATCGGCGCGTTGTCCTTCGTGATGCAGGTCTGCTGCGGCACTTCGAGGAAACGCTCGCGCAGGTCCACCTTGACCGCCTGCTGCACAAAGGGAATGAGCAGCACGATGCCCGGACCACGCGCGCCCTGGAGGCGACCGAAGAAGAAGACCACCAGGCGTTCGTATTCGCGCACGATGTGGACGATGCTGAACAGCACCCACAGCCCCAGCGCGGCACCGATGACGATGAAGATGAGACCGATGTAGTCTTCCATGACGGTGTCCTATTCCTCCGTGCGTCCCCCGTCGCCGGCCGGCGCGGGCTCGACGATCAGCTCCAAGCCGTCCACGCCAACAACGCGGACGGTCACTCCGGGACCGATGTCACCGGTGGTGCTGCGGGCTGACCAGCTCTCGCCGCCAGCATAGGCGATCCCGGTCGGACCGATGAGGGTCTGCGCGGTGGCCACGCCACCCACCAGCGCCCCGATCGGCTGGTTCGACAGACCGCCAGTGGTACGCCGCATCTGGAGCAGCGCGCGGATCAGCACCCAGACGTACACGACGCCCACGGCGGCAACAATGAGGATCAGCCACGGGCTCACGCTCACATCGACCTGAAGCTCACCCGGTCGCACGCCGGTCCACAGGGCGAAGCCACCGAGCACGAACGACACGATGCCGCCCACGGTCAGCAGCCCGTAGCTGGCCACGACCGCCTCGAGCGCGAACAGACCGATGCCGATGAGCACCAACAGCAGCCCGCCCACGTTCAACGGCAGCGCATTGGAGCCGATGAGTGCGGTCACGATGGCAATGGCGCCGAGGATTCCCGAGAAGAAGTTCGGATGAAACAGCTCGGCGATGATCCCGTAGAAGCCGATGGTGAACAGCAGGAACGCGATGTTCGGGTCGCTGAGCAGGTGCAGGAACTGCTGACCGGGGTTCATCTCGAGCTCGGTGATATCCGCGTCGATCAATGCCGGCAAGCGCTGACCATTGAAATCGTAGGCACGGCCGTCGGCCCGTTCGCCTTCGTCAATGGCAGCGAACAGTTCATCGAGGTCGGCGGCGAGCAGGTCGACCACGGGCGGGTCCATGCTCACCGCCTCGTTGGCGCCGATGCTGGCGGCGTCACGCACGGCGGACTCGGCCCAGTCGGCATTGCGGCCATGCTCCTCGGCCAGGGATCGAATGCGCGCCACCGCATCGTTGGTGACCTTCTCATTGAGCGTCTCGGGCAGGTCCTCGCCGCCGCCACCCACCACAGAAGCCGCACCGATGTTCGTGTTTGGCGCCATGGCGGCCACGTCGGCGGCCAGCGTGATGAAGGTTGCGGCCGATCCTGCCCGCGCGCCCTCCGGCGCGACCCAGGCAATCACGGGAACCTCGCTCGCCAGGATGGCCTTGATGATCCGATCCATGCTCGACAGCTCGCCGCCCGGCGAATCGATCACGATCAGCGCGGCGCGTGCGCCATCTTCGCCCGCAACTCGCAGCGCCTCCTCGATATAGGCGGCGTTGACCTGGTCGATCACGCCGGTCAGCTCGATGCGCGCCACCGCGTGGCTATCGGCCGCCGCCGGCGCGGCAAGGCCGATCACCCCCAACGCCAGGGTCACCGCGAACAGCACACGACGAAGCATGTGAGTGAGTATATCGGTGCCTTCGTCAATCGCCTGCCTTGCGACCAAGCATCCAGTCGGCAGAGCTACCGGCACCACCGGTGCCAAATGACGAAACGTCTGATCATCGACCGAGTCCGAGCGCACCGGCCACCAGCTGCGACCAGGTTTCGAGCCGAGCCCAGCTTGCGGCCACCTCGTCTGGAGTCGCCATGGCGCCGATGAGCTTCGCATGCTCACGAACATCCACCCGGCGCCCCGCGGCGTCCACCGTGAAGACGACCCCGAGATGGACCGCGCCAACCGGATTGGAGTCGTCATTCAGCAGGCCGACGAGCTCGAAGTCAGGCTCCCAGTCGGCGACCAGCTCCTCGGCCCATTCGCGACGAAGGCCGGCCATGAGCGCATCGGCTCCTTCGTCGACCGGATTCAGGTGCCCGCCCACCCCGATGCTGGCCTTGCCATGCAGACGTGGGTCGCCGCCGGCATCGGTCCGATGCATGAGAAAGACGCGCTCTTCATCGCGCAGGACAACGTACGGGATGACCTGCTTGTGGCGCGCATCTTCTTCAGCGATCGCGCGATCCAGGTAGCGGCCATGCACGGCCACCGCCGCGCGGAGATCTGCCAGCGCGGACGCATCGGCCTTGCGGATTCCGTGGAAGTCGCAGCCACGCGGCACGGCAGTTCGGGGAAGTACCAGGACTCGCTCGGTCATCGGTCCAAGTCTATGCGGGACCCGCGTAAGGTCACTGACAAGGTTTCGCTCGAAGGTACGCGCGAAGGGCCACACCGATCGGGACGGCCACGAAGCATCGCCACGGCTGGCCCACCGGTCAGGGCAGCCGAGCGTCCACGATCGGCAGCAGCTCATCCAATGAGCGAATCACCGGCACGCCCTCGGGGACCTCGTCGGGCCGGTATCGCTCCGCCCGATCAATCAGGACGCCCTCGATACCGACATTGCGAGCGCCTTCGACATCGGCGTCGACATGGTCGCCGACATGGATGACGGAGCCGGGGTCCACTGCCGCCTGCTCGAGCGCCCATTCGAAGATGCGCCGATCCGGCTTCTCGTACCCGATGCGCGCGCTGGCCGCGATGAAGTCGAAATGTGGGACCAGCTCCAGTGAATGGAGCAGCTCGGGCAGGTTCCAGACCCAGTTGCTGACGGCACCGACGGTGAGGCCGCGCTCCTTGAGCCCGGTGAGCACATCGGGCACATCGGGGAAGATGTGCCAGTGGCTGGTGACCATGAAGAGCTCCGCCAGGCGGCGGTAGAACGCATCGGGCATCGGCTCCAATCCCAGTTGCGCGATGGCCGCAGCGTCGATCTCGACGGTTCGCCGGAAGCTCGTCTCCTCGGACGGGTCGAAGCCGGCCTCCATCCCCCACCCGCCGTGCCGGTACGCGTGACGCAGGGCGGCATACAGGTCGCTCACTTCGACACTGATGCCGTACTCCTCGAACGCGAGCGCATAGACGTGCTCCCACGACGGGTTGGGGCGCATCACCGTATCGCCGATATCAAGAAAGACCGCCTTCAGCGGCCGATGTATGTCATTCATAGCTTCGCAAGCGTAGCGCAGGACGCTCAGGCGGCGGAGACACCCATGGTGCGCAGGATGCCGTAGATCTCGGTCCGATAGCGAATGCCGGACGAGTGGCGCGACAACCAGAGCAGGTAATCCGGGTCCTGGCGGGCAAGGTCCGGCAGGCTCCAGCCGGTGTACCGGCCGAATGCGAGCACGCTGCCAGCGGCGGTCTTCGCCGGTAGAGCAGATGACGATCGGGCCGTGGCGGCGACCGAGATGCCAGCGATCATCGCACGGCGATTTCGGTCATGGGCCGCGCGAGCGGTCTCATCGCGCAAGAGCGCGTAGGCGCGATTGAGATCGCCCATCTTCTCGGCGGCGCGGCGCGAGGGATCGCGATCGGGGTGGTACTTGAGCGCCAGCGCCCGGAAGGCACCGTGCACGACCTCCTGCTCGGCGGTCGGAACCACCTGGAGGATCGCGTAGGGATCGAAGACGGGGCCGGCCATCGGTCTGTGATGCTCAGTCGTTGTAGAGCCGCTCTTCGATCAGCTTCTCGGCCGTGATCCGACCCGTCGGATCAAAGCAGCTGTATTCGAAGAGCTTCTCGTATTCGAGATCAATGTTGTCCTGGCCGCCGCGATTCTTTTCGACGCTGGCCACCACCCAGTCACGATAGCGCTGCGCCTGGTACGGGTTGAACTCGATGTTGACCTTGGCGACGATGTTGTACTTGTCATTGAGGATCAGGATGATATCGGACTCGTAGTTGATGGCCGATGAGCCGCGTAGATGATGGTTGCGAAGGCGCTTGGCCTTGAGGCCCTCACGGTCGGCCGCGACGATGGCAACGACGGGAATGCCCTCGGCCAACGCGATGTCCTTGAGGCCCGATACGATTCGGGTCACCTTTTCCTCTTCGGTGGCGGGTTCGGGAACGACCGGCACCTTCTGGAGGTAGTCGACGAATAGCACCAGGCGGCGCTCGTCATCCGAGCCGCGGTGCTCCTTTACGAGCGCTCGCAGGTTGTCGATGGTCGAGTGGGTCGCGGTTCCGCGCATGAGGAACAGGTTCGAGCCGTATCGGGCAATCCGCTCCAGGCTCGGGCGCAGTCGCGGGTTCGCTCCCAGCTTGGCGCGGGTGCCGCTCTCCGCCGAGGCGGTGTACGAGCTCACGACCTCCTTCTTGACGTCCTGGATCTTCACCGCGCCGGACTTCTGTGGCAGGTGGCTCAGCGCGGATTCCATGGCCACCATGCGCTGGATGAGGTACTCCTCGTCATGCTCGAAGCAGACGTAAAGGACGGTCGCCTGACCCGATGCGGCCATGTTGCGGGCCATCTGGAGGGCCATCGTGGTCTTGCCCTGGCCTTGCGCGCCACCGATGAGCATCAGCTCGCCCGGTCGCAGTCCCCCACCGATCGTCTTGTCCATCGGCACGAAGCCGGTCGCGATCGGAACGAGATCATCGATGCTGCCGGACGCGACCCGCTCATTGAGGCTGGTCAGAACGTCAAGCGCGGAGCGGGGCTGAAGAGTTCCTTCGCCGGCGTTGAGCTTCCAGTCTGTGTTGGACTTCGACTTCGTCTGGGTGATCGGCTCGTCGATCATGTGGTGGCAGGCTCCCTGTGCTCAGGAACGAAAGTGTCTGCTGCGTTGAAGGCAGGTGCCTACACGCAACACGCCAGCGGAGTATACGGCCCACCTCCCAGCGCTCCAATGACCCGAATGGACTATCCGTGAGCGTGGACTTCGTCGGCAACCCGCGTTGGGTCATACGCCGTGACGGCGGGCATTAGCCGGAAGATGGAGGCCAGATCATGGTCGGTCACGCTCAGAACCGGCATCTCACGGCGCCCTATCGCGTCTAATGCCCGCCACGACGGCACTTGTCACAACCGGAGGGATGCGGCCCGTTCGCACCACATCAGCGGTAGGCTGAAAGATCCTATGCCGGTTGTGGGGCCGGGCCAGGGCGGCGGCGCTTGCCACCACTCTCGTCGGCCTCGGGCTCGATGTCCGTCTCGGTGCTCTCGGTGGCCGGCACGGCGCCGGTTTTCTTGGGCGTCGGCCCACCGCTGCGTGGCGGAAGCACGCCCTCGAAGAGGGACTCGAATTCCTCGGACTCGATGGTTTCCTTCTCGATCAGCAGGGCGGCGAGCCTGTCGAGCACCGCTCGGTGCGTCGTCAACGCCTCCTTCGCCCGGTTGAAGCCGTTATCGATGATGGCGCGCACCTCGGAGTCGATCTTCGCCGCAACCTCGTCGGAATAGTTGCGCTGCTCGCTGATCTCACGACCCAGGAAGACCATCTCCTCCTTCTTACCGAACGCCAGCGGGCCGAGCTTCTCGCTCATGCCGTACTGGGTGACCATGGCTCGCGCCAGGCCGGTCGCCTTCTCGATGTCGTTCGAGCTGCCGGTGGTCGTGTCTCCAAAGACGAGTGTCTCGGCCACGTTGCCGCCGAGCATTCCGGCGATCTTGTCCTCGAACTCGGTCTTGCTGTGGAGGTATCGGTCCTCCTGCGGCAGGCTCATCGTGTAGCCCAGCGCCATGCCGCGGCTCACGATCGTGACCTTGGTCACCGGGTCGCACTTGGGGAGCACCCGCTGCACGACGGCGTGACCGCCCTCGTGGAAGGCGATGATCTCCTTCTCCTCCTCGGAGATGATGCGGCTGCGGCGTTCCGGGCCGGCAACCACGCGGTCGATGGCCTCGTTGAACTCGTCGTTGCCGACCGACTTCTTGTTGCGCCGCGCGGCCAGGATGGCGGCCTCGTTCACGAGGTTGGCGAGGTCCGCGCCGCTGAAGCCCGGAGAACGTCGGGCGATGGCCTCGATATCAACCGTCTTGTCGAGCGGCTTGCCCTTGATGTGAACCTGGAGAATCTGGTGACGACCCTTGATGTCCGGGCGGTCCAGGATGACCGTACGGTCGAAGCGGCCCGGACGCAGGAGCGCCGGATCCAGCACGTCCGGCCGGTTGGTGGCGGCCACGACGATCACGTTGGTGTTCGTGTCGAAGCCGTCCATCTCGACCAGGATCTGGTTGAGTGTCTGCTCGCGCTCGTCGTGCGACCCGCCGAGCCCGGCGCCACGCTGGCGACCGACCGCATCGATCTCGTCCACGAACACGATGCACGGTGAGTTGCGCTTGGCCTGCTCGAACAGGTCGCGGACGCGGGACGCGCCGACACCGACGAACATCTCCACGAACTCGGACCCGCTGATGCTGAAGAACGGCACGCCCGCCTCACCGGCCACGGCGCGCGCGAGCAGGGTCTTGCCGGTGCCGGGAGGTCCGACGAGCAGCACGCCGCGCGGGATGCGCGCGCCGAGCGAGTTGAACTTCTCGGGGTACTTGAGGAACTCGACGACTTCGGTGAGCTCCTGCTTGGCCTCGTCCACGCCGGCGACGTCGTTGAAGGTGACGACTGTCTTGTTGCCGAGGAACATGCGGGCGCGGCTCTTGCCGAAGCTCATGGCCTGGTTATTGGTGCCCTGAGCCTGGCGCATCATGAAGAAGATGAAGCCACCGATGAGCAGCACGGGCAGCAGGGCGGTGATGATCAGCGTCAGGATTCCACCCGCGGCACTCGGTTCGCTGGCGCTGAAGTTCTCGCAGCTGAAGGAGCCGGAGTTGCCCGACGCGCAGCCGAGATCCTCGTAGACGCTGGTGAGCTCGCCCGGTACGATCGTCGTACGCTCGGTGCCCTCGACGGTGGCGGTGACGCGCTGGCCTTCTTGCACGACTTCCGAGACGAGCCCCGCTCGGGCATCCTCGATGAGCTGGCCATAGGGATAGTCGGTTGCCTCGTCATTGTCACCCGTGAACGTCAACAGGACGGCCAGTCCGAAGACTGCCAGGACGACAAGCACGACGCTGTTTCGAACAATGCGGCTGGTCAAGGGGGTTCTACTTTCGCCTCCGTGCGATCGACGTTCGACCTGCGGCCGTCGTCGGCCCCGCAACGAGACGCCGCGGGTCGGGTCAGTATAGGTGCGGCCGATGAGGCGAACAAACGCCCATGAGTACCGGCCCGCATCGTGAATACGGCCCGCGTCACCGATTGGCTCAGTCCAGCCGAATTCGGCGCTCCCTAACCGATGCGCTGCGCCCCCCACCGAGCTCGATGATCACACCACCACGCTCGCCGACCGCTGCTTCCTGGAGCGCCTCGATCCGCTCCGCGCTCGGAGGCGGCTCTCCGATGGCGAGACGGAGCATCCGTCGACCCAACGCACCCGAAGGTGGATCGCGCCAGTCGATCTCTCCGTTCCCCGTGCGACGCGCCAGCTCCGCTGCGGCGAGCTCATTGAGAAGGGCATCGTCGTCAGCAGCCAGGCGCGCGAATTGACCGATGCGGTCCACGGCTCCCGCTCGCAGATCCTCCAGTATCGGCAGCAGCTCGTGGCGCACGCGGTTGCGGAGGAATGCGGTGTCATCGTTCGAGGGATCCACCTGGTAGCCAATACCGGACTTGTCCAACAGCCCGCGCAGCATCGCGCGACGGGCGTGGAGGAGCGGTCGGATCACCCGTCCCCGGCGCGGCGGAATCCCACGAACCCCGCCCAGTCCGCTGCCGCGCAGCAGGTTGAGCAAAACGGTTTCGGCGGCGTCGTCGGCGGTGTGAGCAGTGGCGATCATTCCGCCTGCAGGCGCCACATCCTCGAAGAATCGGTAGCGTGCCTCCCGGCCGGCGTCCTCGAGGGAACGACCCTCGGCGCGCGCCAGCGCGGCGACATCGGTCCGGCGCACCTCGCAGGGTAGGTGCAGGGCGGCGGCCGCATCGGTCACAAAAGCGGCATCCACATTGCTGTCGGGTCGGAGGCCATGGTCCAGGTGAGCCACCATCAGGCGCCACTGGCGTGTATCGGTCTCGACGAGATGGGATGCGGCATGCAGCATGGCCATGGAGTCAGCGCCGCCGGAGACGCCAAGGACGATGTCCATGTCGTCCGTGACGCCGAGGTCGCGCATTCCACGGTCGAACTCCGCTGCCAGGAGCTCCAGCGGATCAGGCACGCGACGCCGCCACGCCGCAGCCGTTCTTGCGCTCAGCGCACGGATCCACAGATGCCGTCCGCAACTTCCGTCATTTCTTGCACGCCTCGCACATTGGGGCGACTGAGCGGCTGGACCGATGCCGATTTCCATCGATCTGTGCACTGAACGCAAGATCTGGAGTCACGACTACCGCCGTCCTGCAGATCCGTGCGCTGAGTGCAAGATCGAGTGTCCAAACTTACCGCGCCATGCCCTCATTGCTGCGGACGCGCACTCATCGAATGAGTTTGGTAGCGGAGGGCGGATTCGAACCACCGGCCAAGGGCTTATGAGTCCCCTGCTCTGCCACTGAGCTACTCCGCCACGAGATTTCCATGCTCAATCGACATTGGGCCGATCAAGTGACAGGCTCGGAGGATACCGATACTCGATGCCTCCGGCAACCCGACGGCCTACCGGCTGATGGAGCGGTACTTCCTGATCGCCAGTGGCGTGAAGATCGCCA
>JBBSLF010000057.1:0-10514 GCA_038255505.1 Candidatus Limnocylindria bacterium
CCACCTCGGCACGGCCGCATTCGGATGATCTCCGATTGCGAGGGCCGATGATAGCACGGCCTCTGGCTCAGTTCGCTGGAAGCAGGTTGAGCAGGCTGAAGGCAACGAACAGGCTGGCCAGAACAACGGTGAGCCGAAAGAGCGTGCGCTCGATACCGCGCCGGCTGCGATAGGCCGTCACCTCGCCGCCGAAGGCGCCACCGAGGCCGGTTCCGCGCTGCTGGAGCAGGATCGACGCAAGAAGCGCCACGGCAAGAATCATCTGGGCGAGAAGAAGGGGGGTCTGCATGACCGGCGCAGGATACCAGAGGAGCCGATCAGCCGCGCTCGATCAGGCTAGCCCCAGTCATCTGCGGGCCTGGCGGAATGGCGAGCAGTTCGCACAGCGTGGGCGCCACATCGGCCAATGAACCGTCGCGCAGACGGATGGACCGATGCGCCTCGCCCACGAGCACGAGCGGCACCGGCGACGTTGTGTGCTTGGTCTGCGGCTGCCCCTGCGCATCACGCATCTCCTCGATGTTGCCGTGGTCGGCGGTGATCACCAGGGTCGATCGCGTCCCGAGCGCGGCGCGCACCAACCGGCCCATGCAGGCATCGACGAACTCGGCCGCCTCGACCGCGGCGGACCAGACGCCGGTGTGGCCGACCATGTCGGGGTTCGCGTAGTTGACGACGATGAAGTCGTGCTGTCCGGCGTCGATGGCGGCGACGACCGCGTCGGTGATCGGTGCTGCGCTCATCTCCGGCGCGAGGTCGTAGGTCGGCACGTCGCGATTCGACGGCACCAGCGTGCGCTCCTCCCCCGCGAAGGCGTCCTCGACACCACCATTGAAGAAGTACGTGACGTGCGCGTACTTCTCGGTCTCCGCGACGTGGAGCTGGCGCTTTCCGAGCCGCGCAAGGTGCGCGGCCAAAGAGTCCACGTCCGTCGTCGGGAACGCCACGGTGGCGTCGAGCTCGTCGGGCGCGGTGTACTCGGTCAGGGTGACGAGTGTGACGCGCGGTGCCGAACCGCGATCGAAACCGTCGAAAGCACGCGTTGTCAGAGCGTGCGACAGTTGGCGAGCGCGATCAGCCCGGAAGTTGAGATGGATGGCCACGTCGCCGGTAGCCATCGGCACGGCACCGTCGATGACCGTTGGGGTGATGAACTCATCGCCGTCGCCGAGCCCGTACGCCTCCGCGATGGCCGCGGTGGCGGATGTCGCTCGCAGGCCAGTGGCATGCACGATTGCGTCATACGCGCGCTGGGTGCGTTCCCAACGCGCGTCGCGGTCCATGGCGTAGTAGCGGCCGCTGACGCTCGCGAGGCGCGCCCGGCCGTCGAATCGCGCTTCGAGTGCGGGGAGGAATCGGTCCACGGACCGGGGGGCGGTGTCGCGGCCATCGGCGAACGCGTGGAAGGCCACGCGGTCTGGAGGCACCCCTGCGCGATGCGCAAGCTCGACCATCGCCAGGATGTGGTCGTCGTGCGCGTGAACGCCACCCGGACCGACGAGCCCCATGAGATGTAACCGCGAGCCTCGCTCCAGCACGTCCCGGCAGGCGCCGAGCAGGACGTCGTTGGAGAAGAACGATCGGTCCTCGACGGCTGCGGAGATTCGCGGCAGGTCCTGGAGGACGCGGAAGCCTGCGCCGAGATTGAGGTGACCGACCTCGCTGTTGCCCATCTGTCCCGGCGGCAGGCCGACCGCTTCGCCCGACGCCTCCAGGCGGCAGTGCGGCCATTCGGCCAGCATCCGGTTCCAGTTCCACAGGGACGCGGACGCGAGAGCACTCCGTTCGGGGTCATCGCCGATCCCGAAGCCATCGAGAACGACGAGGACGATTGTCATGCCGGGCGCGGGGCGTCGGCTGCCGCGTGGAGGATGGCGACGAACGCATCGGCCTTGAGCGAAGCGCCGCCGACAAGCGCCCCGTCGATGTCGGGCTGGGCGAAGTACGCTGTCGCGTTCTCGGGCGTGCAGCTGCCCCCGTACTGGATCGGGATCTCGTCAGCGGCTTCGGGGTCGATCTCGGCCAGGATGGCCCTGATCTGCGCCGCGACGGCCTGGGCATCCGATTCGCTGGCAGCGTCCCCGGTCCCGATGGCCCAGACCGGCTCATAGGCGACCACCAGGCCCGTCCCGGCCAGGCGCTGCAGCCCGGCCAACGCGGCGCGTACCTGCCGGTCGATTACCTGCGAGGTGGTCCCCGAGCGACGCTCCTCGGCCCGCTCCCCGACCGCAGCGATCGGTCGAAGCCCATGCGCCACGGCGCTCGCGACCTTGCGTCCGACGGATTCATCAGTCTCGCCGTCGTACTGGCGCCTCTCCGAGTGCCCGATGATCACGAACTCGGCGATGCCGCGGAGCATGACGGGGCTCGTCTCGCCCGTGAACGCCCCCCGCTCATCGGCAGCCATCGTCTGCGCGCCAAGGTGGACACGGCCCGCCCCGACGACACGTTGCACGTCCGACAGCCAGATGGTCGGCGGACAGATCACCGCCGTCACCCCTGCCAGACCCTCAGCCGCGTCACGGACGGCGAGAGCCAGCGAGGTGGCTTCGGACGCGCTGGTCGGATTCATCTTCCAATTACCGGCGATAACGGGGACGCGCATCAGTTCTCCTGATTGGTGGCAAGCTCAACGATTCGGCGCAGCCGATGGTTCACCGCCGACCGGCTCACGCCGAGGGTGGAGGCAAGGGTATCGAGGTCGGCGTCGGGCATGCGTCGCCGAATCGCCGCCGTCTCCCGCAGGGCGGCACCGAGGCTCGCCAACCGACCTTCGCCCTCGAGGCGTGAGATCGCCGAGAGCTGACGATGCGCCGCGCGCACCGTCCGCCCCAGGTTTGCCTGCTCGGCATTCAGCAGGCGGTTGAGACGCGCATGGACGTCGCGTCCGACGCGCGCCGTCTCCAGCTCGAGGACGCCACGATTCGCGCCAACCAGCCGAAACAGGGCACCAATCTCGTCCTGGCCCTTGAGGTAGACCACGTGCCCTCCCCGGCGGATGCTGACGAACGCGCGGACATCGAGCGCAGCGAGCAACGCCTGAAGCGCCTCGGCCGCCTGTTGAGCCCGCAGGACGAACTCGACGTGCGGACCCGATGCGCTGAAAGAGATCGATCCGCTGGCCAACAGCACCCCACGCAGAAATGCGCGTTGGTCGCACATTGGCGCCTCGTCCCACGACCAGCCAGCGCGCGACGTGGGATCCAGCTCGACCCGCAGATGATGGCGAGCGTGATCAACCGACCGCGCCGCGGTGGACGGACGAGGCGGATCGACCGACATCCCCAGCGAAGTGGCCAGGTGCACCGCGGTGCGCGCCGTCGCGTGGTCCAGCGTTCGCAGGGTTGAACCCGAGCCACCATGCAGCAACCCGATCAGCTCCGCCCGACGACAGCACGCGCGGGCGGGATGGATGCGCGCGAGCTCTCCCTTGACCTCGCCGGCGAGGAGCACGGCCCTACGAGGCTTGGGACACGGGCCGCGACACGCGGCGCGGGCGGGAGCGATCAATGCGGTCGTCCTGGTGGAGCCGCATCAGCGCCGCGGCCAACTTCGCCGGGTCGTGGCGATGCGCATTGGCCGGGTCACTGACATCCTCCTCGATGATTACCACCTGCAGCTCCTCGAGCCGGCGAACATCGACCTCGACCGGCGTGGCCAGCCAGCCCTCCGGGCGTCGGGCGGTCGTGTCGCGGTTGACGATGACGCAATCGATCAGGTCGTCCCCCACGTGGGCGAACAACGCGCGAAGGTGCTGCGATGCGGTCATATTCGCGGTCTCTCCCGGCTGCGTCGCCACGTTGCAGACGTAGACTTTCAGCCCTGGCGCGGCGCGGAGCGCATCGGCGATGTCATTGATCAGCA
Organism: Candidatus Limnocylindria bacterium; assembly: GCA_038255505.1. Taxonomy (GTDB): domain Bacteria; phylum Chloroflexota; class Limnocylindria; order QHBO01; family QHBO01; genus JACDBZ01. The sequence continues at coordinate 3,865 of JBBSLF010000057.1, forward strand.
GGTTGGGCAGGACGCTGCTGAACAGGCTTCCGGGCCCGATGACGATCATGTCCGCCTCGAGCATGCGCTCGATGGCCTCGCCGTTCGCTCGCACGTCGCCCGGCTCGATGAAGACCTGCTCGATCGGCTCTTCGGCCGTGGTGATGCCCGACTGACCCCCGATCTGCCGTCCGGACGCGAGGCGCGCCGAGAGGTTCAGCGGCACGCTCGTCGCGGGCAGGACCTGGCCGCGCACCGCGAGGACCCGATTCGATTCGCGCACGGCCTCCTCGAAGTCGCCCGTCACCGCGGTCATCGCCGCGATGAACAGGTTCCCGAATGCGTGGTTATCGAGGCCCGAACCCGCCGGGAATCGGTACTGCATGAGCTGCGTCATCAGCGGCTCGGCATCGGCCAATGCCGCGATGCAGTTGCGGATGTCACCCGGCGGAACGATGCCAAGCTGCCGTCGCAGCTGTCCGCTGCTGCCGCCGTCATCGGCGACCGCCACCACGGCGGTGATATTCGCGCTGTACCCCTTCAAGCCGCGCAGCAGGGTCGACAGCCCGGTCCCGCCGCCGAGCGCCACAATGCGTGGGCCGCGCGCCAGGTACCGCTTCGTGTAGAGGACCTCCATGACGCTGTCGCCGCGGGCCACGAAGGGCGCGATCACCGAGCGCGCCAGGCCCCACAAACCGACGCCGGTGAGCAGCACTCCCAAGCCCGCGACCAACAGGGCGCGAATCTGCGGTTCCAGCCACGCTCCGGTCAGCCAGTACACGACCTCGATCTCGTCGGCGTTGGTGGCGCGATACAGATCCCGAATGTAGATCGCGGCTCCCAGGCCGAGGATGGCGATCCCCGCCAACAGGAGCACGAGCCAGCGCTTGACGCGCATGCCGGGATACAGCCAGCGCGGCAGGCGCCGACGGGTCATCGTTCCAGCTCGCGATGGAATACGCGGACAGTTGCGTCCTCCATCCGCCCAAGGCGCTTCGCCAGCTCTTCGGCCAGCGCGATGGAGCGGTGATAGCCGCCCGTGCAACCCAACGCCACGCGCAGCTGTTCCTTTCCCTCGGCTCGGTAGGCCGGCGCAGTCAACTCCAGCAGCTCGACCACCAGCTCCAGGAACCGATCCGCCGTCGGCTGCCGCAGGACGAAGTCGCGCACCGGCTGCTCGAGACCCGAGAGCGGCTTCAGCTCGGGATCCCAGTACGGATTGGTCAGGAAGCGGACATCGAATACGAGATCGGCCTCGAGCGGGATCCCGTACTTGAACCCGAAGGTGACGATGTCGATGCGCAGGTCCTGGCGTTCTGTCCCGCGCGGCACGATCGCAAAGAGGCGGTCCTTGAGCTGACCGATGGAGAGACCGCTCGAATCGACCACGTGGTCCGCCATCTCGCGGGTGCGCGCCAGGCGCCGACGCTCTTCGGCGATGCTGGCCTGGACGCCGCTGCGCGTGGCCTCGAGCGGGTGCCGATGCCGGGTTTCGCTGAACCGGCTGACAAGGCTGGCGTCGGTAGCCTCGAGAAAAATGAGCTCCAGCTGCGACCCTTCGGCCACCAGGGCCGATGCGGCTCGTTCGATTGCCGGAGCCGGGTCTCCCGCTCGAATGTCGAGGACGAGCGCCGCACGGCGGTATCGGTCCGAACCCTGGCGCCGGAGCTCGAGGAAGTCATCGAGCAGAGCAGGAGGCAGGTTGTCGATGCAGAAGTACCCGAGGTCCTCGAATAGCTTGCTCGCCTGGCTCTTTCCGGCGCCGGACAGGCCACTGATGACGAGGAAGTGCTCTGACTCGACAGGCGTCGAGGTGTTTCCCTCCCCGGGCGGATCGGCTGCATCGGTCACGGTCGGTGCGGGTTCGGCCACCGTCCGAGTATAACCGCGCCTCAACGCACCTCTCGGCCCGCCAGGATGCCCGCGACCGTGGCTTCGGTCGAAGCTCGCAACGCTTCAAGGTCGTAGCCACCCTCCAGGGTCAGCGCCACACCGGCCAGGCCGAGGCGGCGGCTGAGTGCGCCAAGCTCGTGCGCGACGGTGGCATACCCGACCTCGGTCACGTCAAGCTGCGCCAGCGGATCAGCCCGGTGGGCATCGTATCCAGCCGACACGAGGATGGCGGCAGGATCAAACGCTTCGATGGCCGGAAGGAGTTCCGACACCCACGCTTCGGCAAACTGCTCGTTGCCGCTCCCCGCCGCAAGAGGTCGATTGTGCGTCGACCCGACGCCGAGCTCGACACGGCCGCCAGTCCCCGGGTAGAACGGAAACTGGTGCGTGGAGGTGTAGCAGACGTCCGGATCAGCCCCGAAGATGGCCTGGGTGCCATCGCCGTGGTGTACGTCCCAGTCGATGATGGCGACGCGCTGCGCGGCGCCTGAGGCACGCAGACCGGCGACCGCGATGGCCACGTTGTTGAGCAGGCAGAATCCGCTCCCGCGTGCGCGGGATGCGTGGTGGCCAGGTGGTCGTACGACGGCGAAGGCAACCTCCGCGTCCCCGGCGACGACCGCGCGGGCGGCCTGGAGGGTCGCGCCCGCCGCCAGCCTGGCGGCCCGCAGGGATCCCGCCACGAGGTAGGTGTCGGGATCCAGCCAGCCGCCACCACGGTCATCGGCGTCGACGAGCATCGCAAGATACTCATCCCCGTGGACGGCGGTGATCTGGTCGTCGGTCGCGACCTCGCAGGCCGGCTCGACGAGGCGGTCACCAGCTGCGGCGCGAACTCCCGACGCCGCGGCACCACGCCGCTCCGGCCGCTCGGGGTGATCGGGTGCCTGGTGCGCGTCCATGGCGGCATCGGTCAGGAGCCATACGCTCACGGTCGTAGCTTGCGGATCAGTTGGAGCGTCCCTTCGAACAGGACGTACATCACCAGCGAGAGGACGGCCGAGCTCAGCGGGTCCCCACCGGGCGTGGCGATGATGGCGAACAGGACGATGGCCAGCACCGCCCAGCGACGCCGGGCCGACAGGAATCGATAGTTGAGGATCCCGACCCGCGCCAACAGAAGGAGCAGGACGGGAAACTGGAATGCGAGCCCGAAGGCGAGCATCACCGTGGACGAAAATGAGACGTACTCGCTCAGCCGAAGCTGGTCCTCGACCCCCGGAAGGGTCAGCGAGAGCAGGAAGTCGAGCGCGAATGGAAGGACGAAGTAGCCGAGTCCGATGCCGAGCACGAACAGCACCGCCGAGCCGATGAGCAACGGCCAGATGAGCCGGCGCTCGGTTCGCGTGAGTCCCGGCGTCACGAAGCGCCACACCTGGTACAGGATGACCGGCAGGGCGAGCGCGATGCCGACGTACAGCGCCACCCGCAGGCGTACCGAGAGCGACTCGCCGACGCTGATCTGGATGAGGGTCTGCTTGCCCTCGGGCAGAGCGGAACGAAGCAGCGTGATGATGGATTCTGAGAGTACGAAACCGATGATCCCCCCGAGGACCACGGTGATCGTGATGACGATGATGCGGCTTCGGAGCTCATCGAGATGCTCGACGAGGCTCATCGTTGCGGCATCTTCGGATACGACCGCCGGAGGGGAGTGGCCCCGCGGAACGTTGGGCGTGCTGGACGTCACGTCAGGCGGCAATCGGTGGCATCAGGCGCCGCGCAATGCCGGACGTCAGTGCTTGCGGTCCGAGCCCTCGCCGACGGGCTTCTCGTCCTTGGTCGAACGCTTCGAGTCGCCGCGAACAGAATCTTCGAGCTCCGTAGAGGCCTTGCGGAATTCGCGAATCCCCTTCCCGACCGCGCTGCCGATATCGGGCAGCTTGCCGGGGCCGAAAATGATAAGGACGATCACCAGCAGCAGGATGAGTTCGGCCGGTCCTGGAATTGGCATTCGGTTCACGAACCTCCGTTCGGGGCCACCTGGGCGGCACTGGCCGTCGAGTGTAGCACCGCTTCGGCCATCCGGGTCCGAAGCGCGATGGAGGAGTTTGCGGCTGCCTCCAGCCAGTCCTCCCCGCTCGAGGCCTGTGCTACGGCCCGCGAGACCGAGACGACGCCCGGCGCCCACGCACCATGGCATGTGCGGACCGATGCGTCGACGTCACCCCCCTGGGCTCCGACTCCCGGCACCAGGAATCCCGGTCCGGGAAATGCTTCACGCAACTGGCTCAGCACTGCGGGGGCGGTCGCACCGACCACGAGCCCAACCCGGCCGTCCGACCAGCGCTCGGTCACCCAGCGCGCGACGCGCACGTGAACCAGGCCGCCGTCAACGCCAAGCCCCTGGACCCGTGCCGCCGACGGATTGCTGGTGCGGGCCAGCACGTAGATCAGGCGATCGGGATAGGTCAGGAACGGCTCGATCGCATCCTCCCCGAGATAGGGTGAGAGCGTGACCGCATCGGCGTCGAGATGACCGAACAACCCCTCCGCATATCGTTCGGCGGTGGAACCGATGTCGCCCCGCTTCGCGTCGAGGATGCAGATCAGATCACGCGGGACGTCGGCGCGGACGCGTTCGAGCGCGGCCCAGCCAACCGAACCGAAGGCCTCGAAGAACGCGACGTTGATCTTGACCGCCACCACATTGGCGGCCACCGCCCCGATGAGACCACGCGCCATCGCCTCAACCCCGCGCACATCGGGGGTGAGGCCGGCGGGCAACCGGTCCGGGTGCGGATCGACGCCCAGGCACAGCGGAGCCCCGACGAGCTCCACCCGCGCGCGCAGCCGCTCGAGCTGGGTGGTCATCCCGCGTGCGCCAACTGTCGCGGTTCGATCCGTCTAGCCAGGAGCGGACTCACCGATGTCTCCGCGAAGTCGACGACTCGTAGGCGCAACCGTGGCTCGCCGCCGAACGTGTCGCGCTCGAGGGTACCCACCAGGTCCAGCCCGACCCCCGGTGCCGGCAGTGGTCGAGCAGCGCCCATCCCGAAACAGATCACGTCGAACGTCTCGAGGCCGCGGCGCATGCGAAGGGCGATGTGCGCCTCGGCAGGTCCCACGCGGCGAGCCTCGCCGACGATCATCCCGGTCACCGCGAGCATCGGCTCGACGTGTCCGGGTCCGTACGGCGCGAGTCGCTCGAGCTGATCGGCGAGCGCCCACTCCACGTGGCGCGCCGAGAGCACGAGGTCCACGACCAGGCGGCCGGGCCGTTGGCGCTCACCGAGGAACGAGACCGGGAAGGGACGTGGCAGAGCCGCGAACGTGTCGCTAAATGCCGCCCAGTCAGACGGCAGCAGGCTGAAGCCACCAGCGGCCGCATGCCCGCCGCGCTTGGTGAGGAGCGAGCCGCACGCCTCCAGCGCCGCGGCCACGTGAAAGTCGAGCGGCGCCCGTACCGACCCGCGCACCTCGTCGCCGACGAGCGTGGCCGCGGCCACCGGGCGCGTGAATGTGTCCGCCAGCCGTCCAGCAACCAGGCCGACCAGTCCCGGCGACCACGTGTCGTCGCGAACGCTGAGCGGGTTGTCCCCAGGAGAAGCGTCGGCAAGCAGCCGCGCGGCATCGACGGCGACCTTGGTGAGATCGCGGCGTTGTTCATGCACGATCTCCAACTTGTCCGCGAACTGCTCGGCGCGTGCGGGATCCTCCTCGAGCAGGAGCGCCATCGCAAGCTCCGCATCGGCGATCCGACCGGCGGCGTTGATGCGCGGCACGACCCCATACCCGAGGTCGCGCGCCGTAGGCTGGCCGGGGTTCGCACAGGCGCGCCGCAGCAGGGCGCGGAGCCCCGCGTGTGTCGTGCGCGCCAACTCCTCTAACCCGAGGCGAACGATTGCCCGGCTCTCGCCGGTCATCGGCGCCATGTCGGCGATCGTGCCAATGGCCGCCACGGCGGCAATGCCCTCGTCCGACTGTCCATGCCGCGCCAGCAGGGCGGCGGCCAACTTGTACGACAGGCCCGCGCCGGTGAGATCCTGGTCAGGATACGCACAATCGGACCGGTGCGGATCCACGACCGCCGCGGCCCGCGGCAGCTCTGGCGGGGGCAGGTGATGGTCGGTAATGACAACGTCCATGCCGAGCGCCCGGGCAATCTCAACCTCGGCGGCGTTGCTCACTCCGCAGTCGCAGGTGATGACGAGCTTGACGCCCCGTCCGGCGAGGTGACGGAGCCCGGAGTCCGAGAGGCCGTAACCCTCGGACAGACGGGACGGAACGTACCGGATCGGGTCCGCCCCCAGGCGTCGAAGCGCGGTCACCCACACGACGATCGCCGTCATCCCGTCGGCGTCGTAGTCACCCCAGATGGCCATCGGCTCGCCGTTCGCCAGCGCCGCGTCAATCCTGTCCAGTGCCCGGTCCGCATCGGTCATGCGGCTCAGGTCATGCAGCGCACCGGCGCCAGCCGTGAGAAAGCGTCCGAGCTGGTCGTCATCGCGGAAACCGCGACGAGCCAACAATGTGGCCACCGGGGCGCCGAAGCCGACGAACACCGGTGGGTTCGCGACGGGTTCCGGGAGCAGCCAATCGAGGCTCGGGACGATCACTCTCGCATGGTAGCCGTGGCCGATGACGCGCCGCTTACCATTCGGTTACTGCGGTCGTCATGTCGCGTTGCCCGGTCGCGACTCGGCCACATACCCGCGCCTTGGGTAGGATTCCGCCTGACCCGAGCCGACGCTGTCGGTTTACCCTCCCGACGAGTAACTCGGCCCCGATTTGGCAGAGTCGAGCACCTCGACGCTGTGGTTCACCCGCCATGCGGG
>JBBSLF010000058.1:0-10494 GCA_038255505.1 Candidatus Limnocylindria bacterium
GACTTCGCCGTCGAGCTCAGTCACCACCTGGGGCCCGATGACGACTGGCTCGTCGCCGAGCTTGCCGCCCTGGCCGACGAAGCCGGCCTGCCGACGGTCGTCACCAACGAGGTCCACTACGCCGATCCCGACGGGCATCGGCTCCAGGACGTGCTCGTCTGCATCCGCCACGGCGCGACGCTGGAGGAGGCCCGAGAGCTGCTGCTACCCAACGCCGAATATCGGCTCAAGTCAGGAGCGGAGATGGCCGCCATCGGCCAGGGCTTACCGGACGGGCGCAGCCGTCATGCCTGGGAGGCAGGTATGGCTCACAGCGCCGCCATCGGTCAGGCGTGCCGGCTGGAGCTTGGCTTCGAACGCTATCGGTTTCCGGGGTTCACCGTCCCAAAGGGGGAGACCGCGTTCTCATATCTGTACCAGCTTGCACACGACGGTTTACTGCGTCGTTACCAGCCGATTACCAAGCGCGCGCTGTCGCAGCTGACCCACGAGCTCGACCTTATCGACCGTACCAACCTGTCCGAGTTCTTCCTCATCGTGTGGGATCTCATGGAATTCGCGCGGCGCGGCGGCATCATCGGCCAGGGAAGGGGGAGTGCCGGCGACTCGATCGTGGCGTATTGCCTGGGCATCACCAAGGTCGACCCGATCGAGCACAAGCTCCTGTTCGAGCGCTTCATCAACGAGGCGCGCGCGCTGCCCGACATCGATATCGACTTCGACGTCAACCGGCGCGAGGAGGTGATCCAGTACCTCTACACCCGCTACGGCGCCGATCACGCCGCCATGGTCTGCACCGTCATCACGTACCGCGCGCGGTCGGCCGTGCGCGAGGTGGCCAAGGCGCTGGGCTTTCCTTCCGACGGGATTGACGCGCTGGCCAAGGCGCTCGACACGCGCGACGCCACCGATGTCGCCCGCGACCTCGCCCTGGACGGCTCATTCGCATGGCTGTTCGATGAGCTCGGAATGGACATGGCCGATGCCGCCGTCCCACGCGGCCGGGATGGTCGCGGATTCGTGCATCCGACGTCGGACTCTTCGTGGAACTCGCGGCCGCGCCCGACGCTCGACCTGCGACCGGTCAGCGAGGGCGGCTGGGTTCCGCCGAAGAAGGCACGCGCGCTCGACGCATCGGTCACGAGCGTGCGCCATGAATCGGAGACCACCAAGCGCTATGCACGATCCGGTGAGCTGGCGGGTGGCGAGCTCGCACTGCCGGCGCCGCGTGACAATGGCACGCCGGGGCCGTCCAGCGGCCGGCCATCTGCGGTGCGATTGGATCCGGAGAGCGGGATGCCGATCGAGGAACGTCGGCGACCGGTCGTCGTGCCGGTCGTCGTGCCGGTCGTCGTGCCGGAATCCTCTCGACAGGAGAGCGGCCAGCAACCAGCAGACCACGCTCCGCGCAACCGGTGGCAATGGCTCCTCACCCTGTGCGCCGAGATCGACGGCTTCCCGCGTCATCTCGGCATCCACGTCGGCGGGATGCTCGTCACGAGGACGCCGCTCATCGATCTCGTGCCCATCGAAAAGGCCACCATGCCGAACCGGGTTGTCACGCAATACGACAAGGAGGACATCGAGCAGCTCGGCCTCGTGAAGATCGTTCTTCTCAGCCTCAGAACCCTCGGCGTCATCAGCGACGCCCTGACGCGCATTGATCGAGACACGGGTAACCGACCCGATCTCGACAGCCTCCGGCACGACGATCCGGAGGTATATCGGTCCATCCAGGCGGCCGATACGGTCGGCATGTTCCAGATCGAGTCCCGCGCCCAGATGCAGTCGCTCCCAAAGGCACGGCCCGAGCGCTTCGAGGATCTCGTCGTCCAGGTCGCGATCATCCGGCCCGGACCGGTGCAGGGCAACGCCGTCCACCCGTATCTGCGGCGACGTGCTGGTGAGGAAGAAGTCACCTACGCGCATGAATCCCTCAAACCGATCCTGGAGGACACCCTGGGCGTGATCCTGTACCAGGAGCAGGTGATGCAGGTCGCCATCGAAGTGTGCGGCTACACCGCCACCGAGGCCGACATCTTCCGCAAGGCCATGGGCTCTCATCGGTCCCACGCCAAGATGCAGGCCGAGCGCGGCCGGTTCGTCGGTGGCGCCATCCGCACCGGCCTGACACCGGAGGACGCGGAGGCGCTGTTCCAGAAGTGCTCCGCCTTCGCCGAGTTCGGCTTCGCGCGCGCCCACGCCGCGGCATTCGCCAAGATCAGCTACGACACCGCCTGGCTCAAGCGCTACTTCGCGGCGCACTACACCGTCGGTGTTCTCAACAACCAGCCGATGGGCTTCTACTCGCCCGCGGTCGTCATCAACGACGCCAAGCGCCACGGCATCGCGGTGCTCCCCATCGACGTCAACGAATCCGCCTGGGAGCACGACACGCGCCCATGGCCCCTGGCCCCTCGTTCGTCGCCGATTTCACCCGGTGGAGGTAACGACCAGGAAGAGGTCGAAATGGAGCTTTCGATGGCCGCCGGTTCCATCCGGCGCATTAGATCGCCAACGAAGGGGCTCTCCATGGTAGATACCTCCACCGGGTGCAACGCCGCAGGCAATGGCACGTACGCCATCCGCCTCGGGTTGCGCCAGGTGAAGGGAATCGACGAGCGCGCCCGCGAGACCCTGGAGCGGGAACGGGAACGCGGCCCATATACGAGCGTCCGCGACTTTCTCGCCCGCACGGGCCTCGGCGAACAGGTGGTCGAGCGACTCATCAGCATCGGTGCCTTCGACTGGACCGATGCGCCCCGCCGCGAGCTCCTCTGGCAGCTGCGCACGACCATGGCCGACGCTGACCCCGAGCGTCCTGCCCTTGGACTGACCGATGACGCCCAGCGCGCGCTGGGCGCCTCACTTCCTGCCATGACCGACGCCGAGAAGGTGGCTGCCGACTACCGCGACACCGGCGTGTCGCCCAACCTGCACGCCGTCGAGCTCTTCCGCGAGCGACTGACCTCGCGCGGCGTGATCACGGTGTCGCAGGCGGGCGCGCTGCGCGATCGGTCCCAGATCCGGCTGGCCGGGTTGGCGGTGAGCGTGCAGCATCCGATGACGGCCAAGAACTTCGTGTTCATCGCGCTCGAGGACGAGACGGGCATGATCAACGTCACCCTGCGGCCGCAGGTGTACCAGGCGCACCGCGCGCTGCTGCATCGGCATCCGCTGCTAGTGATCGACGGGCGGCTCCAGGTGGAGGGCGCTGTGCTCAACGTTATCGCGCAGCGCCTGCGCTCGGTGGATACCGTCCTCGACGCACCCGCGGAGAGGCTCGACCTCGCCAAGCAGCAGCGCATGTTCCGCTGAGTCAGTCGCCAGAACGGCACTGAGCGTCCAAATTGCCCGGGGGATGGAGATCGATGTGCCAGTCGCCCGCTGCGGGAACCGATCCAGGGCCGAACGCGTCAGAGCGGGTGCTGCAGCATCGATTCCGATCCAACGCCCCGCAATGAACAAGGAGGACGGTCGATGCGACGTCCATGGCTTTCGCTCGCGGTCGCAACGACCGCCCTGCTCATCACGGCCGCGCCCACATTGGCGTGCGGCGGCCTCATCGGCCCGAATGGTGCCGTCAATTTGCTGCGGACGACCACCTTCGCCGGCTACACCGATGGCGTCGAGCACTACGTCACCAGCTTCGAGTTCGCCGGTGGCGGCGGTGCGTTCGGCTCCATCACGCCCCTGCCCGGCATTCCCACCGACGTCGAGCGCGGCGGCGATTGGACGCTCCAACGGCTCATCCGCGAGACCGATCCCGCTCCTGAAGCCGCCTTCCTCTCGGCCGGGGACGCCGGCGGTACGGCGCGCGAGGCCGAGGTTCTGCTCGAAACGACGATCGACGCGCTCGACATCACCATCCTGCGCGGCGGTGGCGACGAGGTCGGCCTGTGGGCAAAGAACCACGGCTTCCGCCTTCCGCCCGATGCGCCCGAAGTCCTCGACTTCTACGCCGACCGCAGCCCGATCTTCATGGCCGCCGCCTTCGACGCCGATGCGGCCGCGGCGCGAGGCCAGGCCGTCGGCGATGGCACGCCTGTGCACCTGACGATCCCGACCGACAACCCATGGGTGCCGCTGCGCATCCTGGGCCTGGGCAAGGCCGCCGGCGAGACCGTCGAAGCCGATGTCTACCTGTTGACCGATGTGGAGCCCGCGCTGCTGCCAAGGGCAGGCGCCTTCATAGAGTCGAACGGCCTCATCCTCGATCACAGCGCCGCCGCGACGGACCTCCTGCTGGACGACCTGCGTTCGGATGCCGGCATGGAATGGATTCCCGACGAGGCCTGGCTGACGAAGGTCGTGGTCGACACCCGGGCGGGAGATCTCGACTTCGACCTGGCGATCGACGCATCGGGCGCCGGTGCACCGTCGCCGATCGACGCCGGGTTCGCACCCTTCGGCCCGGATCCGGCGCCGGGAGCGCCCGTGGCGCTCTACCTCCTGCTGGCGGCAACCACCTTGATCGCCGTTCCGCTCGTGCTCGATCGGTCCACTCGCGGTCGGACGGGCCGGCCGCCGCTCGCAGGCGCATGAGGCGTCGTGCCATGCCGATGGTCGTCGCGCTGCTCATCGTGGCGCTGACGACCGTCGGCTGCGCTCCGGGACCGCAGACGGTCACGATCACGCTGCGCTACTCGGCCTTCGACGTGACGGAGCTGCGGGTGCCGCGCGGCGTCCCGCTCACCCTCGTCCTCGTCAACGACGATCCGATCGACCACGAATGGCTCATCGGCGACGAGGAGTTCCACGAGGCGCACCGCACGGGGACTCATGCCGCGCACGGCGAGGTCCCGACCGAGGTCACGGTACCGGCGCTCGAGACGGTCGAGACGACGATCACGTTCGAGGAAGCCGGCACGTTTGCCTATGTCTGTCACCTGCCGGGCCACGAGGCGTACGGCATGGTCGGCATCCTGACCGTGAGCGATTGACGCGGCCGGCATGATGTTCGAGGGAATCTAGATCGCGGCCTCGGGGACGCCGAGCAGGGCAGGCAGGATGCTGCCGAAGAAGTATCCGGCGATGCCTGCCACGGCGCCGAGCGCCACGATCTCGAAGCCGGATGCCAGCCAGGACCGATGCGTCCATCGGCTCTTGACGACGCCAATGGTGAACAGGACGGCCAGCGTCGCGAGCACTGAGCCGATGATCGCCGCGGTGCCAGTGAAGAGGAGGTGCGGCAGGATGGGGGGAATCGCACCGAGTCCGAAGGCCGCGCCCATGAACAGCGCCCCCTGGAGAGGCGATCCCTCGTCCGGCTCGACCGCAAGCCCGAGCTCTTTCTCCACCATCGTCTTGAGCAGCACGTCGGGATGCTCTGCCATGATCCGGGCGACGTGGCTGGCAGCTTCGCGCGGCAGACCGTCCTCTTCGAGCATGAATGCCATCTCGGCCTCGGCCTCGCCGGGACGCTCGTGGACTTCGACCCGCTCGCCCACGATCTGGGCCTCGAAGATCTCGCGCTGGCTCTTGCTGCCGATGTACTCGCCGGCCGCCATGCTGAAGATCCCGGCCAGGCCCGATGCGATTCCGGCGACCAATACGGCGAACTGATTTCCCCCGGTGGCACCTGCGACCGTGCTGACCACCGCCAGGGTGCTGACCAGGCCATCCTGGGCGCCGAAGATCACCTCGCGCACTTCGCCCAGCAGGCTGGCTCGTCGTCGCTCCTCGGCAAGGTGAGTGGCGAGGAAGTCGCGGTTGAACTCGTGCGCCGCCATATCGGCGCGGGAATCCTCATCGGCCATGAGTTCGGCGGTCCGGTCATCCATGAACCGATCGTAGACGAGACGGGTATCTCCCGCGTCGGAACGATTGTCGCGCGCTCGGCGTCAGGCGCTGCACAACCCGAATGGGAGAAAAGATCACATGGCCCGACCTGCATCATCCACCGCTCGTTTCGCACCGTTCGTCCTCTTCTTGGTGCTTGTCCTGGCCGCCTGCGGCTCGGCCCAATCTGCTCTTGTCGGCGAGGATCGCGCTGCCGACGGGGACCAGGCGGGGGCGCCGGACGAGGGCGCCGGGGGCGGAGACGGGCTCGCCGAGGAACCCGATACCGTCGAGCCGGGCGGCCCGACCGGTGGGGAGCCACTGGCCGCCCCGATCGAGCAGCGCATCATCAAGACCGGCGAGATCACGCTGGAGGTGGAGAGCGTCGCCGAAGCCCTCGGTCGCGTCCGTGCTCTCACGGCCGAACTGAACGGTTATGTCGGCGGCTCCCAGGCCGGCACGCTCGAGGAGAGCGCGACACTCACCCTCCGCATACCAGCCGACGCCTTCGACACGATGCTTGCTCGGCTGCACGAGCTCGACGTGGAGGTCATTGCCGAGGCCACGCGCGAGCAGGATGTCACCGGCCAGGTCGTGGACCTCGAGGCACGCGTCGACAACCTCCGCGCCTCGGAAGCCTCGTACCGCGAGCTCGTTGCCCGCGCCGAGGAAGTGGAAGACATTCTTGCCGTGCAGTCGCGCCTGGACCAGGTGCGGGGCGAGATCGAACAGCTTCAGGCGCAGCTCGACGCGCTGGAAGGGCAGGCCGCCCTGTCGACTCTGACGATCACGCTGATCCCGCGCGACCAGCCGATCGAGACGCAGGCCGCGACCTGGGATCCGGGAGGCCAGCTCGACCGTGCGCTCGCGTCGCTGGTCGGCATCGGCCAGGGCCTGTTCGATGGGCTCATCTGGTTCGCCATCGTGTGGCTTCCGATCCTCGGCGTGCTCGCCGTGGTCGTGCTGATCCTGCTGCGCGGCGTGCTCGAAGTGCGGCGCCGGATGCCTCCGTCGGGAGCGTTGCCGCCAGCCGCGAGTGGGGACAAGGGGACAGCGTGATGCGATAGACTGCGGGTCGAGTCCTTTAACTCCGGCACCGTGATGCCGGGAAGGAGATCCGATTGCAGATGGCTGCGCACCGAATCGAACATTCCACGACGCCAGCGCCCTCCGGCCCACCGGCCAGTAGGGGACTGGCGTCGTCGCTGTCTCCGGGCGTTCTCGCCCTGGAGGGCGGACATCTCGTGCGCGGCACGCTTCATGGGAGCGGAGACGGCGCGGACGGCGAGCTCGTGTTCACGACCGCGTCCACCGGATGGGGAGAGATCCTGACCGATCCGTCGTACGCCGGGCAGATGGTCATCCTGACTCACCCGATGGCCGGCAACTACCGCATCGCGCGCGGCGAACTCGAGTCATCGCAGGTTCACGCGCGCGGACTGGTCGTGTCGCGCCTGGTGGATCCGCCGCCGGGACCGGGGCTCTCGTTGGCCGAGCTGGCTGCCGAGGGCGGGATCCCGATCATCTCCGGCGTCGATACCCGCTCGATCACGCTGCTGCTGCGCAACGGCGCCGCGCGCCGCGCGGTGATCGCGTCGGACGCGGTGTCCGACGACGAAGCTGTCGCCCGTGCGCGCGGCAGCGTGGCGTGGGACGCGGTCGATCACGTCGCGACGGTGGCGACTCGCGCGCTGTACGTGGTCGCATCGGCGGGTGAGCGGCGTGCCCGTGCCGTACTGATCGATTATGGCGTGAAGCGCTCCCTGCTCGCCGCGTTGGCTGTACGTGGCGTCGAGGTCACCGTCCTGCCACCGGATGCGACGAGCGACGCGGTGGCGGCTCACGAGCCGAATCTCGTCATCGGTTCGCCTGGTCCCGGCGATCCGTCGCGCATGGCTGCACAGATCACCACCGTGCGCACGGTGGCGGACGGGGCGCTGGCGGGCGGGCCGCCGTTTCTGGGCATCTGCCTCGGCCACCAACTGCTGGCCCTGGCGGCTGGCGCGGAGACGCGGCGCCTGGCGGTCGGCCACCATGGAGGAAACCATGCGGTTCTCGAGTCGATCACGGGGCGTGTCGACATCGGCGCCCACAACCACGAGGTCGAGGTTGTCGATGGTCCGGCGCTGGCGGCTGCGGGGTACGCAGTCAGCCATCGCGACCTGAACGACAACGTCGTCGAGGGTCTGGTGCACGCGAGCGGCCGGATCGCATCGGTCCAGTTCCATCCGGAAGGAGCGCCCGGGCCCATCGACGCGTCGCGCGTCTTCGACCTGGCGTTGGAACGCGCGCTGGCATGACGATGCCGCGTCGCGTGCTGGTCATCGGCTCGGGACCGATCCTCATCGGCCAGGCGGCGGAGTTCGACTACGCCGGCGTGCAGGCCTGCCTAGCGTTGCGGGCCGAAGGCGTCGAGACCGTGCTCGTCAACTCGAATCCGGCCACGGTCATGACCGATCCCGACGTCGGCGGCATCGTCATCATCGGCCCGCTCACGCTGGCGAACGTGACCCGGGTCATCGAAGAGCATCGCCCGGACGCGGTGCTGCCGACGCTGGGCGGACAGACCGGACTCAACCTGGCGGTTGCGCTCGACGATGCGGGCGTGCTGGAGCGGCATGGCGTGCGCGTCCTGGGGACCCCGCTGGCTGCGGTTCGCGCGGCGGAGGATCGCGGCGGCTTTCGCGATCTTGTTACCGGCATCGGAGAGCCGGTGCCGGAGAGTGCGGTCGTCGAGAACGTCGACGATGGGATGCGTTTCTTCGAGCATCTGCGCGCGCCGATCGTGGTCCGTCCGGCCTTCACGCTCGGTGGGGGCGGTGGTGGCTTCGCGAATACGGCAGCCGAGGCACACGAGCGGATCGCGGCCGGTATCGCGATGAGCCCCATTGGTCAGGTGCTCGTGGAGCGATCGCTCATCGGGTGGTACGAGATCGAGTTCGAGGTGCTGCGCGACGCCTCCGACACGACGATCGCCATCTGCGGCATGGAGAACCTTGATCCGATGGGGGTCCATACCGGCGACAGCATCGTGGTGGCACCGATTCAGACCCTTCCCGACCCGCTCGTGCAGCGCCTGCGCCGGTGCGCCCTCAACATCGTGCGTTCCTTGAAGCTGGAAGGTGGCTGCAACGTGCAGCTCGCCGTATCGCCGGACGGCCGTGACTATCGGGTCATCGAGGTCAACCCGCGGGTCAGCCGTTCCTCGGCGCTGGCATCGAAGGCGACCGGGTATCCGATTGCGCGTATCGCGGCGCTCATCGCGCTCGGGCGCCGGCTGCACGAGATGCCGAACCCCGCGACCGGCGGCAACAGCGCGGCCTTCGAGCCCGCTGTCGACTATGTCGTCGTCAAGCTGCCGCGCTGGCCATTCGACAAGTTTCCGCTGGCGGATCGGTCCCTGGGGATCCAGATGAAGGCGACCGGCGAGGCGATGGCCATCGATCGCGAGTTCGGCTCCGCCCTGCTCAAGGCCATCCGCTCCCTGGAGCCGCGTGGCCGAGGCTGGCTGTGGGAGGACCCGGCGTGGGAGCTGGCCGATCGCGTCCCGAGTGATCTCGAGGCGTTTCTTGCGCCGACCGACACGCGCCTGTGGCGGTTGATCGGCCTCCTGCGCCACGGCTGGACCGATGCCGCCGGTCTCGCGGCGGCCACCGGGATCGCTCCCTGGTTCACCGATCGCCTGGCCGAGCTGGTGGCCGCTGAGCGGGGGGTCGTTGGCGCGCCCCTGCTGGACGCCAAGCGCACGGGCTTCGGCGACGCGGACATCGCCGTCCTGTCTGGCGTGCCGCCCGCGGCAATCCGGCGCGCACGGGTGCGCGCCGGCATCGGTCCGGCGTACCGGCGGGTGGATACCTGCGCCGGTGAGTTCCCGGCCGAGACGCCGTACTTCTACTCGTCGTACGCGGAGCCCGAAGTGGCGCCGCCCGCCGAACGGCGCAGCGTGATCGTGGTCGGGTCAGGACCGATCCGCATCGGGCAGGGGATCGAGTTCGACTACTGCTCGGTGCGCGCCGCCTGGGCCATCCGCGAGATCGGTCTCGATGCGGTCGTCATCAACAACAACCCCGAGACGGTATCGACCGACTACGACGCCTGCACGCGCCTGTATTTCGAGCCGCTCGACACGGAGTCGGTGCTGGACGTCATTGATCACGAGCGAGCTCTGACCGGCACGCCGCCGGCCGTGGTGCTCACCTTCGGTGGGCAGACGGCGATTGATCTTGCCCGAGACCTTGCCTACGCGGACGTGCCGATCGCCGGGCTGACCGCTGACGCCATCGAGATCACCGAGGACCGGGAGCGATTCGCGCAGCTCCTCGACGAGCTCGGGCTGGATGGGCCAAGCGGCTCGCTCGCCGCCACGCCCGCGGAGCTGGAAGCGTCGATCGCTGGGCTCGGAGGGCTGCCCGTGATCGTCCGGCCGTCGTGGGTCATCGGTGGCCGCGGGATCGCCGTCCTTCGTAGCGAGGCCGACACCGCGGCGTACCTCACGACCGATGTCGGCTGGCCGCTGCGGGTCGATGAGCTGATCGGGGGCGTCGAGCTGGACGTGGACGCGATCAGCGATGGGACGGCGTGGAGCGTGCCGGGCATCCTCGAGCAGCTCGACGCCCCGGGCATCCACTCCGGCGACAGCCGGGCCGTCCTGCCGCCGCAGTCACTCTCGCGCGCCGTGCAGGAGCGCGCGGCCGAGGCTGCTGGACGCATCGC
>JBBSLF010000059.1:0-10225 GCA_038255505.1 Candidatus Limnocylindria bacterium
CGCTGTAAGGGGCGTCACGGGGACAGCTCGGAGTGGATTCGGACCTGAGATCTCATCACTAGCCGCGGCCCGGACGCCCGGATGGCCCCCGACCATCTTTGCGGCCAGGCGAAGCGGTATGGAATGGCGCCCCCGGAGGGATTCGAACCCCCGACGCCCGCCTTAGGACGGCGGCGCTCTATCCACTGAGCTACGGGGGCGGCGCCGGAGCTAGCCTACCGTATCATCGGCGCGATGCCCGCTCGACCGACGCTGTATGTCCGGGATGGTTGCCCTCTGTGCGAAGACGCAGAGGCATTGCTGGATGCCATGCTCGGGACCGATGGATGGGACGCAATCGACATCTACGCCGATGACGATCTGCTGGTCCGCTACGCCCATCGCATCCCGGTGCTCGCCATTGACGGCACCGACCGGTTGGAACTCGTCATCACCCGTCCCGACCTCGAGACGGTGCTTGACCGCTGAGGCCGGGATGCGTGGCGGGTCAGCCCTCGACGACGATGATGCCCGTCATCTCGACGCTGTGAAGGTCACAGACGAAGAAGTACTCGCCGGGCTCGAGCGCTGGCACTTCGACCTCATCGGTCTCGCCTTCATTGATGATGTTGCCGGTGGCGATCTCCTCGCCGCCCTCTTCAACGTACACGCTGAAGTTGTGCGGGTCCGTGTCGTCGTTGGTGAACGTGACCGTGAAGGCCTCGCCGGCCGTGGCCTGGATGACGTTCGCGTCGAAGGCGAGATCATCAGCGCTGATGGCAAGCGCGCCGTCGACCACCGAGACAGTGCCCCCGGCGGAGTTGTCATCGCTCGGATCAGCCGAGGAGGCGCCAGAGGAGGCGCCCGAACAGGCAGCCAGCACCGTGGCGACGGACAAGGTGAGCGTCAGAATCGCGCCGCGTCGCAGCACGAAGGTGGAAAGATTCACAGGAATTACGTCCTTTCGACGAAGTCGGATCGGCTTCGGAAGTGGCTCAGCCATCATAGCGGTGGCGAGGCTCGGCGTCGAACGCCCGTTCGGTCTTGCGGACTACTCGGCGGCGCGGAAGCTCCCCCGCTCGGTGGCCTCGATGCGCACCGGCATCTCGCCCGGATCGTGGGTGAAGTAGCACCACCAGCCCTCGCTGGCGGCACGGCTGACAAGTTCGTTGCGGATCTCGATGGCATCGATCGGGTAGTCGTCGTAGGCGCTCGTCCAACGGACCGGGATCTGCCAGCGCGTCGGGATGAGGTCGCCCCAGAAGATCGCGCGCTCGGTGGGATCGCCGGCTCGCCCGCCGGCGCGCTCCCTACCGATCAAAACGGCCTGCGAGCCGCGCGTGTGACCGCCCGTGCGCATGACGCGAACGCCTTCGACGAGCTCGACCTCACCGTTGACCTCCGCAAGCTGCCCGGACGCCCGAATCGCGTCCAGCTGAGCAACTTCCATGATGCCCTGGAGACGCAGCTCATCGCCGTGTGCGGCCTCAGCCTCGTCGCGCTGGACCACGTAGCGGGCATTGGGGAAGGCGGGGCGACCATCGGTGCCGATCATCCCGCCGGCATGATCGTAGTGCAGGTGCGTGACGACGACGAAGTCGATCGAGGCCGGATCCTCCCCCACCGCGCGCAGTGCCTCGACGGGATCGCCGCCCTCGACGCCCTTGATGTCGCGATCCTTCTCGGTCATCTGCACGCCGGTGCCGGTCTCCACCAGGATTCGCTTTCCGCCGGCCTCGATCAGCAGCAGGTTCAGGCGGCACTGAAGCCGGCCGCGATCATCGGTCTCGACGAAGCGGCTCCACAGCGCCTTTGGCACGACGCCGAAGAAGCCGCCCGCGTCGGGACGGAACCAACCCGCACGAATGACGCGCACAGTGACGGCCCCGGCAAACCGACGGGCGGCGCTGATCTCATGAAGGGGTGACGTCATCGGTGCACGCGGCCACGGTCGAAATCGGCGTGATAGCGGCTGGCGGTGGGATCAGTCTGTCCGCGGTACTTGCTGCCGATGCGCGCATCCCCATAGCCCACCTCGACCGGCGAGCTCAGACGCTGGAAGCTGACCTGGCCAATCTTCATGCCGTCATACAGCTTGATCGGCAGGTTCGCGACGTTGGACAGCTCCAGGGTCAGGGTGCCCTCCCAACCTGGGTCGACGTAGCCGGCGGTCGAATGGATGAGCAGGCCCAGGCGCCCCAGAGAACTCTTTCCTTCCAGGCGGGCGACGAGGTCCTCTGGCAGGCCGATGCGCTCGAACGTGGCGCCCAGCACGAACTCGCCGGGGTGCAGAATGAACGGCTCGTCGCCACTGATCTCGACCAGCTCGGTCAGCTCCGGCTGATCCTCGCGCGGATCGATGACGGCCGTGCGGTTGTTGCGGAACACCCGAAAGCGGTTGCCGAGATGGAGATCGACGCTCGACGGCTGGACGGCATCGGGCTCAAAGGGGTCAATGACAATCCTGCCTGCGGAAAGCTCGGCGCGGATGTCACGGTCGGACAGGATCATGCGGCGCTGATGTTACTCGGGCCCCATCACTCGGTGCGGCCGCGGATAAGCCGATCGACCTCGCGCTGGAGCGTCTCGATGTCGTCGTACGCGTGATACACCGATGCGAACCGGATGTACGCCAACTGGTCGAGGTCGCGCAGCGCATCGGTCGCAAGGCGTCCGATCTCGGTCGATGGTATCTCCGCGTCGCCGCGGGCGCGCAACTGCGTCTCGATGCTGTCAACGGCGTCCTCAACCCGATCCAGGGTGACCGGGCGCTTCTGAAGCGCCTTCAGGAGGCCTGTGCGCAGCTTCTCCCGATCGAAGTCCTGGCGTGAGCCATCCCGCTTGACGACAACCAGGCGCGCTCCTTCGGGCCGTTCGTAGGTCGTGAACCGATACGAGCATGCCTCGCATTCCCGGCGGCGGCGGATGGTGCTGCCGTTCTCAAGGTCACGTGAGTCGATGACGCGCGTGCCGGTCTGCTCGCAACGGGGACATCGCATGCGGTGATCATCTCCTGCGGCTGGCTATACCAGTGGTGGTACCGCCGCGGATCATAGCACTAGATATGCCGTTAGGGGAAGTGCCGTCGGGTTACCCGTCCGCGGCATGATTGTCAGGTTCGCGGCGTGCGACACGGCCAGATACCCGGCTGCTGGCTAGAACAGGGCCACAAGAAGGTCTGAAAGCGCCAAACCCGCGATACCTACCCGCGTACCGGGTATGTGGCCAACTCAACACTCCTGTTCGGCCACTGACCCGCGGGCCGGGCAATCTGACCGAATCGTGAAGCGTGCAGGCAAGAGCGAGCCCGATCAGGCTTCGTCGCGGTGCAGGCGGGCGGTGACGCTGGCCTCGGCCGGCTTGCCGGGCTCCCAGCGCAGCATGACCTCGACGATCTCGGCCATTCGCAGGCGAGCATGGGTCACGTTGCCGTGCCCTCGCTTGTAGTAGATGAACGGTTCCTCGTCGTCGGGAGGACGATGCGGGAGGCGCGTGATCGCGCAGCCGCGCTCGACGGTCACGAGGCCACGCAGCGCCCGCTCCAAATTGGCCTCGTACTCCATGTGGAGTCCGTGAAGCTCCTCGGGCGCCATCATTCCGCGCAATCCCTCGGCCTCGGCGTCGAGCGATTCCTCATGAATTGTGAGCCGCTCCACCGTCTCGTCGGGGTCAAGCGCGCGTCGCCGCAGAGCGTCGACATCATCGGCCACGTCGGATAGGCGCGCGTCGATGCGCTGCGTGCGCTCGAACAGGTCGTTGCGATAGGCCCCGAGTTCGCGACCCGGTACGAAGATGCTGCGTTGACGGCCGCTGAACAATGCGCGCATACCGAATACCTTACCCCTACGCGCCCTTACGCCGCCGAATCTCGTCGGTCAGCGCAGGGATGATCTGGAACAGGTCCCCCACAACGAACAGGTCGGCGAACTCGCCGATGGGCGCATCAGAGTCCTTGTTAATGGCCACCACGTGCTCCGCGGTCTGCATCCCGACGCGGTGCTGGATGGCTCCGCTGATGCCCGCCCCGATGTACAGCGAGGGCTTGACGACCTTGCCGGTCTGGCCGATCTGGAGCTGATACGGAATCCACCCGGCGTCCGCCGCCGCGCGGGACGCACCGACCGCGCCACCCAGCGCGCTGGCGAGCTCGCGCAGCGGACCGAAGCCGTCCTCGCTGGCGACGCCGCGTCCGCCGGCCACGATGATCGTCGCCTCCTCGAGGTTGACAACCTTGGCATCGGCTTCATGACTCTCGGCGACGGTGACCTGCGCGAAGGCCGAGTCCTCGGCCGTGGGTGCCTGGATGACCTCCGCGCTGCCGGATCCTCCGTCGTTCGGGGTGAACGTATTGGCCAGCACCAGCACCACCGATGGCGTCGCCGCGCCGTCGACCGGGCGGGCGGTGGTGATGACGCTGCCCTGGAGCGTGGCCTGCTCGGTCTCGATGGTTCCTTCGCTGAAACGTGCCGCGCGAACAGGCCCGAACGCCGGAAGATCCAGCGTGCCGACCAGGGCCGCCGCAAGGTCACGGCCATTCGGCGTGGCTGGAGCCAGGAGAGCCAGGCCGCCGTCGCGGGCAGCGGACACGACCGCGGCGGCGTACACGATGGCCGGGCGATCATCGTCACCGAGCACGATCGCGCGCTTCGCACCGTGCGCGCCGAGGGCCGCGGCACCATCAGCGGCACCCGGACCGTAAGCGAGGGCGACTGCCGAACCGCCGGACTGCGAGGCGAGCTCGGCGGCGCCGGTCGCCAACTCGAGTGCCGATCGGGCCGGCGATCCGCCGGTGAACTCAGCAAGGAACAGGATGTCGTTGCTCATCGGTCTCAGATCAACTTTCGCGTGGTGAGCCAGTCCGCGATCTTCGTCGCGGCCTCGGCAGCTGGAAGGTTCTCGATCCGCTCGGTCGGTGGCTTCTCCTCCGGCGGCCGTGTATCGGTCACCCGGGTGAGGGCCGCACCGTGGAGGTCGTCAGCCGACAAACCGATGTCGGACAGCGACCAAGTCTGCATCGGCTTGCGCTTGGCGGCCATGATGCCCTTGAGGCTGGCGTAGCGCGGCTCACCGACCTGGTCGGTCACGGTCGCGATTAGCGGCAGCGGCGCGCTGAGCCAGTCGTAGCCGGTGGCGTTGAGGCGGCGGACGCGCGCGGCACCGTCGGCAATGGCCAGCTCCGCGCCGTACGAGAGAAGCGGCAGGTGGCGCATGGCGGCGACGGCTCCGGGGACGAGCGAGCCGCGGGCGTCGTCGGAGGCCATGCCCATCAGTGCCACGTCGGGCGCCAGCTTGTCGAGCGCGGCGGCGAGGACCTTGGCGGTCCCCCATTCATCGGCGCCCGCCAGTGCCGAATCGGTCACGAGCACCGCGTCGTCGCCGCCCATGGCGAGGGCGCGGCGCAATGCCTCGGAGGCCTGCTCGGGGCCCATCGACAGGTACGTCACGTTCTCGACCGAGCCGTCGTCGACCAGGCGCAGCGCCTGCTCGATGGCGTACTCGTCCAGGGGATTGATGATGGCCTCGACGCCCGCGCGATCGAGGCGCAGGTCATCGGCATAGCGCTTGTCGGCACCGGTGGCCGGAACCTGCTTGATACAGACGACGATCTTCACGATCCGCTTGTTCTCTCCTGCATTGGGTTAGCCCGGGTCAGCCCCGCTTCGCCACGCCGGCCCGCTGAAGGAGCTGGCGCGCGACGATGAGCCGTTGAATCTGTTGCGTCCCCTCGTAGAGCTGCGTGATCTTCGCGTCCCGCATCATGCGCTCAACGGGGTACTCGGTGATATAGCCGTATCCGCCCAGCACCTGGACGGCATCGGTGGTAACGCGCATGGCGGTGTCGCCCGCCACGAGCTTGGCGCTGCTGGTCCAGTACGGCAGATCCTGTGCCTCGACGTCGACGCGCGCTGCGGCGGCATAGGTCAGCTGTCGCGCCGCCTCGGTCAGGCTGGCCATGTCGGCCAGCATCCACTGAATGCCCTGGAAGTCCGCCACCCGCTGCCCGAACTGTTCCCTGTCGGCGGCGTAGGAGACCGATGCGTCCAACGCTCCCTGCGCGATGCCCACGGCCTGGGCCGCGATGCTCAGCCGGCTGCGGTCGAGGGTCGCCATGGCGATCTTGAACCCCTCGCCTTCTTCGCCCAGTCGGTTCGCGGCCGGCACGCGCACGTCGTCGAAGGTCAGCTCCGCGGTCGGCGAGCCGCGAATGCCCATCTTGTGCTCGACGCGCGGCGCGGCGAAGCCGGGCGTATCGGTCTCGACGATGAATGCGCTCATCCCCTTGCGACCGCCCGCCGCCGGATCAGTGAGGGCGAAGACGGTGAGCACGCTGGCGATGCTGCCGTGCGTGATGAAGCGCTTGGATCCATTGAGGACATACTTGTCGCCGTCGCGCGTGGCGCGCATCGTGTTGGCTGCCACGTCGCTGCCCGCGGCAGCCTCAGTGAGCGCAAAGGCGATCAGCCACTCGCCCGATGCGAGCCGCGGGAAGTATCGGTCCTTCTGCTCCGCCGTCCCGGCCAGGATGATGGGCAGGGCGCCCAACTTCTGCACGATCGGGATCAAGCTCGTGGTCGCATCGGCCCGGGAGATCTCTTCGACCAGGATCGTCTGGGCCAACGTGTCGAGCGCGGTGCCGCCGTGGTCCTCGGAGAAGCAGGTGCCAAGCAGATCCTGGCTTGCGAGGAGATCCTTGAGGTCCCACGGAAACTCGCCCTTCTCGTCGATCTCTGCGGCACGCGGTGCAATCCGCTCGCTCGCCAGCTCGCGCACCATGGCGCGCAACTCATCGTGATCGGCGGTCGGGAGGTAGGTCACTGGGGCTCCTCGGACACACGGAGTGCGGGTGTGACGGGCTCAGCTTGGGAGCGACAAGTCTAACGGCAATTGCTGAGGCTAGTGCGGGTCGGCGCCCGAGCGGCTCGTTGACTGTGGCTAATGCCCGTGTGGACGGCACATGCTCCCACGGCGACCCGCGTTGGGTCATACGCCGTGCCAGCGGGCAATAGCCGGCAGATTGAGGCCAGATCATGCTCGGTCACGCTCAAAACCGGCTGCTGACAGCGAGCTTTCGCGTCTAATGACCGCCACGACGGCATTAGTCACAAACGGAGCCGATGCTCGCGATGTATCGCGGCGAGCGTCAAGCCGTTGGTGGTTCCCGATTAGGGCACCGATCAGTCGTGCGGGCCCTGAAG
Organism: Candidatus Limnocylindria bacterium; assembly: GCA_038255505.1. Taxonomy (GTDB): domain Bacteria; phylum Chloroflexota; class Limnocylindria; order QHBO01; family QHBO01; genus JACDBZ01. The sequence continues at coordinate 7,176 of JBBSLF010000059.1, forward strand.
CTCCACCTGGTCGCCGTTGATCCGCGCCCGATACGACACCTGTCGCGACCCAGCGGGTCCATGGACGACCGAGCCATCGGAAAGGTGAAAGACGGATTGGTGCCACGGGCACTCGATCGTGTCACCGTCGAGCGTGCCCTCCGAGAGCGGTCCCCCGGCATGCGAGCAGGTGTCCTTGAGAGCGTGGACGACGTCGCCGCGCCGCACGAGCACGACCGCGGTCGAGCCGAAGGTTGCCTTCGAGAGGGTGCCCTCAGAGAGATCGGCGGCAGGCATCACCGGCGTGAACTCCTTGGCGCGCTTGCCTCGAGCGAACGCGTTGTGATTGACCATATAGCCGTACTTGAACACCAGGTGTCCACCGATGTACCCACCAACGCTGATCAGCAGATAGCCGATCAGCAGCCCCCAGAACGCCACGTCATGGTTCCCATTGAGTCGCGACATGGTCGAGAAGGCGAAGCCTCCGTTGCCGGCAATATTGATCAGACCGTGCAGGCCGGCCGCATCGCGGGTCGCGCTGTCGGGCGCGGTGTCCTTGAAGTCGGTCAGGCCGGTGAGGATCGCGCCGAAGCCGGACACGAACGCCAGGCCGATGACCCAGGTCGTCGCCATCTCGAGGCCCTCGACCGCGAAGAAGACGCGCAGCACGTCCAGCAGCAATGCGCCCGTGGCGGCGCCGATGACCACGTCCACCAGCACGGCATGCAGGGAGTGACCGAGCCACGATCCATTGAGGAGATCCTGGAGCAGCTTCCCCGGACGGCCGAGCGCGCGAAAGATCGCGCCCATGACGTTCGCCGCGCCATTCGACAGGCCGCGCAGCGGTCGGCCCATCCGCTCGATCATGCGCGGCTTCCGTCAGTCAGCTCTGCTGCAAACTCGCTGAAGACCTCGATGTATCGGTCGATGTCGGCGTCGCTGTGCTGGACCGAGAGCGTCCACTGGTCATCGGGCCCTGGCGGAAGCAGGATGCCGCGGTTGGCGAGATAGAAGAAGCTGGCGGCCCACAGCTCGGCGTCGAGACCGATGAAGTCGCGGTAGTTCGTCACCCGACCAGGCGTGAACATGACGCAGCCCTTGGGGCCCACGTTGATGGCATACCCCGGCAGACCGTACCGGTCGAGCACGGCCTGTGAACCGGCAGTGAGCCGATCCGCCATGGCGTGCAACCGCGGGTAGGCGTCCTTCGTGAGGATCTGGGTCAAGGTCACCAGCCCGGCGGTCATCGACAACGGGTTACCGTTGAATGTGCCGAGATGAGCGACGCGCGTCGCGCCGCCGGGGATCGTGGAGCGCTCGATGCCGCTGCCGGTCGCGCCATCGGTGAAGGCCGGGGTGCCCTCGAGCGTCTCGATTGATGCCATGACCTCGCGCCGACCGCCGAAGGCGCCAATCGGGATACCGCCGCCGATGCTCTTGGCCAGGCAGAACAGATCCGGCTTCACGCCGAAGTGCTCGTACGCGCCGCCCCAGGCCAGTACGACGCCGGTCTTGACCTCATCGAAAATCAGGACGATGCCATGCTCATCCGCCAGCTCGCGCAGGCGCTCGAGATAGCCTTCCTTCGGCGGGACGACGCCGATATTGAACTGGACGGGCTCCACGATGATCGCCGCGATCTCGCCGCGGTGCGCCTGGAGGATGGCGGCGAGAATGTCCGGCTCGTTGAAGGGTGCGATCACCGTCTCGGCGATGCGGCTGCGCGGGATCCCGGCGCTGGCCGGAACCGTGGCTGGCGACTCGTTCGGTCCCATCGCGTCGCGCGGGGGCTGAATGCTGACCAGTACGTCGTCGTGGTGCCCGTGGTAGCCGCCCTCGAACTTGATGATCTTTTCACGCCCCGTGTAGCCTCGGGCAACGCGGATGGCGTCCATGGTGGATTCGGTGCCGGAGTTGCTGAACCGCACGAGATCGGCGCCAAAGCGCTCCTTGATCTCTTCGGCCAGCGCGATGCCATCCTCGACCGGGAACGTGTAGCAGGTGCCGTTGGCCACGCGATGCTGGAGTGCCTGGGCCAGGAGCGGATGCGAATGGCCCGCTGCAAGTACGCCGAAGGCCATGTCGAAATCGATGTAGTCGTTGCCGTCGGCGTCGGAGATGCGCGACCCGCGAGCATCGGTCATGAACAGCGGATAGGGATCGTAAGCCTGGAACGAACTCGCCACGCCTAGCGGCATCGAGTGGCGTGCGCGCGCGAACAGCGCAGCGCTCTTCGGCGTGCGATCCCGGTAGGCCTGTTCCTCGCGCGCACCGATATCGGCGATGCGCGCTCGACTGATTTCCTGTGGCGTGACGGTCACGGTCGATCTCCTAGCGAGCTCCCCACCGGTAGCTCTCCTTCACGAATCTGAGCTCGACCAGCGTCTCGGTCGAGCGAATGCCATCAATGCTGGCGAAGCGGTCCGTCAGGACCCGCAGCAGATGCTCGTTGTCCTCGCACACGACCTCGCAGAAGAGGTCGTACCGCCCCGCAGTGATCACGACGTAGGTGACCTCTTCCAGCGCGGCAATCTGGTCGGCGATCTGCGTCAGCTTCCCCGGATCTACCTTGAGGCCGATCAGGGCCGGCTGCTGGAACCCCATGGCCAGCGGATCGGTCACGCCCACGACCTGCACCACGCCGCGCGTGATGAGGCGCTCCGCGCGCTGCCGGACCGTCGCCTCCGGGACCTTGAGCTGGCGGCCGATCTGCGCGTACGGCCGTCTGCCGTCGGCCTGGAGGCACTTGATGATCGCCTTGTCGAGGTCATCGAGCGCCGGCCTTCGTCCGGGCTGCCCGATGCTGCGCACAACCATGTCGCGAAGGCTAGCCGTCGGAGGTCAAAGGGTCAACTTTCCGCAAGGATCGGCTCTCCATATTGCGGATTCCGCACGTATCCCTGATACATGGGCCTTCGTCGCGTCGTTGCCTCCGTTGTCCGCGTGTCGCCATAGATCAATCGGGACCGGGTCTGGCAACACGACAGGTTTGGGATTGCCAGGTACGAATCAGCGTCGGCTTAGGCACGATCAGGCCCTTGTCGGAGGGGCATACTCGGCCGCCTCAC
>JBBSLF010000060.1:0-10112 GCA_038255505.1 Candidatus Limnocylindria bacterium
CCCGTGCGTTTGACTCTGGCAAGGCATCCGCCAGAAGTCAAGTGGACCATCGGGGCCAGCGAGCATTCCAGGGCGCCCGGCACGGGGTCGAACTTGACAGTGGCGCAAGCCTCGCCAACGCGGCGACGGGCCGGCGCCGGTAGCATATCTGGGTAGCATAAGAGCCGGGCACCCGCGGACGGATGACCCGACTCTCTGCCTGTTTCGTGCGTGGCGCCGCAGTTGACGGACGCCAGCGAACGCTATCGGATGCTCTAGAAGTCCATCCCGCCACCAGGTGGCATTCCACCACCCGGCATTGATCGCTCCTTCTCCGGGAGATCAGTAATGATCGTCTCGGTCGTGAGGAGCAGGCCGGCGATGGATGCGGCGTTCTCGAGCGCCGATCGGGTCACCTTGGCCGGGTCGATGACGCCCGTCGCGAACAGGTCGCCGTACTCGCCCTTGGCAGCGTCGTAGCCACTGCCCGGCTTGAGCTTGCGAACCGCCTCAACGACGACCGAGCCTTCCTGGCCGGCGTTGATCGCGATCTGTCGGAGTGGCTCCTCCAGCGCGCGGCGCAGGATGTTGACGCCGATCAGCTCATCGCCGGTCACCTTGACCTTGTCAAGCGCCGGAAGCGAGTGAATGAGGACCGAGCCGCCGCCGGCGACCATGCCCTCCTCGACGCCCGCACGAGCCGCCGACAGGGCGTCCTCGATACGGTGCTTCTTCTCCTTGAGCTCGACCTCGGTGGCAGCGCCGACCTTCAGGACAGCAACGCCGCAAGAAAGCTTCGCCAGACGCTCCTGGAGCTTCTCCCGATCGAAGTCACTCGTGGTGTCCTCGATCTGGAGCTTGATCTGGCCGATGCGGGCCTTGATCGCGCTCTCGGAGCCCTTGCCCTCGATGATGGTCGTGGCGTCCTTGGTTGCCGTCACGCGGCGCGCCTGCCCGAGATCCTCGAGCTGCACGCTGTCGAGCTTGCGCCCGACCTCCTCGCTGATGACGCGCGCCCCGGTCAGGGTCGCGATGTCCTCCAGCATGGCCTTGCGACGATCACCGAAGCCGGGGGCCTTGACCGCGAGCACGTTGATCGTGCCACGCAGCTTGTTGACCACCAGAGTCGCGAGTGCCTCGCCGTCCACGTCCTCGGCAAGGATCAGGAGCGGCTTGCCGGTCGAAACGGTCTTCTCGAGTGTCGGAAGAATGTCGGCGACCGCGCTGATCTTCTTGTCGGTGACGAGCACGAACGGCTGATCGAGCGTGGCCTCCATCTTTCCGCCATCGGTCGAGGTGACCATGTAGGCGGACAGGTAGCCGCGATCGAGCTGCATGCCCTCGACGTACTCGGTCTCCATCTTGAGCCCCTGGCTCTCCTCGACGGTGACCACGCCGTCCTTCCCGACCTTGTCCATGACCTGAGCGATCATCTCGCCGATCTCGGTGTCGCGGGCGCTGATCGAGGCGATGTGCGCGATGTCCTCGGTCGTCTCGACCGGCTTCGACAGGCGCTTGATCTCCTCGACGATCGCGTCGACGCCCTTGCTGAGGCCGCGCTTGAGGCCCATCGGGCTGGCGCCGGCGGTGACGTTCTTGAGGCCCTCGGTGATGATGGCCTGGGCCAGGACGATGCTCGTCGTGGTGCCGTCGCCGGCCACGTCGTTCGTCTTGGTGGCGACTTCCTCGAGCAACTGAGCACCCATGTTCTCGTACGGGTCCTCGAGCTCGATGTCGCGTGCGATGGTCACACCGTCATTGGTGATGGTCGGTGCGCCGAATTTCTTGTCGAGGAGAGCGTATCGCCCCTTGGGGCCAAGCGTGACCTTGACGGCATCGGCCATCTTGTCGACGCCGCGCTTCAATGAGCGACGCGCCTCTTCCTCGAACAGCAGCTGCTTCGCCACGGTTCTCGTAATCCTCCTTGGGTGATCCGCCGCGGGTCGCGGCAAATCGGGTTGAGACTCGAATGAGCGGGTCCGCTATTCGATGACTGCCAGGATGTCCTTCTGGGACAGGATCAGCAGATCCTCGTCTTCGAACTTGAACTCGGTGCCGGCGTACTTCTGGAAGAGGACCTTCTGGCCCTTGCTGAGCTCCATTGGCTCTCGCGATCCATCATCGAGGGTACGGCCGGGGCCGACAGACAGGACGGTGCCCTCCTGCGGGCGCTCCTTGGCAGTATCCGGGAGGACGATGCCGCTCTTGGTCATCTCCTCGCGCGGGCTTGGCTGGACCACGAGGCGATCCCCGAGGGGCTTGAGCCCGGTGGCCGTGCCGCTGACCTTCTTGGCCATGTGTACGTAGTGCCTCCTAGCATGGGAAACCGATACGACGGTGTTGAATCACTCAGCGTTGGGAGGCCAGCATGGGCCGCTGTCGACCCCTGACTGGCACTCAACCGTGGAGAGTGCTAAGTCAAAGGTAGCACTCTCGGAGCGCGAGTGTCAAACAAATTCGCATGAAGAAGCGGCGCCCGGCCCGGAGGCCGAGACGCCGCTTCCCGGAGAAGTTGCGAGTGATCGATCAGGCGCGATCGACGAGGACCCACCCGCTGGGGGCCGCACCGGCATCGGTCGGGTCGACGGCACCGCCGTCGTCAGTCGCACCGTTGCCTGGATCCGTTCCGCCGTCGCCGGGATCGGTTCCGCCGTTGCCCGGGTTCAGCACCAGGAAGTAGACGAGCGCGGCAATGACGATGATCGCAACGATGATGCCGAGGATGAAACCGGCGCCGCTGCTGCCCGTCGGCTCACCTGACACGCCGCCGTCGTTGGGGGTGTTGACGTTGACCTGGCCCATGCGCTGGGACCCTCCTGTTTCGATACGAGTCACGGGTGGCAAGTGCCACGCCGCCGCCGATGATGAGCAACCGGCGTGCCAACCTCCGCCCGCTCCTCGAGCGAGCGATCACTCGGGTCCGACCAAGGCGTCATACGCACGGCGGATCGGACCGATGAGGGCCAGCGGATCGGTCCCGCGCAGGCGCGCCAGCTCAGCCACCACGCGCAGCGCCGTGGTCGGCTCGTTGCGACGCTCACGGTCCGGGCCGAGGTAGGGCGCGTCCGTCTCGACCAGGTACCGGCCATCCGGGACCTGTGGCGCGGCGTCGCGAGGGCCTGCGGCGCTCCGGAAGGCCAGCGGCAGCGCGAAGCTGACGACGAAGCCCGCGTCCGTGAGGCTTCGCGCCATGGCTGCGTCGCCGGAGAACGCGTGGAGCACACCCCGCACGCTCGCGCCGTCGCGCCCATTCCAGCCCAGCAAAGCGGCGGATACCTCCGCGTGCGCATCACGATCGTGGACGAGCACCGCCAGTCCATGCTCTGCGGCCAGGGCGAGCTGGCGGGCGAATGCCTCACGTTGCACCTCCGGCGGCGAGAGATTGAGAAACAGATCGATCCCGATCTCACCGATGGCCCGGTTCAGCGACTCGCCAGCAAGGAACGCCAGCCGGTCCCAACGCTCATCGTTCATCTCGTGGGCGTGATGCGGGTGGATGCCGACCGCGGCTTGCACCACAGGCGCATGGCGCTCCGCCAGCTTCAGCGCGGCCTCGGAGGAGGCCAGGTCCCAACCAGGGACGAGAATCCGTTCGATTCCGCTGGCCACGGCCCGGTCAATGACGGCATCGCGGTCCTCGTCGAACTGCTCGTGCTGGAGGTGGGCATGCGAGTCGACCAGCCCCGCAAGGTGCTCGGGCGTCCGGCGACGGCTCAGACCGCAGCCTCCTGGTCGATTCGCGGGAAGATCGGGCTCGGCGTTCCGGTGCGCCATTCCGACGGTCCCGAGCCCCATGTCACAAGCGCGTCGAGGCCCGGACCTCCGACGCCGCGCGCATCATAGGGAGCGGGCGTGCCAAGCTGTTCGTGCAGGCGCTGCGCGCCATCCGGCGCCACCGGAGCCAACAGGTGGCCAATGATCCGGCACAGCTCCGCCATCACGGCCAGGACCTGGCCGAGTCGCGCTGTCTCTCCCGCCTTGTGCAGGCTCCATGGTGCCTGGCCCTCGGCGTAGCCGTTGCCGGCGCCGGCAAGCTCCATCATGGCAGCCAGCGCATCGGCCAGACGGTGGTCGTCCATGGACGCGCAATACCGCTCCACGACCCGTCCAACGGTGGCGCTCATCTCAATGTCAACAGCCTGTTTCGAGTCCGTAACGGGTGGCAGGACCCCGTCCAGGTATCGGTTGCTCATGCTCACCGTGCGATTGACGAAATTGCCGAGGTCATTGGCGAGATCCGCGTTGTAGCGACGCACGAAGCCGTCGGCAGTGACATCGGCATCACGCTCGAAGGGAACTTCGCGCAGCACGACGTAGCGCACGCCATCGACGCCGAACCGCTCCGCCATCTCAAGCGGATCCTGGCTGTTGCCGGTCGTCTTGCTCATCTTCTCGCCGCGATCGAGCATGAAACCGTGAGCGAATACCTGCCGCGGCAGAGGCACACCCGCGCTCATCAGCATGGCCGGCCAGTACAGGCAATGGAAGCGCGTGATGTTCTTGCCGATGACGTGCAGGTCGGCCGGCCACCATCGGTCCATCGCGGCGGCGTCATTCGGGAATCCTGCGCCAGTGAGGTAGTTGGTGAGGGCGTCGAACCAGACGTAGATGCGGTGCTTCTCGTCGCCTGGAAAGGGAATACCCCACTCCGTGCCAGATCGGCTGATGGAGAAGTCGCGCAGTCCCTCGCGCAGCCACCCGAGGACCTCGTTGCGGAAGTGCTCCGGCTCGCAGAATGACGGATTCTCGGCGTACAGCCGCTCGAGCTGTTCCTGGTAGGCGGAGAGCCGGAAGAAGTAGTTGTGCTCCTCGAGACGTTGTGGATCGAGCGTGGGATGGTCTGGACACCGTCCGTTCGCCAGCTGCTGATCAGTCTTGAACTCGTTGCAGCCGTTGCAGAACCAGCCGACGTACAGCCCCTCGTACACGTCACCGTTGGCCTGCGCGCGGCGGACCATCTCGGTCGCAGCCACGGCATGGTCGGGGTCAGTGGTGCGGATGAACCGATCCGCGCTGATCCGAAACTGCTCGAACGTGGCCTTCCAAGTGGCAGCCCACGGGTCGATAAGCTCACGTGGGTCGATGCCCGCCTCGCGTGCGTCGCGCTCGACATTGGCCGAGTGCTCGTCCATGCCCGTCAGAAATCGCGTCTCGCGGCCCTGCAGGCGCTGATAGCGCGCGATCACATCGGCGCCGATAGCCTCGAACAGCGAGTGCAATGCGGGCGTGGGCGACGGATAGAAGATCGCGGTGGTGAGGTAGAAGCGTTCGGCTCCCGGTTCAGGGCTCAATGTGCCCGGCCCTTGGGCCAATACAGCTCCTTGCGCACCCGCTCCGGCGGGAATCCACGCTCCGTGGCGATCTCTTCCACGGCGCTCACCATCTCCGGATTTCCGCATAGGTAGATGGTCGTGTTTTCTGGCGTCATCTCGTGCGCGTCGAGCTGGTCAGCCGTGGTCGCCTCCACGCGACCGGTGCAGCCGAACCAATCGGGACACTGTTGAGCGCGCGAGACCGTGCCGACATAGCGCAGGGGGAACCCTCCGCCGGTTTCCAGCCCCGTGAGCTGTTCGCGCCAAGCGAGGTCGTAGTCGTAGCTGACGCCGTGCAGCAGCACGATGTCCCGGGTCTGGCCGCGGCCACGGAGCGTCTCGATCATGCTCATGAACGGCGCCAGGCCGGTACCCGACGCGATGAACAGGCCGCGCCGCCCATCCTCCTGGAGCAGGAACTTTCCCTTGGCGCCCTTGATGTTGATCGGGTCGCCGACGGTGCGCTCCCACAGCAACGGCGTCAGTCCCCCACCCTCCACGCGCCGGATGAAGAACTCGTATTCCGACAGGTCATCGGCCGATGACGAGATGCTCATGGGCCGCTGGATGAGCTTGCCGCCGTCCGGCCCGACCAGTCCCAGGGTGGCGTATTGACCCGGCGCGAACGAAAACGGCTCCTCGAGCGCCTGGACGCCGACGACCGCCAGGCCAGGTGCAATCTCTTCCCAACGGCTCAAGCGTCCGTTATAGGGATACTCGTGGCTCATGCGTCCTCTCGGGCTGCGCGTCAGCTCTCCAAATGCTGCCGCGGGCGGCCAGTATAAACGTGCACCACGCGCTGATCGGACGACGGAACCGGGGGTATGTTCCGTCGCCCGACGGTTCACATGGCGACGACGGCCTCCAGCGCTTCGTCCGCAGCACCATCCGCGCCGTTTGCGGCGATCGATGCCGGGGCAGGCGCACCTGACGGATCACTCGCCGCGGCCTCCGCCTCGCGCGCGTACTCCTTCTTCGAGCGACCTGACAGCATCTCGAGCGACGCGACGACGACCTCGGTCTTCCAATGTCGCTTTCCGGCGTCGTCGTCCCACTGGCGGGTCTGAAGGCGACCCTCAACATCGACCAGCTGCCCCTTCGACAGGAACTGGCCGCAGATCTCGGCGAGCCGGTCCCAGGACACGCAGGGGTGGTATTCGGTCCGCTCGCCGTTACCTCCGCGGTACTCGTTGGTTGCCACGGTGAAAGTCGCGACGTGTTTACCCGAGGGCAGCGATCTCAGCTCAGGATCGCGTGTCAACCGTCCGACCAGCATCACCTTGTTCATTCCGATGGCTCCTTCCATCCGCACAGCGCACCGGGAGGCGAGATCGGCCGCTTGCTGACGAAGGCTAGTGACAAGCGCTTACCGGGCACTTACCACCCGCTTACCGGCGCGACCCGGGGCGGCGTCGGGGGTAAAGATGATCGATGCCTGGCGTGCGCAACGAGAGCTTGGCGACGGGCGGCAGCTGACGCTTGAACTCCATGCGCGCCACGCGGCTGGCGACCCATTCGACCAGGTCGCGCTCCAAGCCGGCCGCGACGCATCGGTCAACCGTCCAGCGCCGATCGACGAGCGCAAAGAGCGCCTGGTCGAGCGATTCGTACGAGCGGCCGAGCTCGCCCTCATCGGTCTGACCGGGCCACAGGTCGGCGGAGGGCGGCTTGGCCACGACCTTGTCGGGCACGCCGAGCTCCCGTGCGACTGCACGCAGCTGGGTCTTGTACAGGTCGCCGATGGGTGCCAGCGCCGCAGCCATGTCGCCGTGCAAGGTGCCGTACCCAAGCAGCGACTCGGTCTTGTTGCTCGTCCCGACCACGAGGGCATCGAATTGTGCTGATCGGTCATACAGCACGATCATTCGCTGACGCGCCATGACATTTCCGCGCCGCACATTGAGCTCAGCGCCTTCGCCCTCCTCGATCAGCGCCAGCATGGGATCGACCATCGGCGTGATGTCTACCAGCTCCGTCTGACAGCCGAGGGCGGTGACCACGCGCAGGGCATCGGTCTCGGATGCTTCCGACGAGGTCCGGTACGGCATGCGGACGGCCAGCAGGTTTTCCGGCCCGATCGCACGCGCCGCCAAAAAGGCGACCGTCGCCGAATCCACGCCTCCTGAAAGGCCGATCACCAACTGCGAAAATCCGGTCTGCTCCATCTGCGAGCGGATGAAGCCGACGATGACCTCGGCCGCCTGCGCCGGCTCGATCTCCGGCAGCGGCGCTGCGGATGGCAGGTCCATCGGTGTCACCGTTGCCATCTACCAATCAGAAGCGCCTTAGCCGAGCCAAACACGCCCGATTGTTCTGCCGCGGAGGATCCCGGAGCGTGAGCCGGCACGAGCGAGGCGCCATCAATGGCATCCTGCTCACCTAAGCCGACGGTGATTGGTACCTGGCGATGTGGGCTTCGAATGGACAACGAGGTAGGCACTACTCGGGCCATTCAGCGCCGTCGATGCCGGCCCGATCGCCGATGATCCGGTCCAGCTCGCGGCGCACGAGCTCCAAGCGCTCATCAGCCAGCAGGGGCAGGCCGTAGCGCTGGATGCGCAGGTCATCGGTGTCGATGGAGCCGAAGACGAGCGCCTCCTCCCACAGCGGCGCTTGCACCACGGTCGAGCCATCCGCGGCAATCAACCGTGAACCGCCCCAGAAGGTCAGTCCCTCCTCGTTGCCGACGCGATTGCAAAAGGCGATCGGGACGGTGCCGAGCAGCGCGTACGTGTCCTGCATCTTGTGCCAGCCGGCGATGGCCGCCAGGCCGGCACTGCCGCCCGGAGCCCGCGACGGACCGGCCGCCAGGTTCACGAGCAGCGACGCGCCGTCGAGCGCCTGGAGCATCGGGAGGCTGGCGTGCCAGAAGTCCTCGCACACGCTCAGGCCGATGCGCCCGACGGGCGCGCCAGCGTCGTGTGTGCGGATCCGATCGCCGGGCCGCGTGTAGCGACCCTCATCGAACAGACCGTAGGTCGGGAGATATACCTTGCGATGGATGCCGATGACTGCGCCATCACGCACCAGCACGGCACTGTTGCAATAGCGATGGTCATCGGTCTCCTCGACGAAGCCGGCCGCCACGAGCATGCCGGGCGCGTCGTTCGCGAGCGCGCGGAGCCGGGGGTCATCGGCGCGCATGGCGACATCCGGTACGAGGTCCTGGAGCAGGTAGCCGGTCAGGGCCAGCTCGGGCAGGACGGTGAGCGCGGCGCCCTCGATGGCGGCACGGCACACGGCATCGGACGCCATGGACAGGTTGGCGTCAATGTCTCCAAGGCGTGGCGCGGTCTGCGCCAGCGCAATGCGGTACTCCATCGGCGCAAAGCCTAGCCGATCACTGCTGGCTCACGTCCCCAGGGAAGAAGGAGTCCGGTTCGGATGCTGGCGCCTCCCGTCCGTTAGCTTGGCCGTTCCTTATCGGCATCCGTGTCACCCACGTTGGAATGCGCGGCCGCAGCCGTGACGAGCTGCTCTCGGCGCTCGTTCCCCGCCAGCTCCTCCGCGAAGTGGCAGGCAACTCCGTGCTCGGGCGCCAGCTGGCGGAGCTCGGGCGTCTCGACAGTGCAGCGCTCCGGATTTCCAAGCTCACGCCGCAGCCAGCAGCGCGTGTGGAATCGGCAGCCCGATGGCGGGTTGGCCGGGGATGGCACGTCGCCGCGCAAGATCATGCGCTTGCGCTTCGACTCGACCTTCGGGTCAGGAATCGGGACCGCGCTGACGAGGGCAACGGTGTACGGATGCAGCGGGCGCTCGTAGAGCTCGCGCGACGGCGATAGCTCGACCACCTCGCCGAGGTACATCACCGCGATCCGGTCGCTGATGTGCCGCACCACCGACAGGTCATGCGCGATGAACAGGTACGTCAGGTTGAACTCGCTCTGAAGCTGCGACAGCAGGTTGACGATCTGTGCCTGGATCGAGACATCGAGTGCCGATACCGCCTCGTCGGCGGCAATGAACTCGGGCTGGACGGCCAAAGCGCGCGCGATGCCTGCGCGCTGCCGCTGACCGCCCGAGAACTCGTGGGGATAACGGTTGAGCGCGTTCCGGGGCAGCCCGACGATCTCGATCAGCTCACGAGCACGCCTCATCGCCTGCTCACCCTTCGCCAGGTCATGGACACGCAGGGGCTCGGCGAGCATGGAGCCGATGGTCATACGTGGATTGAGCGACGCATATGGATCCTGGAAGATCATCTGCATTCGGCGCCGCATGCGGCGCAACGGATCACCGGTCAGCCGCGTCACGTCGGTGCCGTCGAAGTGAATCGAGCCCTCGGTCGCGTCGACCAGCCTGATCACGGCGCGCGCGAAGGTCGACTTGCCGCACCCCGATTCCCCCACCAGGCCGAGCGTCTCGCCGCGACGCACCTCGAGCGAGACCCCGTCCACGGCACGCACGGCCCCCACGCGACGCTCGAACAGGATGCCCTCGGTGATCGGGAAGTGGACGCGCAGGTTGTCGGTGCGCAGGAGTGGCTCCGAGCTCGCGCCGGCGGCGGATGCGGGGATCGTCGCCTCGGTGGTCACGAGGCCAGCTCCGACTCGAAGCCGGATGGCACCAGGCGCTCGCCCTCCGCCGGGTTCCAGCACGCGACGAGGTGCTCGTCGGCCGTGGATGGAGCCTGTTCCAGCGGTGGCATCTCTTCCCGGCATCGGTCAAGGACGTTGAAGCATCGATCGGCGAAGGGACAGCCGATGATCTCGCGCGACAGATCCGGCGGCTGGCCCTGGATCGGCACGAGCTCACCGCGTCCCTCGTCAAGGCGGGGGATGGAGCGCAGCAGCCCGACCGTGTACGGATGGCGGGGACGGC
>JBBSLF010000061.1:0-9817 GCA_038255505.1 Candidatus Limnocylindria bacterium
CGCATCCTGCGCGTCACGGATCTCAATCGGCGAGTTCGAAGCCTGCTTGACGCCGACGGGATTCTCGCGGACATCTGGGTCGAGGGCGAAATCAGCCAACCGTCCTTCCCACCATCAGGACACTGCTTCTTCACGTTGAAGGACGCGAATAGCCAGGTGCGCGCCGCGCTCTTCCGGGAGGAGCTGGCCCGTGCGCCGGTGCGCCCCGTGCACGGCATGAACGTCATCATTCACGGGCGGGTGCGGGCCTACGAGCCGCAGGGCGTGTATCAGCTCTATGTGGATTCGTTGACGCCCGCCGGCGCTGGCGACCTTCACGCGCGGTATGAGGCGCTCCGAGCAGAGTTGGCTGCCACCGGGATCTTCGAGGAGGTTCGTAAGCGGCCGATCCCGCGCTGGCCGCGGCGCATCGGCGTCGTTACGTCGCCCGTGGGTGCCGTGTGGCGCGACATCACCAATGTCCTGCGCCGCCGATACCCGCTGGCCGAGCTGATCCTGTCGCCGACCATCGTGCAGGGTGCGACTGCGGCGCCCGCCATTGCGCGCGCTCTCCAGCGCCTGTACGCGCAACCTGCCCTGGACACGATCATCCTGGCGCGCGGCGGCGGATCGCTCGAGGATCTGTGGTGCTTCAACGATGAGCGCGTGGTCCGCGCCGTGGCCGATGCGCCGGTGCCGATCATCGTCGGCGTGGGCCACGAATCGGACATCACGTTGGCCGACTTCGCGGCCGATCTGCGCGCACCGACGCCGAGCGCCGCCGCCGAGCTCGCGACACCGGATGCGGCTCAGCTGGCGACGATCATCGGCCGGCTGCGCGAGCGGGCCTCGAACGCCCTCGCCGGGTGGGCGACCGACCGCCGCGGTTTCGTTGACGCAGAGGAGCGTGCCCTCGCGCGCCTGGCGCCCGATATCGGCGCCGCCCGTCAGCGCGCTGCCGACCTGATTGACCGCGGAGCGCGTGCGGTGGGGGATCGGCTCGAGCGGCGCCGTGCGCTCCTGACCGCGACCGGTGAGGCGTTGCGAACACTTTCGCCAGCCGCCACGCTCGAACGGGGGTACGCGGTGGCGCGCACGACCGACGGACGCATTGTCCTCGACGCATCCTCGGTCGCGGTCGGAGCTGCCCTGCGCGTGACCGTCGCGCGCGGTACCGTTGAGACTCGCGTCGAGCGAACGAACGATGAAGGCACCGAGGAGCTTCTGGCATGACCGATGACACTGTCCTGCGCGAACTGAGCGACGACGACCTCGTCAAGCGACCATTCGACGAGCTGGTCGTGGCCCTTCAGCAGACGGTGCACAAGCTCGAGGCCGGCAACGTCGGCCTGGAGGAGAGCATCACGCTCTACAAGGACGGCCTGCGCCTGCATGCCGCGTGCGATACGCGCCTGCGCGAAGCCGAGCTGACCATCACCGAGCTTGGCCGCCGCGGTGTGACCGGAGCCGAGCCCGAGGAGTAAGGGTTGGCACGCGCTGTGCGCCATCGGTCACCATGACTGACAGCATCGGACGGCGTCGCTGGGCGATCGCCGAAGGCTACATTCCCAGTGAGAGCACCGGCCCCGAGCCCGCCATGACCAGCCACGAGACCGTCTGCCTGCTCAATTCCGGCGATGTTGACGCGCACGTCGACATCACGATCTACTTCGAGGATCGGGCTCGGGTCGGCCCCTACCGCGTCACGGTTCCAGCGGGCCGCACGCTCCACCAGCGCTTCAATGATCTGACCGATCCGGAGCCGGTTCCGCGGGACACGCCGTACGCGAGCGTTCTGATTTCCGACGTCCCGATCGTCGTGCAGCACACGCGACTCGACTCTCGCCAGGCTGAGAATGCGCTGCTCTCCACGATGGCGTTCCCTGCCGACTCGTGATGATCGGGTTGTGCCACGTGGTGTGGCATAAGTGCGCGCCCAACCGTCAAAGGCGTGCTGACCGCATCGGTCATATACTTCCGTCCGAAATCATGAGGGCATCTCCACCTTGACTCTGCTCGACACGATCCGTGAGCCGGCCCAGATCCACGGCATGACGCCAGAGCAGCTCGAAACGCTGGCCGCGGAGCTTCGCGAGAAGATGATCCGCACCGTCCAGCAGACCGGCGGGCACCTGGCCAGCTCGCTCGGCGTGGTTGAGCTCACCCTGGCGCTCCACCGCGTGATGGACTCGCCACGCGACCGGATCGTGTGGGATACCGGACACCAGGCGTACGCGCACAAGCTGCTGACAGGCCGTGGGGATCGGTTCGATACGCTGCGCCAGGTTGGCGGCATTGGTGGCTTCCCTCGGCGATCCGAGAGTGAGCACGACGTCTTCGATGGCGGTCATGCGGGCACAGGCGTGAGCATCGGGGTCGGCCTGGCCGCGGCCCGCGCCATCAAGGCCAGGTCCGATCCGGCAAGGCGCCAGCGGATTGCGGTCTGCCTGGGCGACGCCGCGCTCGGATCCGGGCTGACAATGGAGGCGCTCAACCACCTCGGTCACGTGAAGTATCCGTTGCTGATCGTGCTGAACGACAACGAGATGAGCATAAGTCCATCGGTCGGTGGGCTCTCGACGCGCCTCAACAAGCTGCGCCTGTCGCGCGCCTACCAGGAGACGAAGTCGGTCACGCAGCGCGCGCTGCCGCGCGTGCCCGTCATCGGCAAGCCAGCCTTCGATGTGCTGGCGTGGGCCAAGGAAGGCTTCAAGCGCAGTTGGGCGAACGTCGGTTTCTTCGAGGACATGGGAATCACCTACATCGGCGTCCTCGATGGCCATAACCTTCGCGAGCTGGAGGAGAGCTTCGAGGCCGCGTTCCAGCTGGGGACGCCCGTGCTGGTCCACGTCAAGACGATCAAGGGCAAGGGCTACGCGCCCGCCGAGGAGGACTCGATGAGTTTCCACGGTGCCAGCCTGCCGCCAATCGACCTCGGCCTGATCGATCCAACCGAGGAGCCGCTTCCGCCCGAGGCGGAGCCGAAGCGCAAGCCGAAGACGTACACGCAGACATTCGTCGAGGAGCTCATCCACCTGGGCGAGACGGACCGGCGTATCACGGCCATCACGGCCGGCATGCCGACCGGAACCGGCCTGTCACGATTCGCGGACCACTTTCCCGCGCGCTTCCACGACGTTGGGATTGCCGAGCAGCACGCCGTGACCATGGCCGCCGGACTTGGCCTGGCCGGGATGCGCCCGGTGGTCGTCCTGTACTCGACCTTCGGCCAGCGCGCCCTGGACGGGCTCGTCCATGACGTGTGCCAGAACAACGTTCCCGTGCTCCTTGGATTGGACCGATCCGGGCTCGTGGGCGAGGACGGCACCAGCCACCAGGGCATGTTCATGTTGCCGGCCATGCGCTCGCTCCCAAACCTGGCGATTGGTTCGCCGAAGGACGAGCAGGAGCTGCGCGACCTGGTTGCCACGTCGGTGGCGCATGACGGACCGATGGTGCTCCTCTACCCGCGCGACGTTGGCGAGGATCTGCCGGATCACGATGGCGTGCCGCTGGAGATCGGCCGCGGGGAGGTGCTCCGATCGGGCGAGGATCTGCTCATGGTCGGCTTCGGGCCGATCGTGCAGCGCCTGCTGTCGGTCGCTTCAGACCTCGAGGCCGATGGACTGACCACCACCGTCATCAACGCGCGCTGGGCGAAGCCTTTGGACGAGGCGCTGATCAGTGAGCACGCCGCGGGCAAGCGCCTGGTGGTGACGGCCGAGGAGTCCGCCGCGCTCGGTGGGTTCGGCGACGGCGTGCTGGACGCGCTCAACCGTGCCGGCGTGCACGTCCCGCTGCACAAGGTCACCCTCGCCGAGGGATTCGTGCATCACGGTGCGGTCGACGACCTCCGACGCCTCCAGGGCCTCGATGCGCCCGGCATGCTTGTCCAGGTGCGTGCGGCGTTGAGCGTCCCCGCGCGGACCAAGCGACGCGCTCGCTCGAAGGCCCCCGCCGCATAACCTGTGCGCATTCGGCTGGACCAGTTGCTCGCCGAACGCGGTCTCGTCCGCAGCCGTGCCGAGGCGCAGGCGCTCATCCATGCCGGCGCGGTGGATCTCGACGGCAATCGACGGCTGAAACCGGGTCAGCTGGTTGCGCAGGACGCATCGGTCTCCCTGGTGGAGAAGCCGCGTTGGGCGAGTCGGGCCGGGGCAAAGCTGGAGCACGCGCTCGGTGTCTTTGGAATTGATCCGGCCGGGTTGGCGACGCTGGATGCAGGAGCGTCGACCGGCGGGTTCACCGATGTGCTGCTCGCCCGCGGGGTACGGATCGTGTACGCCGTGGATGTCGGACGTGCCCAGCTCATCCAACGGCTCCGCGATGACCCGCGCGTGGTGAGCATGGAGCGCACGAACCTGCGCGCGCTTCGCGAGCTTCCCGAGCCGATTGACCTTGTCACGCTGGACCTCAGCTTTATCGGCCTTGGCCTGGTGCTGCCCGCCGTCCGTTCATTGTTGGCCGCTGATGGCCGCGTCATTGCCCTCGTCAAGCCGCAGTTCGAGGCCGGTCGAGACGATGTGCCGCGCGGCGGGGTCGTGCGTGACCCGGTGGTGCACGAGCGAGTTGTGCGCGAGGTCACGCTCGCGGCAGAGGCGGTTGGCCTGTATGCATGGGGCACGGATCGGTCGCCGATCACGGGAAGTGACGGCAATGTCGAGTTCCTGCTTCATCTGCGGACATCTGCCCGCGACCCGACGCGAGTAACGCTGTGAGTCGGTCGGTTTACCCCGCCGGCGCATGATTGTCCGAGTCAGACGCGGTGAGCCGGCCAATTACCCGACGCTCGGGTAGCGGTGGCATGATACGGCGCTTTCGGGGTCGTATCGGCCTCATTCGACCCTCATGCTGGGTATCTGGCCGAGTCGACCGGTTCGACGGTGACAGCGACCCTCATGCTGGGTATCTGGCCGAGTCGACCGCAGACGCGCATCGTCGTGTTGGCGTACGGATGTAGCACGCGCGTATTACGATCTGCGTGATGAAGCGCAGAGCAGTCGCAACGTCCGAGCAGCTTGGCATCGGCTTCGAGGGGCTCGAGGTGGTTGAGCCTTCCACGCCCGAGCCGTCGCCGGACACGATGCGCCAGATCGTCAGCCTGCGCATGCCCGATGCCCTCCTGGCCCGCGTCGAGGAGGTCGCCGCATCGCGCGGCGTGTCGCCATCCGGCCTGATGCGCGCGCTGATCGCCGCCGGCCTGGACCGTTCGTATGCGGCGGTCACGACGCCGAACGACACCGCCACCGAGCTGGCCGAGCTGCGACGCAGCGTGGAGCGCCTGGCCATCGGCCTGGAGCAGCGCGCGGCCGAAGCCGAATGAAGCGCATCGGGTTCGTCTGGAATCCGTACAGCGAACGTGCCCCGGGACTCCTCGAACGTGGACGCGCGTGGTGCGAAGGCAACGGCGTCGAAGCCTGGGATGCCTCTGGTGATGCGCGCGAACGCATCGGCGCCGAGCTGCCGACCACTGACCACGTGTGCGTGCTCGGTGGTGACGGCACGTTCCTGCGCACCGCGCGGGCCATCGGCGGCTCGGGCGTTCCGGCGCTGGGCATCAATCTCGGGCGGATCGGCTTCCTGGCAAAAGTCGAGTCGGACGGCCTGGAGGCGGCGCTCGAGCAGGTTGTTGCCGGCGACTACGGCGTCGAGAATCGGTTTCGGATCGCTGCGCGCCTTGTCCGCGCCAGCGGGAGCGTCGAAGAGCACGAGTGCCTCAACGAGGTCGTGGTCGCCCGTGGGAGTCGCGTGCGCATGATCCAGGTCGAGGTCGAGGTCTCCGGCTCGCACCTGGCCACCTATGTCGCCGATGCAGTCGTCGTTGCGACGCCGACCGGGTCGACCGCCTATAGCTTCAGCGCCGGCGGCTCGATCCTGGACCCCCGCCTGCGCAACATGATCATCACGCCGGTCGCAGCCTATCTCTCGCCGCTGCACAGCGTCGTGGCCGGTGAGGATCACGTCGTGCACCTCACGCTCCGGGACGTACACGACGGGGCGTTCGTCAGCCTGGACGGCCAGGCCGACGTGCCGATGGCGATCGGCGATCGGGTGGAGGTTCGTGCGCTACCGGAACCGCTGCGCATGATCGAGCTGGCCGGCAGCACGCCGTTCTATGACCTGCTGCGCACCAAGGCCTCGCTCCTGCCGTACTAGGTCGATACTGCACGCATGGCACTGCGGGAGCTGACGGTCGAAAATTTTGCGCTGGTCGAGTCCGTCCGGCTCGCCCTGGCGCCCGGGTTCACGGTGCTCACCGGCGAGACCGGTGCGGGTAAGTCGCTGGTGGTTGACGCGGTGGCGCTGGTCCTGGGCGCTCGCGCCAGCACCGACCAGGTTCGCTCCGGGACCGATGCGTCTCGCGTCGAGGCCATCTTCGACGTCCCGCTGGCCGCTGACGATGGCCCGCTCGCCGATCTCGTCGCGGCGGGGGATGGGACCCTCATCGTCCACCGCGAGGTGTCGGTCGACGGCCGTTCCGTGGCACGAGTCAATGATCGGGCGGTGACGGTCGGCGGGCTGGCCGCGCTCGGCGCGCGTCTCGGCGAGATCCACGGCCAGCACGACCAGCAGCGACTGTTCGAGCCGGCACGGCAGCGCGAGCTGCTCGATGGATTCGGCGGCCACGAGCGTGCCGTCGACGCGGTGGCGACGGCACATCGCGGCTGGCGCGCGACAGTGGCGGCAGCGACCGAGCTGTTGACCGATGCCCACGAGTTGGCACGCCGCACGGAGCTGCTTCGCCACCAGGTCGAAGAGATCTCCGGTGCGCGCCTTACCACCGGCGAGGATGTCGAGCTCGAGGCGCAGCTTCGTGCCGCGCAGCACGCCGAAACCATTGCGGTGGCGGCATCCGAGGCGGTGGCTGCCCTCCGCGACGACGGCGGCGCGCGAGACGCGCTCAGCGCGGTCGAGCGCAGCCTGGCGACCGCTGCCCAGCATGACGAGCGCTTCGCTCCGCTGGCGGACCGGATCGCGCTACTTTCAGCCGAGGTATCGGATCTCGCTCGCGACGTCGAAGCCGCCTCCGATGGCGTGGACCTTGATCCCGCGAGCCGCGCGTCCGCCGAGGAGCGGTTGTCCCTGTTGTATGACCTGCGTCGCAAGTACGGCGACTCGCTCGAGGCAGTTATCGCCTTCGGCCAGTCGTCAGGTGAGGAGCTGGAGCGGCTCGAGGACCAGGAGGGCGAGCGTGATCGGCTCCGGCAGCTTGAACAGCAGCTGCGTTCAACGTTGGAGACGGCCGGCCAGGCGCTGAGCGCTGCGAGGCACGATGCCGCAGGCCGGCTGGTCGCGGCGGTCAACGCTGAGCTGCCGCCGCTCGGGCTGCCAGCCAACGCCTTTGGGGTCGACGTCGAACCCACCGAGATCTCCACCAACGGGGCCGATCGCGTCACGTTCATGTTCTCCCCGAACCCGGGCGAGCCGCCACGACCGCTGGGCAGGATTGCGTCCGGTGGAGAGTCCAGCCGAATGTCGCTGGCCCTGAAGGTCGTGCTTGCCGCCACCGATGAGACGCCGTTGCTCATCTTCGACGAGATCGATGCGGGGGTGGGCGGACGCAACGCAGCAGCGCTGGGACAGCGGCTTCGAGCGCTGAGCGCACACCACCAGGTGCTGTGTGTCACTCATCTGCCGCAGGTGGCCGCGCATGCCGACGCGCATCTCGTTGTCGGGAAGCGCGTGATCGACGGCCGAACCACGACCGTGGCACGCCTCCTGTCACCCGACGAGCGTTCGGCGGAGCTGGCGGCCATGCTCGCCGGCGAAGGCGCTGGAAATGAGGCGCACGCGGCGGCCGAGGCGCTCTTGCGGTCGGCTGACTCCCTGCAGCAGTGAACGACGACGCCACGGACAGCCTCGGAACGGACCCGGACCCGGCACTGGCGGAGGCCGTGCGGTCGTTCCTGATCGAGCTGCGGGTCGAACGCGGGCTCTCGCCACTGACAATATCGGCCTACCGGCGTGATCTGGCGCAGTTTGCGGGACAGGCGGGCACACGATGGACCGATGACCCCCAGCCGCTCATCGACTTCGTGGCCGCGCTTCAGCGAACGGGTGCGAAAGGCAGCACCCAGGCCCGCAAGAGCGCGGCGGTGCGCAGCTTCTACGCGTTCGCCCTGCGCGAGGGCCACGCGACGCGCGACGTGCCCGCCCTCATCGACGCGCCGCGGCCTGGCACGTACCTTCCCGACGTGCTCGCGCCCGAGGATATCGTGCGCATCCTGGACGCGCCGCCGCCAGATGAGCCGATCGGCATACGGGACCGAGCCATCCTCGAGCTGTTGTATGCCTGCGGCCTGCGAGTCAGCGAGCTCGTCGGCCTCGATACCGACCGCGTGGATATGGCAAATCAACAGGTGCGGGTGATCGGCAAGGGCAACAAGGAGCGGCGCGTGCCGATGGGTGACGAGGCGCGCGAGCGCCTGCATCGGTATCGCATCGGTCCACGAGAAAGCTGGACGGCCGGGAAGCCGACGGCCGCCGTGTTCGTCGGCCTCCGAGGACGGCGGTTGAGCCGGGAGTCCGTCTGGAGCCTGGTGAAGCGCTGGGCCGAGGTGGCGGGTGTGACCGAACGTGTCTCGCCGCATACGTTCCGGCACAGCTTTGCAACCCATTTGCTGGAGGGTGGGGCCGACCTGCGCGTGGTCCAGACCCTGCTCGGCCATGCTAGCATCAGCACCACCCAGCTCTACACCCACCTGACCGGCGAGCGTGTCCGAGAGGTGTACGCGAGAGCGCATCCGAGAGCCTGAAGCAACCGACGGGAGCGCCATACCGATGAGCTACGCTCGCAACCTTCTCAGCCGTGGCGAGGAAGTCGTCTACGAGAGCCGCCAGCACTGGTTCGCGATCATTGCGCGCACCTGGATCTGGATCCTGCTGATGATCGTCGCGCTGGCGGCCGTCATATTCCTCTTCTCGGGCACGGAGCAGTTCGTGAACGAGACGCTCGACGGGATCGTGACGTTGATCGCGGTGGCCGCACTCCTGGTGGCCATCGGTTACATCGGCTTCGTGCTCTGGGACTGGCGCAGCCAGGAATGGCTGATCACCACTCGACGCGTCATCCGCGCCGAGGGTGTGCTCAACAAGAGCATGTCCGACTCCAACCTCGAGAAGATCAACGACGCACGCCTGGATCAGAGTCTCTTTGGCCGAATCTTCGGCTATGGCACGCTCGATATCCTGACGGCCGCTGAGGAGGTCGGCGGGTCCAACATCGCCGACTTCCCGATGATCGCTGACCCGATCGACTTCAAGAAGTCGATGCTGAACCAAAAGGAGATGCTCGAGCGCCCCGATCTCGCCCAGCCGCGTTACCAGCGGCAGGGTGATCAGCCGCAGATGCAGCGCGCTGAGCCGATGCCGCCACGGGCGGGATCCGACCGCGTCGCCATTCATGACGACTCGGCCGAGCCGGCGCCTGTGGCTCCGCCTCCTCCGATGCCCGAGCCGCGTTCGGCCGCTGATGAGCTGGGCACGACCCTCGAGCGACTGGCCAGCCTGCGTGACAAGGGTCTGATCACGCCCGAGGAATACGAGGCCAAGAAGCGTGACCTCCTGGAGCGGATGTAGTTGGAGCTCGATCGCCGGATCGCGGAGACGACCGACGCCCTCCGGGAGCACCTGGCCGCTGAGCCGACGCTCGGTCAGCCACGCATTGCCGCCATCCTCGGATCCGGCCTGGGGGCAGTCGTCGAGCTGCTGGATGCGGAGCCACGGGTCGTCATCAGCTACGGCGATCTGCCGCACATCCCCGGCGCCGCCGTCGAGGGGCACGCGGGTGAGCTGGTGGCCGGGACGATCCGAGGGACACCCTCGATCATCCTGTCCG
>JBBSLF010000062.1:0-9723 GCA_038255505.1 Candidatus Limnocylindria bacterium
CTCTGACGACGAGGTGCTCATCGACTCCGGCGAGTTCAGCGGGATGCCAGCATCAGAGGCGATCGGCGCGATCACCCACGCGCTGGAGGAACGCGGCCAGGGCTCGATTGCCGTGACCTATCGGCAGCGCGACTGGGTCGCCGGACGCCAGCGCTACTGGGGCGCGCCGATCCCGATCGTGTACTGCGACGAGCACGGCGCGCAACCGGTCCCCGACGACCAGTTGCCGGTCGTGCTGCCAACCGACGTCGACTTCGCGCCGACCGGTGTGTCACCGCTCCAATCGCACGCCATCTTCCTGAATGCCACGTGCCCGGTCTGCGGTGCGGCCGCTCGGCGCGAGACCGACACGATGGACACATTCGTCGACTCGAGCTGGTATTTCCTGCGCTTCTGCTCCCCGCAAGCAACCGACGGGCCGTTCGATCGCGCCAAGGTGGACGAGTGGATGCCCATCCACCTCTACACAGGCGGCTCCGAGCACGCCGTGATGCACCTGATGTACTTCCGCTTCTTCACCAAGGCGCTGCGGGACCTGGGGCTCCTCGGGTTCGACGAGCCGACCTTGCGGCTGCGCAACCAGGGCCAGATTCTCGGAGCCGACAGGCAGCGCATGAGCAAGTCTCGCGGCAATGTCCAGGCGCCCGACGACCTGGTGAGCCGATATGGCGCGGACACCGTGCGCGCGTTCTTGATGTTCATCGGTCCCTGGGACCAGGGCGGCCCGTGGAATCCATCGGGGATCGACGGCATCCACCGCTGGCTGGGCCGCGTGTGGGGCGCCGCGGAGCCGAGCCAACGCGACCTGGACCGTTCGGCGGCACACTCCGATATGCCGGGCACGGCGGAGGAACTGGACCGCGCGCTGCGGCGCGTCACGCACTCGACCATCGCGTCCGTCGGCGACGACTACGCTGACTTCGGATTCAACACCGCCATCGCCAAGCTGATGGAGCTGACGAACGCCCTCATCCGGACGCGCGAGGCAGGACAGGCAAGCGGCGCCGCCTACGCGGAGGCAGTCGATACGCTCCTCCTGCTGTTGGCGCCAGTTGCACCGCACATCGCGGAGGAGCTATGGGCGCGCCGCGGCCACGAGTACAGCATCCACCGCCAGTCGTGGCCGATCGCCGATCCGGCGCTGGCCGCCTCCGACACGATCGAGCTGCCGGTGCAGGTGGACGGCAAGCTGCGCGACCGGCTGGTTGTCATGGTTGACACGTCAGCCGAAGAGATCGAGCGTCTGGCGCTCGCTTCCGACCACGTGCAGCGCTATCTGTCCGGCCGTGCGCCGATGCGCGTCATCCAGGTCCCCGGCAAGCTCGTCAACGTGGTCACCCCGCGCGACTGAGCGCCGTAATGGACACGAGCGAGACTCCGGTAATGCGGTGGTAAGGGTCCGGTAAGTGGCACACATGTAGGCTCTGCCACCTGCTTCCGGAGCCCGGCGTCGAGTGCCCGGACGCCGAGCTTCGGACGCAGACATCGATTTCTAACGCGCGCCTCGCCTCCCATTCGGAGGTGGTCCGTGTCCCGCGCAGATCGCATCCTGCTGGCCGCCGGGGGCGGCGCACTCGTCCTCGCCATCGCCGCCGCATGGGTGATGGTGGCGCCCGCTGTCGGCGAGGCTCCTTCCGCGACCGCCGGAGCGCTGTTGCTCGCAACGCCCGCCGCGTCGGCATCCGCCGCGCTGCCAGGGACCGGCTCGACCACGATCGTGGTTGACCTCCAGGGAGCCGTCGCCGAACCGGGCATCCGAGAGCTGCCGTTGGGCTCACGCGTCGGTGACGCCATCGCGGCGGCCGGCGGATATGCAGCCGATGCCGATCTCGTCGCGGCCTCTGCGTCCATCAACCTCGCGCAGCCGCTGGTCGACGGCGCCCAGATCAGGGTGCCGCGCATCGGTGAAGTTGCGAACGCCGCGGCGGGGGCTTCGATACCTCCGGCGCCGGGTGCAGGCGGTGGAACCGGCTCCAGCGCGGCGCTGGTCAACCTCAACACCGCGACGCCCGAGGAGCTGGAGGCGCTGCCTGGCATCGGTCCGGTCACCGTCCAGAAGATCGTGGCCGCGCGGCAGGAACGGCCGTTTGCCTCGCTGGATGACGCCGTGACGCGCGGCGTCATCAATCGCGGGCAACTCGAGGACATCGCAAAGCTGGCGACGGCCGGCTGACCGGTGGGCGGCGCGCACCTCCTCCTGCCGGCCTCGCTCGGCGGGGTGGCCGCCGGCATCCTGCTGACCGATCTCGGCATCGGTCCGGCAGCGGTCGCCGCCGCGCTGGCTGGCGCCGCGGCAGTGGGACTCGGCCTGCTTGCCGGCGTGCGCGGCGTCGTCGCCATGGTGCTCGGGGTCGGACTGCTGGGCGTGGCCGCAGGAACGTGGCGCCAGGATCTGGCCACTGAACCGCTCGACGGAAGCCGGCCCACCGTGACCCAACTGGCCGACGGCGCCGAGCACGACCTCGTCGGGACGGTCGCCGATGACCCGCGGCCGCGCGCCGACCGGCTGCAGCTGGTCCTGTCGGAGGTCACCGCCACCATTGACGGACAACCAGTCAGCATGGTCGACCGGCTGCTCGTGTGGCTCCCGCGCGGGATCGACGCACGCAGCGGGGACCGACTGATCCTGCGGACGCGCGTCGAACTGGCCGAGGACTTCGATGGCTTCGCCTATCGGGAGTACCTGTCTCGCCAGGGCATCGGTGGCATTGCCCGGGCTCGCTCGGCGCAGGTCGTCGAGGGCGCGGGCGGTCCAAGCACAGCCATGGCCGCGCTCCGAGCCGTACTGTTGAACGGTCTCAATGACCTCGTGCCCGAGCCCGAAGCCGCGCTTGGTGCCGGCATTCTCCTCGGGGTACGCGCCGCGATCGCGCCGGAGATCAATGACGCCTTTGCCACGGCCGGCCTGACCCACGTCGTGGCGATCTCGGGCTGGAACATCGCCATCGTGGCCGCGCTCGTCATGGCGCTGGTCCGGCCGCTCGAGCGCCACCCGGGTGGACGCTGGACCACGGCACTCGCCGCGGCCGGCGTGGTGGGCGGCTACGTCATCCTCACCGGAGCCAGTCCATCGGTCGTGCGTGCCGCCCTGATGGCGGCTGCCATGCTCGTCGGGCGGCTCGGTGGCTCCCGGGCGCACGCGACCTCCACCCTGGGCCTGGCGGCGCTCGTGATGCTGCTGGCCGCTCCATCGGTTCTGTGGGATGTCGGATTCCAGCTGTCGCTGCTGGCCACGGCCGGCCTCATCTGGTTCGGCCGCTCGATCGAGCGGCGGCTGGATTCATGGCCGGGCTGGATTCGCGAGCCAGTCGCCCTGACCATGGCAGCGCAGCTCACGACATTGCCCGTGATCCTGGTGAACTTCGAGCGCCTTTCGCTCGTCGCGCCGATCGCGAACGTGCTCGTCGTTCCCCTCGTCCCGCTGGCGATGCTGTTCAGCGCGTTGACCGCAATGGGTGGCGCGGTGCTGTCGGCCCTGCCGCTCGGGCCGATGGGCGACGCCATCGGATGGTTCCTCGGCGGATCCAGCTGGCTCGTGCTGCTGGCCATGATCTCGGTCGGGCATCTCGTCGCATCGGTCCCGCTGGCCGCGGTTGACGTCAGCATCCCCGCGCCGATCGCCATCGCCTGGCTGCCGATCCTGGCGCTTGCCAGCTGGGCCATGCGGGATGAGGCACCACCCGAGGAGGCGGCGAAGGTCCCGGACGAGGCCATGACGGGAGCCATGGCCGCGCTCGCGCGTCTCGTCCGTCCACTGCCCGCGGCCGGACTGCTGGTGGCCGTCCTGCTGGTTGTGACTGTTGCGGGACGCCCCGATGGGCGCCTGCATGTGACGTCACTCGACATCGGCCAGGGCGATGCGATCCTGGTCGAGGCCCCCGATGGCGCCACCATGCTCGTCGACGGCGGCCCCGACCCCGAACTCACGTTGCGACGCCTGGGTGCCAATCTCGGATTCTTCGAGCGTCGGCTTGACCTGCTGGTGCTCTCGCATCCGCACCAGGACCACGTCGCCGGCCTGATCGAGGTCCTCGATCGCTTCGAGGTGGGCGCAGTACTGCACGCGGGGATTGCGTTTGAGAATACGGCCAACGAACGCTTGGTGGCCGATGCGACCGCCACCGGCGTGCCGCTGACCCTGGGGCGGACCGGACAGATCTGGCAGCTCGGCGCCGCCACGACGGTCGAAGTGGTCTACCCCACCGATGCCGATGCGGCCGCTCCACTCCCCGAGGGCGACATCAACAACGGTTCGGTCGTGCTCGTCGTGAGGCATGGCGGCTTCACGGCCCTGCTCACCGGCGACGCCGAGGAACCGGTCGAATCGGTGCTGATCTCACGCGGCCTGCTGGCCCCGGTGGATCTGCTCAAGGTCGGCCATCACGGGTCACACTCGTCGACGAGCCCGGAGCTGCTGGAGGCCACGCGGCCGACGGTCGCCACCATCTCCTCGGGCGAGGGCAACGAGTACGGGCACCCGGCGCCGGAGACATTGGCGGCGCTCGCTGCGCACCCTGAAATAGCCGTCCTGCGCACCGATACCGATGGCGACATCGAGGTCGTCAGCGACGGCTCCAGCTACCAGGTGCGGACCGATCACGGGATGAGCGCGTCCCGCCCGGTCCACGGCGCCGCGCGGACGGGTAGCATCGGTCCATGGCCGTCCCCGACCGATCCACCGCACGGCGCCTGCTCGACGAGCAGGTCCTGCCCGATGGGATCGTCATTCATTCCGAGGGCGTTGCTCGGGTTTCCGTGGCCGCCGCTGAACTCGTGGCGGGCGCAGGTGTCCCGGTCGACGTCGCGCTGGTCGAGGCGGCGGCACTGCTGCACGACATCGACAAGGTCGAGGTCCGCCGCAGCGGGGGCGAGCACGGCATCGTCGGCGCGCGCCGCCTGGAGGAGCTCGGCCACGAGGAACTCGCCATGCCGGTCGCCTCCCATCCGATCACCGCCCTGCTGGACGACGATCGCTTTCCGATCGGCTGGCCATCCGTCCTGGTTGCCGTGGCGGACCGGCACGTGGCCCAGGCATTCATGACCATCGACGAGCGGCTGGACGACATGAAGCTGCGCCATCCCGAGCACGCGGGCTCCATCGAATCGGCACGGCGGCCCGCGCATGCCCTTGAAGCGGAGCTGGCCGATGCGGTTGGGCTGTCCGTGGATGCCCTTGTTGCCCGCCTGCGCGCCGGGTGGGAGGCCGGTGCATGACCGTGGCGCTCCTACTGTTGCACGGTGATGATGGCTTTGGACTCGACACCGCCTTGCGCGCCTTCGCAACCGAGGTGGGCGCCACCGAGCGGACCGAGATCGTGCCCGAGCGCATGCCGGACGAGGCCGCCATTGACCGCGCCCGGCTCGAGGCCGGCACGATGAGCATGTTCGGCGTCCACCTTGCCGTGCTGCGCCAGCCGCTCAAGGCCGCCGGGCGCTCGACCGCCGCGGCGGATCGGCTGCTGGCGCTGGTGAGCGACCTGCCGGACGGATCGGCGCTGGCGCTGCTCGAAGAGCGGCCCTCGCGCGACATCACGAAGCCACCGGCGCTGCTCAAGAAGCTGGCCGAGGCGGTGAAAGCACGGGGCGGTAGGATCGAGGAGCAGAACGCGCCCCGACGCGGCGAGCTGCGCGGCTGGATCACGAGCCATGCCCCGCGGATCGGCGCGAAGATCGAGATGCGAGCGGCGCACATCCTGGCCGAGCGGATCGGCGGCGCCATCTGGGAGACCGATATCGAGCGCGGCGAGATGACGCGCATCGCCGACGGCGAGCTGCGCAAGCTCGCCACCTACGCGGGCGACCGGCCGATCAGCGTCGAGGACGTCGAGGCGCTCACGGCCGACACGCGGCCGGCATCAGTCTTCGCGGTCACCAACGCCATCGACCGCCGCGAGCCAGCGGCGGCGGCTGACGCACTGCGACGCGCGCTGTCGGAGGGGCAGCCGGGGCTGCGCATCCTCGCCTCGCTGGCGGGACGGGTCAGCGACCTGATCGTGGCCCGCGACCTGGCAGCGGCCAGGACGCCGCCGAACGAGATCGCGAAGCGCATCGCGCGGGGCAACGCCCGCATGGCCGAGCGGCTGGTGGACGCGGCTCGGCGCTACAAGGGCGAGGAGCTGGACGCGATGCTCATCGGCCTGTGGGAGGCGGACGTGGCGATCAAGACGAACGTGATGGCCGAAGAGCCCGCCCTCGTCGCCTGGCTCGGGGAGCACCTCCTGGCCGCACGACGCCAAGGGTCAGATTGAACCGTGTGTCACGTGTGACACACTCACTGAATGGCCGGCTACCGAAGGTCGACGCAGCCGCATTCCGGTCCGACCTCGACGCCATCCTCGAACCGGTGGTCGCGGTCCAGCACCCGACGCGCCGACCACCCGCAGCTGAGGTCGATCGCTGAGGGCCCGCGGCGTGCGAGATCACCGGCGCCGTGGTCGAGTGGCGTGCTGCGCCTCGACCGCCAACCGCATGATGTAGTCATCCCACGCGGCAAGAGCGTCGGCCAGGGTCAGCGCCCGCACAGCTGGCTCGTCGAGCCCAACCGTGTGGATCAGACGCATCACGAGCCAGCCGGGCATCGGCTCGACGTCGGGCATGCGCACCGCACGAGGATCCTCTCCTTGCCCGGAGGACGTCGCCTGGAATTCCTCCACGGTGGTCTCGAGCTGGTGGCGGAGAATGTGGCCCAGGAGGATTGGGCCGATCTCCTTGTTGAGCGAGCGCGAGACCTTGGTGCGAAGAACTCGACCATCGGGAAGCGCCTTCTGATATCGCCAGTGATCTCCGCCTCGACTCCGCCCTCGCGAGCGGTTCGGGACTTCTTCCCAACCGATAGCATTGTCGAGATACGCCTTGAGTTCGCGAAAGCTGGTCACCGCTCCGCGGGAACCGTGAATCCTGACGTTTCGTATTGCGGTTCGGCGAACAATGCCGCCTCAAGCTCTTCGTCGTCCAGCAGGCGAGCTCGCAGGACCCAGGGCGCGCGATCCCGATGATTGGGTGCCCGACGGAGGCGATCGTCGCTGGCGAACTCTTCCACGTACTGACGCACCTCACCGATGAGGTCATCCTTCGCGGTGACGAGATCATCACCATCGGCCCAGACTGCCAGCTCGGGGAGCCAGATCGATACGGCTTCGGCCTCGAAGTAGACCTGCGGCGAGAACTCATGACGCTCCAGCACGTTCCGCAGGTCATCGCTCGAGATCAGCACCGCCTCTCCTGATCGACGTCGCTCGATCTGCGTGGGCAAGTGATCTATCGCCGCATCGAAGAGGTCTGCGAGCGCATCACGCGCAAGGGAATAGTTAATGGCGGTCATCGGCTGACCTTGGACGCATTTTGCCAAGTTGTCAAGTTGGCAGCAGTGGTCTCAGGCGGCCGGGGCCTGTCCGGCGGTGAGAACGCGATCCGACTCGATGGCGAAGGTGCAACGAGCGCCGTCGAGCCCCAGGATGCCGATCAGCTGCTGGTCGACGTAGAGCTGACGACAGGGCACGCACAGCGCGCCGGGGATGGCGAAGAAGAGGCGCTCATCGGCTTCTGGGTCGCGGAAGATTGTGTCGTACACGCTTGTCACCAGCGCTCCATTGCAGAAGCGGCAGGTCTCGATCGATCGCGATAGTCGCGGCTGGACGGTCATGTACCGCAGCATGCGAAGGTTGGTCAGCCCTCTCAATGGGACCGATGGGCCACTCCGTCGGTACCAGCCCGGTACTTTCGGCCGTCAGACGACGCGGACGACCTGGACGGCGTTGCTCCACAGGCGCTCGAGCCCGTAGAACTCGCGCTCCTCGGGGGCGAAGACGTGCACGATGACCGAGCCGAAGTCGAGAAGCACCCAGCGTGCCGACTGGCGGCCCTCGGTGCCGCGCGGACGGATACCATCGTCGCGCAGCTCATTCACGATGGCGCCGGCCAGCGCCTACACCTGGCGATCGGATCGGCCCGAACAGATGACGAAGAAATCAGCCATGGTCGTGAGCTCTGCCATGCGCAGCATCACGATGTCATTGCCCTTCTTGTCTGACGCAATCTCCACGATGCGATGCGCCAGCTCGGCGGCATCGGCCGGGATCTCCACGCGCTCCGGTTCGGTCACCGATGCAGTTTCCCCTTCAGCCACGGTGGTAGAGCCTTCGCTCGACGATCAGCTCTTCGACGCCGCTCGCCACAAGGTACCGGATGGCCTTCCCGGCCGCCACCCGGTGACGAATCTCGGAGCTGCTCACATCCAGCGACGGTCCTTCGAGCAGATGAATTCGTGAGGCGGCAGCGCCGAACCGATCCTCCAGCGCGGACCGATCCGGAAGAGCGGTCCTCGGCCGCGGCCCGACCACCCACTCGATCCGCTCCAACAGCCGATCCGGCTCGCGCCAGGTGTCAATCTGCTCCAGTGAATCGGCGGCCATGATGAGAAACAGCTTCGCGTCGGGATGAGCGCGCTCCAGCTCGTCCACGCTGTCGATGGTGTACGAGGGCCCTGGTCGCTCCATTTCGATCCCGCTCAGCTCAAACGCAGTGTCGCCGGTGATGGCCAGGCGCGTCATCAACAACCGATCCGTTGCGCGCGTCACGAGTTGACCGCCCTTGTGCGGCGGCTGCGCTGCCGGCATGAACAGCACCCGGTCGAGACCGATGGCGTCAGCGGCCAGCGTGGCAAGCCACAGGTGTCCGAGGTGCGGCGGGTCGAACGTTCCGCCCAGCACGCCGATCCGGCGACGCTCGGCGACCTCAGCCACCTCGGGCGCCACGAGCGACATGATCAATCCTCGTCACCCCACTCGAGCTCGGTGCGCCCGATGCGCACCATGCTGCCCGGACCGGCGCCCGCCTTGCGCAGCTCGACGTCGATGGTCAACCGCTCGAGCATGCGCCAGAACCGATCGCGCGATTCGTCGTTCTCGAAGTCCGTGCGCGCGGCCGCCGTCTCGATGCGACGGCCGCTGACGCGGAAGCCGCCATCCTCCGGGGTGACCTGCCAGCCCTCGGCCAGCGGATCGAAGCGATGAATCCGCATCTCGTCGGGTGCCGGGTCCTCGATGGCCTTGGTGAGTGCCGCATCGAGCGTGGTCACCAGTGTGGCATGGAGTGCTTTCAGCCCGGTCCCATCGTGGGCGCTGACGCCGATCGGCTCGATCCCATCGGCCCGCAGGGCCTTGCGCAGCTCCGGCCAGCGTTCGCTCGACTCGGCCAGGTCCAGCTTGGTGACGACGAGCGGCATCGGACGCTCCATGAGGCTGGCGTCGTGCAGGCGCAGCTCATCGGCCACGGCGCGCCACTCCTCGACCGGGTCGCGCGCCGCACCGTCGACGACGCCGACCAGCATTCGCGTTCGCTCGACGTGGCGCAGGAAGTGATGGCCGAGCCCCTTCCCCTCATTGGCGCCCTCGATCAGGCCCGGCATATCGGCGATGACCGCGGTACGTTCCTCGTCCAGGTCGATCACGCCGAGATTGGGTGTCAGCGTCGTGAACGGGTAGGCCCCAACCTCGGGACGCGCGGCGGTCAGCGCGGCCAGCAGCGTCGACTTGCCCGCGTTGGGCGCGCCCACGAGACCGATATCGGCGATCAGCTTCAGCTCGAGCTCGATCCAGCCCGAATGGCCCGGCGTGCCCTTCTCGGCATGCGTCGGCGCGCGGTGCGTAGAGCTCGCGAAATGGACGTTGCCGCGGCCACCGCGACCGCCGCGGGCGACGATCAGGCGCGCATCGGCCTCCATCA
>JBBSLF010000063.1:0-9655 GCA_038255505.1 Candidatus Limnocylindria bacterium
GAGCGACATCGAGTTCTCCCGTGATTTGGGTGCGACTTTCTCACTTTCCCACAATTCGGTCAAGTCGGAGCCGGCGCCTTGCAGCAGTCGCCGGTCCCGAGTCCGCCAGATACCCCGCTGCCGGGTCATTGTCACCCCCGTCGGCACCGACTCTGCCAAATACCCGCCAGCCGGGTAGCAATCGGCCTATTCGCCCTACCGGCTTGCCAATCGAACCGCTGCTACTCGCCGGCTGGGTATTTGGCAGACTCGCAGGGCACCACCCCGCCAATGACCCGCCCGCGGAATTCTTAGACCGATTCGCCGACGGGATTGGGCGCGCGGCCCGAGTCCTGCAATGACACGCGCAACTGAGCCGCAGCGGAGATGACCCAATGACCGATCACGACAAGGGCCCGTTTGACCGGGCCAAGGACGCCCTGGGCATGGGCGACAACCGAGAAGACTCTGACGAGCACCGGACCGATGCCGACGACCTCGAAGAGCGGGATACCGGGGGCTTCGGCGTCGATGGCGCGACCCAGGCGGCCGGATCGAGCGGCGCCGCGGGTGGCATGGGCGCGTCAGGCGGCATGGGTGGTGCCGGCGCCGGCGCTTCGGCGGACGCGACTCCGGAACCCAGCGAGGAAGGCCTGGAGCCGATGGCCGGCAACCGCGAACGCACGGAATACGAGATGGGCAACGAGTTCAACCCCGAGCACGAGAAGGTCGCCGAGAGCGGGCTGTTCGCCGAACGAGCCGGCGATGCCGAAGTGGATACGTGGGGCTCGGACGACAAGAAGTAGCCTTGAAGGGCGTTTTCGAGCACTCACTCGCCGATGCGCCCATGCCACGAGAATTGGCCTAGCCTGAGATGCTCGAGGTGCTCAACACCGAGAACGACGGACCCGGCTGGGACATGGCGAATGCCGATCTGCTCGGCCTCGAGGAGGCGAACGGCATCGTCTTCAAGCAGGGCTCGCAGGTCCTCGGGTTCCTCGAGCTCCCGTAGCGTCCGCTCCCACTCCTCGAACGGCCGTGGGTGATCTGGCGGCCGTTCGGGCGTATTCAGTCAGCGGATATATCACTAACGCTATAGCGGCTGACACCGCGCGAACGACCGCCCCCACGGCACCGAAATCCGACCGCCGCAAGGCGCCCCGCCTCATGCCGGCGCGACGACCGTGAGGCCGGCAGCCCGTGCGGCATCGGCGAGGCGGGCGTCGTAGGTCACGAACGCGTCCAGCTCGTCACCGAGCGAGAGCGCTGTCGCCAGCTGGATGGCGTCGAGCGATCGGAGGGTAGCGGGATCGACGGCGGCAGCGGCCTCACCGATCCGCCGTTCCAGCTCGATCACGACCAAGCCCTGGATGGTCTGCTGCCACGCCTCGGCGGCAGCGGCAATGCTGGCCACGCCCTTCCGAGCCATGGCGCGCGGCACCTCGACGGTGGCGAGCCGGCTCGTCGATCGGCTGGTGAAGGCTGCGAGGTGCGCGCGCAGGGCAGCCGTCTCTGCCTCATCGGTCACCAGCTTGACGAGCGCCGACGCATCCAGATAGCAAGAACTCACCGGGGATCCTCGTCGCGCATCTCCTGGAGGACCTCCGACAGCGGTCGGCCGGGCAGCTTGACGGGCGGCGGCAGGTCCTTCCACTCGCGCGTCGGCGGCGTCGCCCGACCATCGGCAATCATCTGCTCGATGATGCTCGCCGGCCGGTCGGTGAGCGGCATCAGGCGCGCCACCGGCTCCCCACGCTCGGTCACCTCGTAGGCGCGGCC
This sequence comes from Candidatus Limnocylindria bacterium, assembly GCA_038255505.1. Taxonomy (GTDB): domain Bacteria; phylum Chloroflexota; class Limnocylindria; order QHBO01; family QHBO01; genus JACDBZ01. Next base: position 1,759 of record JBBSLF010000063.1, read on the forward strand.
CTCCTCACGCACGCGGCGCACGTAGACCGATAGGTTCTGGCGGAGCTCGCGAATCCCCACGCGCTCTGGTTTCGGTGTGCCGGACGTCATGACGCACAATTGTAGCACTCGCAGGCCGACACCCCGAACATCAGTTGCATTGGAGCGCCGACATGGGTGAACAGACGGATGCGAAGACGCTGATCGCGGACCTCAACAAGGCGCTGCCGCTCTTGGCGCGCGATGCGCTGGCCGCCGCGGTCGCGGCCGGCACGCTCCCGGGGCCGGAGGGCGTCGCGCTGGGTATGCACCTACGCCAGGTAGCCGCTGACGAGCTGCGCGATGTCGAGCGGGTCGCAGCCCGCATCGCGTCGTTGGGCGGCTCGCCTGCGCTGAAGATTGCGCAGATCAAGCAGGCCGCGAAGTGGCGCGTCACCATCGGTTTGCTCGCGACCATGCAGCGCGAGGCGCTCGACGCGGTGGTCGCCGCCATCCCCGCCGATGCCGACGTCGCCGAGGGCGAGGCATCGGAGCATCTGCTCGAGCATGTCGTCGCTCGCAAGCGAGACGCCATCGAGCTCCTGAAGCGAGCCCTCCGCTGATCCGAGGGTCTGAACGACGGTCAGGCTCGGGCGCCGTCCGCGATAGCTGGGATGTCCAGCCCGAGGTGATGGGCCAGCGAAGCGCGCACGGCCCGACGAACCGCGCGATCCTGGATGACACCCATCGGCGCCGAGCGAACGCGGCCGAGCGAGATCGTTCGAATCTGGCTGGACAAGATCACGCCGTCGCGGGTCTGGCCAGCCTCCCCGGCACGAATCGGCACGTCGCCGGGGTAGCGCGGCTCGCTGCGCGCTGCGGTGATTGGGCAGACCGTCGCCAGCCCAGACCGATGGAATGGCTCGTACGACACCACCAGCGCGCGCCGCTCGCCGGCCTGCTCATGCCCCTGGACCGGGTCGAGATCCACGATGACCACCGACCAGCGCAGCGGCCCGGTCAGGCCGGCCACGTTTCTCGATCGGCGGAGCGGTACGCAACATCGACCTCGTCGACCTCGGACTGGAACTGGGGATCGGTGGCCGCATGCTCCCAGGCATCGGCTTCGCGCCGTTCACGCATCCGGCGCTCCAGCTCGTCGACCGCCAGCTCGATGACGGCGTCCTGCGACGATGCCACGCCGTAGCGCTCAGCCATCTCCCGGACGCGATGAACCGTCATCGGGGCCAGGTTATACGTGCGCTTCATCCGAGTTGCCATACCCCACATTCTCATGGGTCCATGGATGGGTGTCAATATGGACGTAAGTTGACGGGGATCCTTGGCGGCCCCTTGTCTATGGAAGCGTCGGCGTGCTGTCAGCGAATATGTCAGTAGTGATATATCCGCTGACAGGGGCTGCGCTGGCGCAAGACGGGCAAGTAGTGAGCGAGGAGCATCGCCCGCAGCTCCTTGAGGAATGGTCCTCGCACGCTAACGCCGAACCTCAGAGGCATACGCTTCGACCAGGCTTCGCACCACTTCACTCGGCGTTCGTCCCTCGGCCTCCGCACGTTTCAGGAATCCCTCGTACGTCTCGCCGGAGACGCGGGCACCGACACGAGGCGACGGTCCAAAGCCTGCCTCGCTTAAGGAGGGGCGCCCACGGCGTGGCGCCCAGCGAGACAGATCCAAGCCCTGTTCGACCCTGGCCGCCAGGACATCCACTTCGTCGTGCCTCAGGACGCGTCCGCTCTTGGTCTTCATCGGCCGTGCGTCTCCATCACCTGCCTAAAGGCGACGAGGTCCTCATCCTCTGCTTCGGGCGAATACAGTGGGAGCGGGCACGTCTGCACAACATGCGTCGCTCGAGCCCGGCTGATTCCGTGCCGCGACGCCGATCGACTGAACTGAATGGGCACATCAACACATCTATTTTGTCAGACATAAGCGCCACGTCAACCAGCGCGCTCACATCGAGCATGCCAGTCGGGTCGTTACCAGCGCCTTACCAGTCGGTTACGGCCCGGCGAACCGGACGCGTCATCCCGGCTTGCTGCCGAAGACATCGGCGATGAGGCGCCGAAATTCGGGAAGGTTCCTCGAGTCTGGCAGCCGGCGCTCGAAGACCTCGAGCAATGCGGTGAAGTACCACTCCTGCTGTGTCCGCCCCGCGCGGAATCGCTTCCACACTGCCTCCCCCAGATTCGCGTGGTCGACGGCGATCGAACGAAGGTTGTGGAGCTTGTCAGCCAGCGACACTGGGAGGACCGATATCGGTTCGTCCTGGAGGCGGGCCAGATAATCCCTCTTGCGGATTTCCCACGGCGGCTTTTCCAACTCGAGCGTGTCGGTCAGGCCATCCACCAGGTTCGCGACTTCATCGCCGAAGCGCTTGCGGATCTCGTCGAGGATTGGCTGACCACCTTGATCCTCAGGGCCATCGTGGAGCAGCGCGGCGATTGCCTGATCCTCGTCGCCGCCGTCCTCGAGCACCAGGCTGCACACCGCCATCAGGTGGGTGAGGTACGAGATCGTCGTGTCCTTTCGTGCCTGGCGCGCATGGAGATGGACCGCGTACGCGAAGGCATCGGTGAATCGATCGCCGAGAACAGGGTGAGGCAGCTTCTCTGTCATGAGCTCATCCTATTCGGCCCAAGCGGCGTCAGTTATGCCGCGGGAGCTTGCGCCAGCCGCCGGTGCGGTTGTTGGCGATGATCTCCTGGAATATCCGCTTGAGCGCCTGCGCATTGATCTGCTCGCCCTGCCGGATGCTGATCTGGCGGCCTGTCGAATTACCGTGCCCGTGGGTGATGATGCCGTCGGGGTCGGACACGCTCGGGTCATACAGGAACACGTTGACGTGGTCCTTCGCCGCCAACAGCGCGGCGACGTTGCCCTCGAGCACGAAGTACGGCTGCACCCGCCGCTTGACCGTCTCGACCAGCTCCGGATCGGCGTCGTGGACGAGCTCGCGCACCTCGCGACAGATCTCCTGCTGCCACTCCGGCAGCGCGTCGATGTATTCGTCGACTCGCGGATCGGCTTCGTACGACATCGGCTCCATCCCTCGCTAAGCGGCGCGTGATGATCAGGGCTCCAGGATCTTGAGACGGCTGAAGGACGACCGATAGAAGCCCCGGTCCCTGGTCAGCAGCCGATCGGCATGGATCTGCGCATGGGCGCCGATCAGGAAGTCCGGCAGGATCCTCCGCCGGGTTCCGCCGGCTCTGCGGTATGCCCGATAGACGCGACCCGCCGCGATTGCCACCTCGCGGTCATCCGGGACGACATCCAGGCCCAGCCGATCGAGCTTGGTCGTCACGCTTCGCGGCTCGTCGTGAGCGCCGATCACCTCCGCCCACACGATCGTCGAGGCGATGAGCGCGCCGTCGGCTGACGCCTGCCGCAGCGCTGCCGCAGACCGTGGACCGTGAGCCACATCGCCGGACAGCACGTCGAGCAGGACCGAGCTGTCGACGGCAGTGATCACCGGCCCCGTGCACGCTCGAGGTAGTCATCCACGGACTCGTCGAGCGGCAACGAGCCGTAGAGCTCGTCGACGATGTCCCGTCCGCTCGCCTTGCGCCCGATGAGGCGACCGCGCTCCGCCTCGAGCTCCAGCACCGTCCCCGGACGCAGTCCGAGCTTCGTCCGCACGGCCTTTGGGATCGTGATCTGCCCCTTCTCGGAGACCCGGGTTTTCATACTGAAACTGTAAGCATTCCTACCAAGATGGTCAAGAGAGAGCTCAGACCACCGAAGAAGCCATTAACGGGACGCTACCGATATACCTCTCGGCGATGCTCGATTCGGACGACGAGCACGATCAGTCGGTCGTCCGCGATCTGGTATAGGACTCGATAGTCCCCGGCGCGGGCACGCCAGATGTCATCGGCGCCACGAAGCTTGACGGCATCGGCGCGGGGATCCCCTGCCAGCCGGTCGATGCGCCGGGCGACCCGCACCTGGACGCGACGCTCGAGCTTCGAGAACGCCTTTGCGGCCGAGGGCAGGAATTCGATGGAGTACACGGTGAGTGCGGGTCGCGCTAGAGGCCGAGCTGCGCCTTGAGTTCATCCCAGCCGATGCGCTCGCGATTCGCCGGCTCGGCAAGCGCGGCACGCACCTCGTCCAGGTCGCGGGCGTCCTCGAGACTCTCGAGGAGCTCGAGATCCTCGATCGGCACGACGGCCGCCACGCGCTTCCCGTGCTTCGTCAGCACGACGCGCTCCCCGCCGAAGGTGACCCGATTCACCGTCGTGGAGAAAGATTCACGCGCCTCGCTGATCCGTTGCTCGTTCATGTACGAATTGTACGATACGTACGCAAACACAGGGCGGAGGCGGAACGACCCCGTCATCGCGCATGCGCTCAGCGGTTATATCAGTAGTGATATATCGGCTGACAGCGGCATGACTGGGCCGAAGACCGGGACTGATCCGAACGCCGTAGCCGCCCGGAGATCGCGACAGACTGCTGTCACAAGCGCCCGCGACACTCCTCGCATGACCACATTTACCGCTCGCACCGACCGCACGCTCGTCCGCGCCGGCGCGCGATCCACCCGCTACGTCCTGCTGCGGGCGACCGCGCCCAAGCAGCGAACCCGCAAGGCGCCGAAGCGCGCACCGGTCAACGTCGCGTTCGTCCTCGATCGGTCCGGTTCGATGGCCGGCTCGAAGCTGGCGCTCGCGAAGTACGCCGTCGAGCGCGCGCTCACCGGACTGGCACCCAAGGATCGGTTCGCAATCGTCACGTACGACCAGCAGGTCGAGACGGTGGTCGCCTCCTGCCTCGCCAGCCCCGCCAATAAGACGAAGGCGCTGCTGCGGCTCCAGGACGTGGACGCCCGCGGCTCCACCGACCTGCATGGCGGCTGGAGCGCCGGGGCCGATGGCATCAAGGCCCACCTCAGCGCGGATGGCGTCAACCGCTGCCTGCTCCTGACCGATGGCCTGGCCAACCACGGCGTCATCGATCCGACGGCGCTGGCCGCGTACGCTGCCGACCTGCGCGCGTCGAGCATCGGCACGAGCACCTTCGGCGTCGGGGCCGACTTCGACGAGACGCTGCTGACCGCCATCGCCGATGCCGGCGGGGGCCACTTCTACTTCGTCGAGCGGCCGGAGCAGATCCCCGACTACATGACGAGCGAGCTGGGCGAGCTGCTCGACACCGTCGCCCGCGAGGTGACCATCGAGGTCAAGCACGCCCCGGAGCTGGAGGTCGAGCCGTTCTCCCCCGTTGCCGCGGCGGTCGGCGTGCCGGGGATCCAGCGCCTGCTCATCGGCGACCTCGTCGTCGGCCAGCAGGTGGAGGTCGTCCTGCGCGTGCGCTTCCCGGACGTGCCCGAGGGCGCGCACACGACCGTCTTCTTCACCATCGGCGACCGCGACGGCGTGCTCAAGGCCGATGGCTGCACCCTGGCCTGGGCCCACGACAGCCATGCCGCCAACGATGCCCAGCCGCGCGACCGCGATGTCGACCGTGCCGTGGCCACAATCCATGCCGCTCGCGCCCGGACCGATGCCGTGCGCCTCAACCGCATCGGCGAGTACCGCGGCGCCCGCCACGCCCTCCGCGGCGTCGCCCGACGCATCGACAGCTACGCCGGCTCCGATGCCGCGCTCCAGGACCTGTCGGCCCAGCTGGTCGCGGAAGAGACCGCCTTCTCCGCGGCGATGCCCGAGCTCGACCGGAAGCGCGCCTACTACCGCTCCTCGAACGCCCAGCGTTCGCGCGACGACGACGGTCAGGCACGACGGTAGGTCGGGAGCGACGCAAGGCCGAAACGAGGTCGGGCCGGTGGCCGAACGGAGCGCCGGGGGGTCATCGACTCGCTTCGAACGTGACCCAGATGTGCCAGCCACGTTGACGCGCTCAGCGGTTATATCACTGGTGATATATCGGGTAACAGCGCGCGAAGGGCCGGCGAAACCATCGGTCGACGCCCGTCTATCGGCCGATAGCCCCGAGTGCCAGCGCGGAGAGGCGAGCGGATCGAGTGCCTCAGCGCATCCGGTGACCGACCGTGCCCGCGCCGGCAAACCGGTAAGCCGCCAGTAATCGGCGCCGGGTACCTTTGGCTGCACACCCCGGCACTCTCCTGGAAGGCGCGCATGGACCGAGTATCCGACGCCGAAGACGATGATTATGAGGAGCAGCCTCCGAACGAAGCCAGTGCTGCAGCGGCCGTGTCTGCTCTACAAGCTGAACTAGAGCTTGCCGACGGCAACCTCGATGCCCTCGATCGCAAGTCGGCCCTACTGCCCGCGTTCCTCGCAGCATTGGCAGGCCTATTCATTAGCTCCGAGTCGGTCCTCAACGGCTTGGGACTCTTGGTCGTTCTGATTGCTCTGGTCGCGGGCATCCTCTCGGTCAGCTTCGCCCTCTACGCCATGCGCGCACGAGCACACATTCTCGGCCCCGATGTGGACGCGGTCATCGCGAACCTCGAGTTGCCGATCGCAGATTTCAATGCCGCACTCGCGGGTTCACTCGCCGAGGCGATCAACCGTGCAACGCAGGTAGCCTTGTTCAAGGCGCGCTGGCTCAACCGTGCGATGATTCTTGCGGTTGTAACTATCCTGTTCCTATCCCTCGCCCGCCTCATAGGAGGTTCGCAATGACCAGCAAGCCAGTCAGCAAGATCCCGGGCCACCAGCGCTCTCCCAAGGCCAAGCCGCGCAGTTTCGGCGAGCAATGGACGGCAAAGGGCGATGCCTTCACTCGCTCGGTGTCCAAGACGCGCCCCTCACCCACGACCGCGAAGCCAAAGCGCACCAACTGATCGGTCTCGACCGGGAGGATGTGGCCGTAGTCCCATGAGCCGCATCGATCTCGTACCGATTCGGTCCGGTGATGCGAACGATCTTCAGTGATCATGCGCCGCTGGTGCTCGAGTTCGGTCAGTAGCGCGCAGCCGAGCGGGGCAAACGACTCGGGTACGCGGCCTAGTCAGAGCCAGTGTCCGGTGCCGGTCAGGTCTCGACGAGTGGCCGGTACTCGACCTCACCGAGCTCGAAGGTCCAGGCCACGGCCTGGCGGGCCGTCGTCATCTCGGGCGGTACCCGGATGAAGTAGTGGCGGCGCGTGCCATCTGGCTCTGGGGTCGAATTGACGACTTCCACCACCTTGGCCGGCCGTTCCCGCCACGGCGACGTACGTGGGGGGTGGAGCTCCCAGAGCACGCCGGTGTCATCCCCATGCACCTTCTGGGCACCCCCCTCACTGACGAGGCGTTCCCAACCCATGCGCTCCACCATGACGCGCCGCACTTCGACGTTCGGTTCGCGCTGGATGGCATCGGCGGAGATCCAGTCGGGGTCGGTGACGACCCAGTTCGGCACGGCGACTCCGTGCCAAGCCCAGATGGAAGTCCCGTCGCGCCAGGCGATGGCCGGTCCTGCTTCCGAGTGCAGGCGTCCACGGGGATCCGTCGAGAGCGCGACCGGCCGCTCCGAGATGATGGCCAGCCCGTCGAGCGCCCACCACGGACCAGCCGATGCGGCGAGGTCAAGCCGTCGCTGCACCATCTCGCGGCGGAGGCGGCCCGTTCGACCCTGCCACGCCGGGGGTTCCAGCACCGCCAGCAGGAGGCCGTATGCCGGCCAGACTGCATCGAACTGACCAGGCTGCATCGCGCGGCGAGCGCGCGAGAGCCGGCTGTCGACACCCGGCCTGCCGCGGCCGCTGTCCTCGTCGCGCAGGTCCAGCAGGGAGGTGGCTGCCTTCTCGATCGCTCGGCGCACGAGGTTTCGCGCGAGATCGCGACCGACGACGTCGACGTAGCGATCCCATCCTGCGCCGAGGAGGGCACGACCCAGTCGCGCAGAGATCGGCGGAATCTCGAGGTCGTCCGCCTCGGTTCGGTGAGCAACATTCGACTGCAGGTGCGCATCGAGGATGGCTGCAACCCGCGGCCCGGTGTCGAACA
>JBBSLF010000064.1:0-9517 GCA_038255505.1 Candidatus Limnocylindria bacterium
CATGGACACCGACGTCATCTCGGCGCGCGTCGACAGCGACCAGGAAGAGGTCGCGCGCATGATGCGCGAAGCCGACCTGCTGGCCCTGCCGATCGTCGACACCGAGGACCGGCTGGTCGGCGTCGTGACCGTCGATGACGCGATGGAAGTCCTCGAGGAGGAGGACACCGAGGACATCGCACGCGCTGCCGGTGCCGAGCCGCTCGGTCGCCCGTACCTGGCTACTTCGATCGTGCAGGTGGCGCGCAGTCGAGTGATCTGGCTCATCGTCTTCATCGTCGCGGGCGCGGTCACCGTCAACGTGATGGCTGTGTTCGAGACGACCCTCGCGGCCGAAGTCACCCTCGCCCTGTTCATCCCGCTCGTCATCGGGACGGCGGGCAATACCGGCGCGCAATCGGCAACCACGATCACCCGCGCCATGGCCGTCGGCGAGGTACGCCTCTCGGACCTGGCGCCAGTGGTGGCGCGAGAAGGGACGACCGGGCTCCTGCTGGGAGCCATCCTGGGGGCCATCGCCTTCGGACCGATCGCGGTGCTCATCGGGACGCCCATCGCCACGGTCGTGTCCATCACGCTCGTCGCGGCCTGCACCCTCGCGTCGCTCATCGGGTCGGCGCTGCCTTTGGCAGCGAAGCGGCTGGGAGTGGATCCGGCAGTCATGAGCGTGCCGCTGATCACGGCCCTGATCGATGCTTCCGGCCTGCTCATCTACTTCATCGTCGCAGGCGTGGTGCTCCGGTTGTGACGATATGCGTCGGCCATTTCACGCGGCGGATCTAACGACGAGGAGAGGGGCGCTCAACGGTAAATCGGATCACCCGGTGCAAGAAATGACCGAGGAGAGGCCGGAATTGGCCTCTGCTTCGCCGATACCTCCGTCCCGTGAAACCGCAGCCGACGACACGACGCAGCGCTGCGCGTGGGCCGGGACCGATCCGCTCTACGTCGCGTACCACGATCGCGAATGGGGCGTGCCCATGCGCGATCCGCATCGGCTTTTCGAGCTGCTCTGCCTGGAGGGAGCGCAGGCCGGGCTGGCCTGGATCACCATCCTGCGCAAGCGTGAGGGCTACCGATCTGCCTTCGACGGCTTCGACCCTGGAAAGATGGCGGCCTATGCCGATGCCGACCGCGAACGACTCATGTCCGATGCGCGCATCGTCCGCAACCGGGCCAAAATCGGGGCCTTCATCGGCAATGCGCGCGCATTTCTCGCCATCGACGGCTTCAACGAGCACATCTGGTCGTTCGTTGACGGAGCGCCGATCCAGAACCGATGGCGTTCGATGCACGACGTCCCGGCGCAGAGCGATCGTTCCGTCGCCATGTCGCGCGATCTTCATGGCCGCGGCTTTCGATTCGTGGGGCCGGTCATCTGCTACGCCTTCATGCAATCAGCCGGGCTCGTGGACGATCACGTCGTGAGCTGTTTCCGTCACGGCCTCGCTGAGCGACGCTTGCTCGCTGGCACGCAGCGTGCTGGCGTGAGCCGCATTCACGTGCCCGAGTCGCATCGTTGACCGCTCTCGAGCTCATCAGCCTCATAAATCAGCTCCTGTTCATCGGCCTCTTCGTGGTCGTGCTTCGCCGTGCGTTGCGTGAACGCACGGCGATGAGTTTCAACGCTGCCCTGCTGTTCGGCGCTATCGCCGGCGTCGTGGTGATCGGCCGTGTGGCCGGCTGGCTCGGCGTCAGTGGGCAGGCCGGTATCACCGCGGTCACGATCATCCTGCTCACAGCGGCTCCATTCGCCATGCTCCGTCTGGTCGATGATTTCAGTGGCACGCCGCGATGGGTCCAGATCGCCGGCGCTGCCGCCTTCGTCGGCGTGAGCGTGCTCGCGACCCTTGCCTTCGAGCGCATGGAGCAGTTCGTTGAGGTCATCCTCATCGGCTTTTTCGTCGCCGTGGGCGGCTTCGCGGCGTACGCGTTCGCACGCGAGAGCCGGCGCAGCCGAGGGATCACGCGACGCCGAATGACGGCCGTTTCGATCGGTGCGGGGCTCTTCATCGCGGCGGTGGTGCTCGTGTTGCTGGCTGCTCTCTTCACCGCCCCTGGCCTGGGCATCGTGGGACAGGTGCTGGCCCTCACGGCGGTGACCGCCTTCTACTTTGGCTTCGTTCCGCCGGCATGGATGCGTCGAGCTTGGCGCGAGCCGGACCTGCGGGGCTTCCTCGAGCGGTCGATTCACCTCGCCAGCGTTCCCGATGACCGAGCGGCCATCCTGGAGCTTCAGGGCGCCGCTGCGAACGCCTTCGGAGCGTCCGGCGCTGCAGTCGGCATTGCCAACGCCGATGGCACGGTGCTTCGATACGTCGACGCCGGGGAATGGATCGAATTCCCCGCCGACGCGTTCATCGCAGGCCGGGCGTTCCAGCAGCAGCGCCGTGTCGTGGCAATCGACGCGGCCACGACGGATCCCGACAATGCCGACACATACGCGGCCTCCAATGCGCAGACGGTGATCTCGGCGCCGATCACCACGGACGATCGGCGCATCGGCGTGTTGAGCATCTTCGCCGAGCGCGCGCCGGTCTTCATCGAGGACGACCTGTGGCTGCTGGAGCTGCTGGCCGACCAGACGGCCGTGCTGCTCGAGGCGCGAACGCTTACCGCCCATGCGTCGGAGCTCCGTGCCCGCGAGGACGCCGCACACCTCAAGGAGGAGTTCCTCTCAGCCGCGGCCCACGACCTGCGCACGCCGCTCACCGTAGTCCTCGGTCAGGCCGAGCTGATGGAGCGGCGGCTGGCTCGCGATCCCAACGCGCCCGTCGATCCCGCCGGAGTGGCGCGCATGGTGCGGGAGGCGCGACGACTCCGCGATCTCGTCACCGAGCTCCTTGACGCTCAGCGCCTTGAGCAGGGGCAGATCCTCATGGATCGCGTTCCGGACGACCTGTGCGCCATCGTCGAGGTTGTTCGAGCCAGGCATGGCGAACGCGGAATCACCATTCCATTGACGCGGCCAGATGAGCCGCTCGTCGGCCTGGTCGATCGGCCGAGAATGGAGCAGGTCCTCGAGAACCTGATCGAGAATGCGATGAAGTACGGCGAGCAGCCACCGCGGCTCGAGATCGGCGCAACCGGTGACGAGGCGCGGATCGCCGTCATCGACACGGGGGTCGGAATCCCCAAGGAAGAGCGCGATCGCATCTTTGAGCGCTTCTTCCGCGCGTCGAACGTCCAGAGCGTCACCGACACCGGGCTCGGCCTGGGGCTTCATATCTGCCGGCGCATCGTGGCGGAGCACGGCGGGCGAATCTGGCACGAGCCGACGCCCGGGGGTGGCAGCACCTTCGTGGTCGCCCTGCAACTGGAAGTACCACCGATTCCGGACTCCGACGCCGACCCCGTGCCGGCATGGCCGTCCGCATCGGGCGCGGGTGCGCTCGCCGATGCCTGACATCCGCATTCTCGTCGTCGACGACGAGCCGGACATTCGTGCCACGGTGTCGGCCATGCTCGAGATCGAGGGGTACGACGTCGCGGAGGCACCGAACGGAGCGGCAGCGCTCGCGGCCATCGAACAGCGGCTGCCGGACATCATCCTGCTCGACATGCGGATGCCCATACTCGACGGCTGGGGATTCGCCGCCGAGCTTCGGCGGCGTGGGCATCAAACGCCGATCGTGGTGATGACGGCCGCGCGCGATGCGGCGCGGTGGGCCGGCGACATCGCCGCCGCCGCATTCGTCGCGAAGCCATTCGGCTACGACGATCTGATCAGCGCCGTGGAGAGCGCGCGCCCGGCGAGTTGATCCGCGGCCGACCCTATACTCGATCGCGCATGCCGCCCATCGCCAGTGTCGACGTTCCCGCTTCGAGCGCCAACCTCGGAAGTGGATTCGACTGCTTCGCGGCCGCGCTGTCCCTCAAGCTTCGAGCGGAGCTGTGGCACGGCGACGAATCCGGAATCGTGCTCAATGCTCGCGGCGAAGGCGTGCCACGCGACGACGACATGCCTGACGACAACCTCGTCATCCGTGCGTTCCGCGAAGCGCTTCGGCTGTCCGCGGCACCCGGTGCGGCCGCGTGGCGAATCGAGGTCTCGAGCATGATCCCGTCGGCCCGCGGCCTTGGCAGCAGCGCCGCCGCCATCGTCGCCGGCGTCGTTCTGGGCGCGGCCGTCGGACGGCGCACCGTGGAGGCCGACGAGCTCCTCGCCCTCGCGACCCGTCTCGAGGGCCATCCGGACAACGTGGCCGCTGCCCTGTACGGAGGTTTCACCCTCGCCATCGCCGAGGCCGATGCCGCCGAGCGCGTCGCGCTCCGCCGCTTCCGCGTGCCGGAGGCGTGGATCCCGGTGGCCTTCATCCCGCAGCACGAGAGTCGGACGCACGACATGCGAGCCGCGCTACCGTCGACCGTGCCGCACGCGGCCGCAGCCCGTCAGGCGGGGCGCAGCGCGTACCTGGCCGCCGCGATCATGACGTCCGACGCGGGCATGCTGCGCACCGCCATGACCGATGAGCTCCATCAGCCCTACCGACTCCAATTCCTGACCGGCAGTCGCGAGCTGATCGAACTCGCCTACGAGCGAGGAGCGGCCGGCGCATGCCTGTCCGGCGCCGGACCAAGCGTGTTGGCCATCTGCGACTCGCCGACCAGCGCACACGCGGTCGAGAAGGCCTGGAACGCAGCCGGCGTGGAGGGCATGGCGACGCGCCTGCGATTCGACACCGCCGGGGCGCGCCTGATCGCCGATTAGCGGCCTCCGGGACGGCCGAACCCTGCGCGGCTACCATGGCTGACGCCCCATGAGCCTCGTGACCATCGCGGGCGTGTCGAAGAGCCACGCCGCGCAGCACCTCTTCAGCGACGTCGGCCTGATGATCAGCGCCGGGCGTCGCCTCGCCGTGGTCGGGCCCAACGGCGCGGGCAAGACCACGCTGCTCGAGCTCATCACCGGCGACCAGCAGCCGGACGAAGGGACGATCACGCGTGCTCGGGAAACGGTGATCGGATACCTGCGCCAGGAGGTGGCTGAGAGCCGCGGCCGCAGCGTGCTTGCCGAGGTCCTGGCCGGGGCCGGGGTGGTGAGCGGCATTGAGCGCCGCATGCGCCACATCGAGGTCGAGCTCGAGGACGCTGCGGACGAGGCCGAACTGCACGAGCTGATGGACGAGTACGGCCGGCTCCAGCATCGGTTCGAGGCGATGGGCGGCTACGGTCTCGAGGCCGAGGCGCGTCGAATCCTGGCCGGGCTCGGCTTCAGCGATGCCGACATGGACGGCGACATCGGCCGCCTCAGCGGTGGCTGGATGATGCGCGTGGCGCTCTCGCGCCTGCTGCTCCAGAACCCGGACGTCCTTCTGCTCGACGAGCCGACCAACCACCTCGACCTCGCCAGCGTGGAGTGGCTCCAGTCGTTCCTGTCCACGTACGCGGGCGCGATCGTGCTGGTCAGCCACGATCGGGACTTTATCAACGAGGTCGCGAACCGGGTCATCGAGCTGCATGACGGCCAGGCCACCGAATACGTGGGCGACTACGCCGACTTCGTCGAGCAGCGCGCCGAGCGAATGCTGCAGCTCGAATCGGCCGCGAAGAATCAGCAGCGGAAGGTGGCGCACACGCAAGCCTTCATCGATCGGTTCCGCTACAAGGCCTCCAAGGCGCGGCAGGTCCAGTCCCGCGTCAAGGCGCTCGAGAAGCTGGACCGCGTCGCGTCGCCCGGTGCTCGAGCGCGTTCGGTGAAGTTCCGTTTCCCCGAGCCGCCTCGGTCCGGCCGCACCGTCATCACCCTGACCGATATCGAGAAGGGTTACGGAGACACCGTCGTCTACGACGGCAACCTGGACCTCCAGCTCGAACGCGGGCAGAAGATCGCGCTCATCGGTCCGAACGGCGCCGGCAAGTCGACCCTGCTCAAGATCCTGGCCGGCGTCCTCGAGTTCGAGGGCGGGACGCGCGAGCTTGGCTCCAACGTGCGCGTCGCCTATTTCGCGCAGCACCAGATCGAGGCGCTCAACCCGGACAACACGGTCTTCAACGAGCTGAACGACGCTGCCCCGATGATGTCCACGACTGACATGCGCAAGCTGCTCGGCGCGTTCCTGTTCAGTGGCCAGACGGTCGAGAAGCAGGTCGGCATCCTGTCGGGCGGCGAGCAGACGCGGCTGGCATTGGCCAAGCTCCTGGCCGATCCGGCCAACCTGCTGTGCCTGGACGAGCCGACCAACCACCTCGATATTCAGTCCCGTGACGTGCTCGAGGACGCGCTCAATGCCTTCACCGGCACCGTCGTGCTGATCACGCATGACCGATACCTCATCCGCAGCGTCGCCAACGTGATCATCGAGGTCAATGATGGCGATGCGACGATGTATCCCGGCGATTTCGAGTACTACGCCGCCAAGCGCGGCGTCGATATCGAGACGCGGGGCGCGGTCGAAGGCGCGCGATCCACGCCACGCGGCGTGGTGGCCTCTGCCGCCAAGCCTCGCGAGTCCGCCCGTGACGCGACCGAGCGCCGACGTCAGCAGGCTGAAGCGCGCAACGCACGCCACCGGCGCACGCGGGATCTTCGCACGACGCTCGCCCGCACCGATGTTGACCTCGCGGCCGCCGAACGCGAGTTGTCCGAGGTCACCGACAGGCTCGCCGACCCGACCATCTACGCCGATGGCACGCTGGTGCGTGATCTCGTCGCGCGCCATAACGGGCTTCGGGACCGAACCGAATCGCTGGCGGCCGAGCGAGCGCGCCTCGCGGCCGAACTTGAAGCCGCCGAGGCCGACACCGCGCCGACACCCGCCCGGTGACCGGCGGTGTACGAGAGCCGGCCGGCGACCTGACCGGCGCGGGGCTCATTCTCCTGGCCGCGGCATGCTTCGCCACGCTTGGGCCACTGAGCCGATTTGCCGGCGACGCGGGCGTCGACTCGCTCACGATCGTCACCTGGCGCGCTGGCATTGGCGCCACTCTCGTCATTGGCTTCCTGACCTTCCGAGTGCTGCTGGGGGGAGTCCGACCCGTCTCCCTGCGTGCCCTTCCAGTCCGTGACCGCTGGTTCATGTTGGCGGCGGCCGTCGCCAACACCCTGCTCAACCTGGCGGCCTTCATCGCCTTCGAGCGCATCACCATCGCGCTCACCCTCCTCGTCTTCTATCTCTACCCCGCCGGCGTGGCTGTGGCCTCGCTGCTGTGGTTCGGCGAACGCCTTGACCGCCTGCGCTGGATGGCGCTCGGCGTTTCGCTGGTGGGCATGGCGCTGGTCGTCGCCGGCGTCGGCGAGCTGGGAGCGATCGACGGGCTCGGCATCGGCCTCGCCTTCGTTGCCGCGCTCATGCAAGGCTTCTTCGTCCTGGCCGCGCGTCATGGCTTTGCCCGCGTTCCCGGTCCGCAGGCCGCTGCCATGACAATGGGGGGCGCCTTCACGTTCTACCTGCTCATCGCGGCGCCAATCGGCCTGCTCGGATCACTGAGCCAGCCGCTCGCGTCGTCGAACGCGTTGGTCCCGGTCGTGCTGGCCGGCGTCATCGGTGCGGGTATACCAACGGTCAGCTTCATTGTCGGTATCCGGCGCCTCGGGCCGTCGCGCGCAGCGATCCTGGCCACACTTGAGCCGGTGATCGGCGTTGGTCTGGCTGCGTGGCTGCTGGCCGAACAACCGACCGCGGTCCAGCTCATTGGCGGCGCATTCATCCTGGTGGCGGCGGTCCTGCTCCAGCTCCGACCCCGCGGCCCTGTTGCCGACCACGAAGCAGTGGGCACCGCGTAGTGTCTCGCGACCGCAGTTTGCTCGATGCTTGGGATTCGCTGCGTATATACCGATATACGCGGCGACTTGAGGACGATCCGTAGCATTCAGCACATTGCTCAATACCAAGCCGATGCAGCCCCGGCGCAGATACGAAGGAAGGAGCGAAGATGTTCTCGCGCGACGACTTCGACCGTGGATCGCGCTTCCCTCTCGCGGGGGTGGTCATCCCGTTGGTCGTCGGCGCTCTGATCATCGCCGGCATCACGGTGGGCCTGCGAGCCGCACAGGGTTTCCCCGACATCGACCTGGCCGAGGAGATCCGACAGGCGTCACTCGGCGAACCACTGCTCCTTGCCGACGCGATCGATCTCGAATGGGACCACGTCTGCGTGTTTCCGCCGTACCTGCCCCAAGAGGCAGTCGACGCGAAGCTCGACTTCGAGTGGGGACGCAGCGCCGGACACTCCAGCGATGAGTATCTGCTGCTGGTGTTCGTCCGAGACCGGGAGGTCGTCTCTCACGCGTACGTCGTGCGCGGAATCCTGGTCGATCCCGATCCGGACGGCGACTGCCGAACGCCGGACGATGCGCGAACCCGTCTCCACGGCCCATCGGTTTAGCTGACGCCCCGGGACATGAAGGTCGCGTGCACCGCGCGGGCTGCTGAGTCGGCGGAGGCCAGGGGCACCTCGGCCCACACGACGCGCATGCCGCCCTCGTCGAACGCACCCTCGCCATGCGCCGGCAGCGGCAGGACCTCAGGCGTCAGTCGAGCGGGGCCGACCAGGCTGATGCGGGCCATACGGTCCTTGCGGTCGACGGCAAGCATCAGGAACCCGTCACCATCGCGCGAGGACGGCCGCACGACCGTTTGCGGCGCATCGTCATCCATGGCGCGGACCACGAGATTGAGCCTGCCACGACGGGCGCGACGCACGGCGACCGGATGGACGACCTCCGCGCCAAGCTCCGCCAGCAACTCGAGCTGAAGGGCATCGACGGTCGGCAGGAAGCGGGCTCCCGGCACCACGTGCGGATCGGCCTCGAGGACGCCGCCGACGTCCTTGAACAGCTCGCAGCGCACGGCGCGCAGGGCCACCGCGAGCACGACCGCCGAGAGATCGGTACCTCCTCGCCCGAGCGTCGTGAGCTCGCCGTGCGTGCCAATTCCCTGGAACCCCGCCACGACCGGAACGATCCCCTCGCTCGTCGCGCCCCGCAAGGGTCGAGACAGGACGCGACGCACCTCGGCGCCCAAGTGAGCTGCCGCCGTGCGAATCCCGGCCTCAACCCCGGTGAAGGAGCGAGCGGGAATGCCGCGCGCCTGGAGCCCGAGCGCAAACAGCGAAGCCGACAGAGCCTCGCCGGTGGCCAGGGCACGGTCCGTTTCGCGAGCCAGCCCCGACTCCGCTGCCTGATTCGGCTCGCGCAGCCACGAGCCGCCATCAGGAAGGAGCACGCGAGCGGCACCGAGGATCGTGTCGGTCACGCCCTCGAAGGCGCTGACGACCACGACCGGACGCAGTCCGGCGGTGCGCTGTCGGGCGACGACGTCGACAGCCGCGGCGATGTCCTCCGGACGACGCAGGACCGATCCGCCGAACTTGTCGACGACGACCGCGGGCGAGTCAGTGGTCACGGCGGCCTCAGGTCGGAGGCGGCGCGTCCGCCACGCGCAACTCCCCACGGGGCAATGGTCCACCGGAGTGGATGATCGCCGGGAGCTCGTCGAGCGAGCGAATGCGACGCACGTCCGACGGGGCAGGCTCGCCGGCCGGGGTGATATTCATTCCCTCATGCCGGTCGAGC
>JBBSLF010000065.1:0-9270 GCA_038255505.1 Candidatus Limnocylindria bacterium
GCATCACGCCGATCTGGCGGCGAAGCATCCGAGCATCGGCGCAACGCGCAGCATCGGCCTGTTCGGGCTCATTGAGCTCGTGCGCAACCGCGACACCATGGAGCCGATGGCGCCCTTCAATGGCACGAGTGACGAGATGGCGGCCCTCGGCAAGTTCTTCCGCACCGAAGGCCTCTACACGTTCGTGCGCTGGAACTACTTCTTCACCAACCCGCCCTTGGTCATCACCGAACAGGAGATGGCCGAAGGGTTCGAGATCATCGATCGGGCGCTTGAAATCACCGATGCCGCGCTCACCTGAGCGCGGCTGGCTGCGGCCTATCCTCACCTTCGCGATCTTCGCCGCATTTCTATTCGTCGTCTGGGAGGGGCTGAAGTTCGTCGGCGGCGACCCGTGGCGCACCGAGACGTGGATCTGGGAGCCACCGCTCGAGATCTGGTTCGCGTCCGACCTGTTGCTGCCGCACGTGTGGGACATCGTCGGCGCGCTCGCCGCGCCGGTGCAGCGCGGGTCGGACGAGTCGCTGGCGCAGTTCCTGGCAGGGGCGGCGTTCTACACCTGGCGTGAGGCGGCCATCGGTTTCTTGCTGGGGGCGACCATCGGCATCGGCCTGGCGGCGCTGTTCGTGCATTCGAAACTCATGGAGCGAGCACTGGTCCCGTATGTCATCGCCAGCCAGACGATCCCGATCATCGCCCTGGCCCCCATGATCGTCTTCGCCTTCGGGCCGAACGTGCTGAGCGTCGTGATCATCGCCACGTACCTGACGTTCTTCCCGGTCACCATCGCCATGATCAGCGGACTGCGCTCGCCCGATCCACGCGCACTGGAACTCATGCGCTCGTATGCCGCATCGCGCTGGAGCGTGTTCTGGAAGGTTCGGATGCCCGCGTCCCTCCCGTACCTGTTCACAGCGCTGAAGATCAGCGCCACGGCCAGCATCGTGGGCGCGATCGTGGGCGAGGGACCAGGCGGCATCCCGAACGGCCTCGGTCGAGCCATCATCAACTTCAACAGCCAGTACATCAGCGGCCCTGAGAAGCTGTGGGCGACCATCGTCGCCTGCGCCATCCTCGGAATCGCGTTCTTCACCCTGATCCGGATCGCCGAACTTGCCGCACTGCGCGGTCGCGGCCTCCGCACCGAGGCTGCCTGATGACCGATTCCTCTCAGCCCACCTCGGTCGTCCGCGTCAGCGGCGTCGACAAGCAATTCACGGTCGGCCACGGGGTCACCACCGCGCTCGATGGAATTGACCTCGAGATCGGACGCGGCGAGTTCGTCAGCCTGATCGGTCCTTCGGGCTGCGGGAAGAGCACGCTGCTGCGGCTCATCGGCGACCTCACCGCGCCGACGGCCGGCAGCGTCGAGGTCAACGGCAAGACCGCCCACGCCGCACGCCGTGGACGGGAATACGGCATGGTCTTCCAGGCTCCCGTCCTGTTCGAGTGGCGCAGCGTCTCCGACAACGTCAAGCTGCCGCTCGAGTTGCTCGGCATGGACCGATCCGAGCGCGATGCCCGCGCCCGGGAGATGCTCGCACTGGTGGAGCTGAGCGATTTCGCGAGCCACCATCCGTATCAGCTGTCGGGTGGCATGCAGCAGCGGGTGGCGATCGCGCGGGCGCTGGCCCTTCAGCCGTCGATCCTTCTCATGGATGAGCCGTTCGGCGCGCTGGACGAGATGACCCGCGAGCGCATGAACACCGAGGTCCTGCGCATCTGGCAGCAGACCGGCACGACGATCGTCTTCGTCACCCACTCGATCCCCGAGGCGGTGTTCCTCTCTACCCGCGTCGCGGTCATGAGCGCGCGCCCGGGCCGCATCACGCACATCGTGGACGTGGCACTGCCCCAGCCCCGGAACGAAGAGACGCGCGAGGATCCGCGGTACTTCCGCCACGTCACCGAGGTGCGTGAAGCGCTGCGTTCCGGCGGGGCCCTGGGCGCGGAGCCCGCGCTCGTGTCCGAGGAGCGCATGGCGGCGGAGGGTGGGATCGGATGACGGCGGCCGCACCATCGGTCGGCATCCCGTTGCCCCCGCGACCCGGGCGCCTGCTCCGGATGGGCCGAACGGTGCGGTACTACGTGCCGGCCATCGCGGTCTTCATCGGCGTCATCGTGCTCTGGGAGCTCGCCGTGCGTGGCTTCGGCATGCAGGCCTTCATCCTGCCCGCTCCGTCGGCCATCGGTGCGGCGCTGGTCGAGAACTGGGGCGCCGGTCGCTGGCCATTGTTCGAGGCGGCTCGTGTCACGTTGTTCGAGGCGGTGGGCGGTCTTCTCATCGGCACCACGGTCGGGCTCATCGTGGCCTTCGGCATCGCGCGCTGGGCGACCGCGCGTGACGCGGTCCTACCATTCGCCATCGCGGCCAATGCCATCCCGATCATCGCCATCGCGCCGATCTTCAATGCCTGGTTCGGGATCACCAACCCGCTGTCGAAGATGATGATCGCGGCGCTGCTCGTCTTCTTCCCGATCATGATCAACGTGACGCGCGGCCTGACCCAGGTCGAGCCATCGGCCCTGGAGCTCATGCGCTCGTATGCCGCGTCCGATTGGGAGGTGCTGCGCAAGCTGCGGCTGCCGAATGCGCTTCCCTACTTCCTGACCGCGCTCAAGGTGGCGACCACGCTCAGCCTCATCGGCGCGATCGTGGGCGAGTACTTCGGTGGTGCCTCGAACGTCATCGGTCGGGTGGTTGTGCAGTCCGCATCGGCATTGCGCTTCGACGTGACCTGGGCCGCCATCCTGCTCGGGGCGATCACCGGAATCGCGTTCTATCTCGCGATCGTTGCCCTCGAACGTGTGCTCATCCCCTGGCATTCCACGGTGCGCGGCGAGCATCCCGGGTGAATCAGTGTGGATAAGTCGCGCTTGATGTGCGCTTGATCCGTAGAATCCGCCAATCAAAGGGGGGAATCCCCGAGCAATGGCAATACAAGGAGCCGAGTGGATGAAGCGATCCCGGATCTGGTTGAGCGTCGCAGTGAGCGCGATGCTCGTTTTGGCCGCCTGCGGTACGCAGACCGGCGGAGAGAGTGACGCGCCTGGTGGCAGCGA
Organism: Candidatus Limnocylindria bacterium; assembly: GCA_038255505.1. Taxonomy (GTDB): domain Bacteria; phylum Chloroflexota; class Limnocylindria; order QHBO01; family QHBO01; genus JACDBZ01. The sequence goes on from JBBSLF010000065.1 coordinate 3,064, forward strand.
CGGGGCAAGCGATGATGGTAGCGGGGTCGAGATGACATCGGTCAGACTCCAGCTCCAGTGGGCGCCGCAGGCGCAGTTCGCCGGCTACTTCGCGGCCCTCGAAGAGGGCTACTATGAAGAAGAGGGCATAGACCTCGAGATTGTCCCGGGCGGGCCGGATGTCATTCCTCAGCAGGCCGGATCGGCCGCGGACGGACCCGAGTTCACCATCAGCTGGGTGCCGAAGGTGCTCGAGGCGCGCGATGCGGGCTCCGACCTCGTCAACATCGCCCAGATCTTCCAACGCTCCGGCACCCTGTCGGTCGCTTGGGCCGATTCGGACATCACATCGCCCGCGGACTTCGCGGACAAGAAGGTCGGAGTTTGGGACTTCGGCAACGAATTCGAAGTGATCGCCGCCGCCAGCGCCGAGGGCCTGGAGCAGGATGTCGACTACGAGAAGGTCATCCAGAACTTCGACATGCTCGCGTTCCTGGCCAGGGACATCGATGTCGCCGAGGCCATGATCTACAACGAGTACGCCCAGGTCCTGGAGGCCGAGAATCCCGACACCGGCGAGCTCTACCAGCCCGAGGACATGAACGTCATCGACTACAACGAGGTCGGCACGGCCATGCTCCAGGACGCGATCTTCGCACGTGCCAGTTGGCTCGCTGAAGACGGCAACGAAGACGTCGCCGAAGGCTTCCTGCGCGCGAGCTTCCGTGGCTGGATCTTCTGCCGCGACAACCCCGACGACTGCGTCGAATACACGACCGATGCGGGCTCGACGCTCGGTGCCGGACACCAGGCCTGGATGATGAACGAGATCAACCCGCTGATCTGGCCGTCACCTGACGGGATCGGCATGATGGATGCCGATCAGTGGCAGCAGACCGTGGACATCAGCCTCGACTCCGGGATCATCGGTGAGGCGCCGCCGGAGGACGCCTATCGCACTGATCTCGCGGAGGCTGCGCTCGAAGGTCTCGACGACGCCACGGGCGATGGCTTCACGCGCGGCACGGTGGAGGTCACGCCAGGCGGCGAATAGACCGATACGACTCTCGCGTCTGCACGCGCCCCTCTTCGATCCGTCGGAGAGGGGCGTTCTCCTGTGCGCCTGCACGGTTACGCCGTGCCCACCGGACCCTCCTCCTCCTCGGGGCTGGCCAACTCCCCCGTCTCGCGGTCGTATCGGCCTTCCAGCTCGTCCACCACGCTCCCCTCCCATAGCGGCACGCCGACAATGTAGGCGGCTCGGGCGAGCATGTGCGCCGAGATGGGCGTGGTGAGGAAGATGAAGACAATGATCAGCAAGGCCCGGACGCCGATCGCCACGTCGCCGAAGAAGACGGGGACGGCGAGGAGCACGCAGCCGGCTCCCAGGGAGGCGCCCTTGGTCGAGACCTGCATCCGCATGTAGACATCGGGCATCCGCACAACGCCGATGGAGGCAAGCAAGATGGAGGTCGTGCCGGTGACGACCAGGGCGGCGACGAGGAGGTGGATCATCGCCCGGTCCCCTGGCTGATAAAGCGCGCGAACGCGATCGCGCCGAGGAAGCCGACGAGCGCCAGCACGATCGCCACGTCAAGGAACACCGGCTCTCGGCTGGCGATGGAGTGGGCGGCCACAACGCCCACGAAGATCGTGGCCACCAGCTCGAGCGCCACCACGCGGTCAGTCACGGTCGGTCCCCGGACGAGCCGCAGCAGGGCCAGGCCGAGCGCGACGCTGAGCACCCCGAGACAGACGTAGACCACCGCGTCCAGGAAGGCAAGCGTGTCCATCAGCGCATCACCTTCAGGACGCGAGCCTCGAATCCGTCCTCGATCTCGGTCCGTGCCTCCTCGACATCGAACAGGTAGAGGCTGTGGACGTAGAGGACCTTGCGATCGGTCGAGACATCGATGCTCAGGTCCCCCGGCGTCATGGTCAGCAGGTTCGCAAAGAGCGTGATCTCCGCGTCGGTCCGCGAGTCGAGCGTGATGGCGATGATGCCGGGGCGGCTCATCGGTCGCCAGCTGAGGACATCGTGGGCCACCCGCAGATTCGCGAGCAACAGCTCCCACAGATAGAACCCCACGAACCCGATCACATCGAGCACCCGCGTTGCATACGGCGAGCGCCCCTCCCGGCGCTGCGCGACGTAGAGCACGAGAAAGCCGATCGCGAAGCCGATGACCAGGTTCTCCACGGTGAAGCTACCGGTCATCGCACCCCAGGTCAGCGCCAGGACGAGGTTGAGCAGCAGCGAGGTCATCGGTCTGCTCCGAGGACGGCGTCGAGGTAGGCATGCGGCTCCATGAGCTGCGCGCCGGCGTCCAGGGCCAGCTCGAGCACCGGCTGTGCCCCCAGTCCGAGGCCGACGACCATCGCGACGAGCGCAATCACCGGCACGAACATGCTCATGCGCTCGCCACGCGAGCGGGCGCGGTACTCCTCAAGGTTGATGCTGGCGCCCTCTGGGGCCGCCTTCCAGAATGCTTCGGCCCAGGCAACGGCCACCGCCAGCAGCGTGATCACGCTGGCCAGCAGCGCCAGGCCGACCACGAGGTATTGCCCACCGGCGAGGCCGGCGTCGACGAGGCCGATCTTCGCCACGAAGCCCGACATCGGCGGGATGCCGGCCAGCGACAGGGCGGGAATCAGGAAGAGTCCGGCCAGCAGCGGGTGCGTGCGGTACAGCCCGCCAAGCTGCTCGAGACGGAAGCTCCCCCCCACCCACCGCACGAGCCCGCACACCAGGAAAAGCGCCGTCTTCGCGATCGCGTCCTGGAACAGGTAGAACAGGGCTGCGCCAATGGCGACCCCGGTAAAGAGTCCGAGCCCCATCACGATGTAGCCGACCGCGCTGATGACAAGGAAGCTGAACGTGCGGCGCAGGTCCTGCTGCGTCACCGCACCCACCGCCCCCACGACCATGGTCAGGCCGGCGATCGCGAGCAGGATGCCGTGGGTGAACCCCACGTCGTCCACGAAGAGCAGCGTGAAGGTCCGGATCAGCGCGTAGACGCCGACCTTGGTGAGGAGGCCTGCAAAGATTGCGCTGACCACCACCGGCGGGGTGTGGTAGCTGGCGGGCAGCCAGAAGAAGAGCGGGAAGATGGCGGCCTTGATGCCGAACACGACGAGGAGGAGCATCGCCACCGTCGTCTCCAGCACAGGCTCGTCGAGGTCGCTCAGCCGCTCCGACAGATCCGCCATGTTCAGCGTGCCGGTGAGCCCGTAGATGATGCCGACCGCCGACAGGAAGAGCGCCGAACTGACGAGATTGACGGTCACGTACTTCAATGCGCCCTCGAGCTGGGCCCGCTCTCCACCCAGGGTGAGCAGGACAAATGAGGCGATGAGCATCACCTCGAACCAGACGAACAGGTTGAACAGGTCGCCGGTGAGGAATGCGCCCGCGATGCCGGTCAGCAGAATGAGCAGCAGCGGGTAGTACCCAAACGACTCCCGCCGGTTGTCGAGGCCGCCGAACGAAAAGACGACGACGGCCAGGCCGAGCAGGCCGGTGATCACGACCATGGTGGCGCTCAACAGGTCAGCCACCAGCGTGATTCCGAACGGGGCCGGCCAGTCGCCGACCTGGGTCGCGACCACGCCCTGGGCACGCGTCGTGACGAGGAGCACGATGCCGGCGACGAGCTGCGCGATCGCCCCGGCCGCCCCGAGCCAGCGCTGGACCGCCACCCACCGCCAGGCGAGCATGGCCAGCGCAGCGGCCAGGAACGGCAGCATGATGGGAGCGGTGAGCTGGACGGTCATCGCTCGGTCGACGTCAGATCGTCGCTGTCGTCGCTGCCGACGGTCTGGTAGACCCGCTTGACGAGCACAAGGAGGAACGCAAGCACGCCGAAGCTGATCACGATCGCGGTAAGGATCAGTGCCTGCGGCACGGGGTCGGACGAGCCAATGATCGGCACCTCTCGCCCTTCCGGCACGATCGGCGTACCGGCGCGGCTCACGCCGCTGACGGTGAAGATCAGCAGGTTGGCGGCGTGACTGAGGAGGGTGAGGCCTATCGCGAGGCGCACGATCGAGCGCCGCAACATGGTGTACAGCGCCGCGGCAAAGAGCACGCCCACGAGGATCGAAAGGATCAGTTCCACGGCCGGGTCCGCTCGGATGCTTCCTCGAGCGCCGCGGTCCTCGCTGCGTCGTCCCGCTCGTCCTCGGTCGCTTCAGCCAGGGTGAAGACGATGGTGAGGGTGACGCCGACGACAGTGAGGTAGACGCCGACGTCGAAGAAGAACACGGTGCTCAGCTCGACCCGTCCGCCGGCGAGAGCCGGAAGGTCAAAGAAGATGGCAGTCAGAAACGCCTCGCCGATGGCCAAGCCGGCGAGCCCGCTGGCCGCCGCCACCAGGAGGCCGGCCGCGAGCAGGTGCCGCGGGTTGACGCGCAACGACTGGCGCGCGGTGGCCGGGTCATACGCCATGAGGAGCAGGATGAAGGCAATCGCGGCCACCAGCCCACCCGCGAAGCCGCCACCAGGCGCGTTGTGGCCGCGGATCAGGATGAAGATCGAGAACAGCAGCAGCAGCGGCTGCACGACCCGGGCCGCCGTGGCGAGGATGAGCGAGATCATCGGCCGTCCTTCCGCGGCCGCAACCGCAGCAGCGCGTAGATGCCGAGCGCGGCAATGGCCAACACCGTGATCTCACCGAGGGTGTCCATCGCCCGGAAATCGACCAGGATCACGTTCACGATGTTCCGTCCGTGCGCCTCGGGGTAGCTGGTCTCTCCGAAGAAGTCGCTCAGAGGCACGTCGTTCTGGACGCTGAATGCGGCCAGCGTCAACGCGGCCATCAGCACCCCGGCGGTCCCCGCGATCGCCGCGTCGCGGATCCGGGTTCCGCGCGTCGAGAGGATCGCGAAACGCGGCAGATGGTAGATCACGAGCACGAACAGGATGACCGTCAGCGTCTCGATGAGGATCTGGGTCATCGCAAGATCCGGCGCCCCGAACAGCACGTAGATGAGCGCCACGCCGTACCCGACGATGCCGAGCGCTGCGATGGCGGACAGGCGGGACCGGGTCGTGATCGCCACGAGCGCGGCGACGATGATGATGACCACGGTCGCCACCTCGTGGGCACGCACGTCGAGCGGGAACTGCAGTGGCGGCAGCGGGCCGCGCGCCAAAAAGGCGAAGCCGACCAACCCCACCACTACGACGACGATCGTCAGCAGATAGCGCCGCAGCAGGCCGCTCTGCAAGGTCGCACCCAGGAGGTCGGCCGCCCCTCGCGCCACGGCGAGTGCACCGTCGTAGCCGAGCTCCGGGCCGATGCGACTGCCGACGTCGAGCCCCTTCGCCACCCGCGCCACCCAGCCGAGACGCCAGAAGACGGCGATGCCGAGCAGCAGTGTCAGTCCGCTCAGCAACAGCATCGGCGTGATGCCGTGCCAGAGCGCCAGCTCCAGGTCTGACGGGGTGCCGGTGATCGAGGCCGCAGCGCGACTTGCCAGGCCCGTGGCGACGGCGGCCGGTACGAGGCCGCTCAGCACCCCGAGCCCACCGAGCAGGACCGGGCCGGCGAGCATGCTGGGACCCGGATCGTGCGGCGTCTTGGGCAGTTCCACCCGCCGGCCGGCGAACGGCCGGATGCCGGTCACAATCGCGACCGCCACGAAGACAATGTTCGGCACGAGCACCGCGATCGTCAGGAGGATCGGCGCGACCGTGTCGGCGTCGAGCGTCGCCTCGTACACGAGTTCCTTGCCGATGAACCCGAAGAACGGAAGCAGCCCGGCCATTGAGAACGCGGCGAGCACTGCAGCGACCATGGTGAGCGGCATCGCCGAGCCGAGTCCGGATAGGCGGCTCGCATCGCGCACGCCGGTCTCGTGGTCAAGGATGCCGGCGACCAGGAACAGCGTGCCCTTGTAGAGGGCATGTCCGAGGAGGAAGACGACGGCCGCGTTCACGGCGTGCTCCGTCCCAATCCCCAGCAGGAAGGTCATGATCCCGAGCGCCGAGACAGTCGAGTACGCGAGCAGCCGCTTCAGGTCCGTCTGGTGCAGGGCCAGGATCCCACCGAGGACCATCGTGATCGCGCCCGCCCCGCCGACCACCCAGAGCCACAGCTCGGTGCCGGCGAAGATCGGGCTGATGCGGGCAAGCAGGTAGACGCCGGCCTTCACCATCGTCGCCGAGTGCAGGTAGGCGCTCACCGGGGTTGGCGCCTCCATCGCGTTCGGCAGCCAGTAATGGAA
>JBBSLF010000066.1:0-9241 GCA_038255505.1 Candidatus Limnocylindria bacterium
ATCTGGCGGACGCTGCTCGTCGGCGCGCTCGCCTATGCCGCGCTTATCGCCCTCGTCCGCATCGCGGGGAAGCGAACGCTGGCGAAGATGAACGCGTTCGACCTCGTGGTCACGGTCGCGCTTGGGTCGACGCTCGCGACGATTCTTCTGTCAGAGGACGTGGCGCTGGCCGAGGGCGTCGCCGCGTTCGCGCTGCTCATCGGCCTCCAGCTCATCATCACGTGGCTGTCCGTTCGGACGAAGGTCGTCCCGAAGCTGGTGAAGTCGGAGCCGACGCTGCTCGTGTTTCGAGGCCGCCCGCTCGACGACGCAATTCGCGCACAGCGCGTGAGCCCCGAAGAGGTCAGCCAGGCGGTCCGCACGGCCGGCTATGCGAGCGTTGCCGGGGTCCACGCCGTGGTGCTCGAGACGGACGGCAGCTTCTCGGTTATCAGAGAGGCCTCGCCTCGCGAAACCTCTGCGCTGCGAAACGTGGCCGGCTGGGACGATCAGTCCTAGCGATGGTGGCGGGCCCGACCGGATTCGAACCGGCGATCTCCAGCGTGACAGGCTGGCATGTTTGGCCACTACACCACGGGCCCGCGGAGGTGACGGTGGCGGAGCATAGCACAGGCTACCGTTCGCTTCAGAAGGCCGATCCGGCCCTCAAGTCCGCCACGAGACGAGCGGCAGCGACGGTATAGCCACCCGCCGCGACCACCCCGCCGAGCCCAGAACCGACCCACGGCAGCCAGTGCACAGGCTCAGCGGCGGCGCTGGTAAAGGCGGCGGCGGCAAGCGCGATGAAGAGCGCTGCGAGCACGCTGGCCAGCAGGATTCCGAGCGTCCAGGCTCGTCGCCGAGCGGCTCGCATGCCGGCAAGCACGCTCAGGTGCAGGACTGTCCCGAGCACCAGTGCACCAGCCACCGCGACGATCGCACCGCGGAGCGCATCGGTATCGATGGCAAGCGGGGGCAGGAGCGCCTCCAGCGCGTCCGTTCCCCGGACGGCCACGGCCACTGAAGCAAGACTCGCCAGGAGCCAGATGACCGCGCCGACCAGGAGAATGGCTCGGGCCACGCGAACCGGTCAGCGGCGCAGGCGAAGAAGCAGCAGCGTGGCGACGCCGAAACCGAGCGCGGCCACGGTCAGCCCGATCGCGAGCACCGGATCCGCGGGGGCATTGGTCATCGCCAGCACCGTGCCGAGACCCGCGAGCGCGGCGGCAACCGCGGAAAGGATCCCGGTCGCGAGTCGCGCGCGCGGGGCGCCACCCAGCACTGCCACCCCGCCGGCGGTGAGCGCACCGCCCAGCAGCAGGATGAACAGGCCGAGAATGACCGGGATGACTGACAGCGCACCCACGTTGGGCGGGGCATCGCCACCGAAGCGCGCACCGATCGTCAGGGCCATGGCGATGATCCCGATCCCGGTGATGAGCAGCGCGACCCCGCCAACGATCACTGCCACCGTGGCGGCGGCCGTCGCCTCGCCAAGATGGGCTGGCGCAAGAGAGTGGGCGCTCCGCGCACGGACGCCAGCGGCGGAGGCGGCGCGGATCGGTCGTCGAGATGTCATGGGCGACGGATTGTACGCGGTTGATCGGCCCGGGTGCACGCCCGCCGTATACTCGCCGCCGCATGCCCTACCAGCTGCCGCCGGATCCGAGAACCGAGCGACGCGCGCGCACCACCCGCTGGGTGAGCTTCGCGTTCGCAGCCATCCTCGTCGCGCTGGTCGCCTACTTCGTCTACATCGGGTACGAAGGCTCGCGCCAGCTCGCCGACGCGCCAACGAACACCGCCGACTGTCGCACCCCGGCCGCCCTGGGCTGGCACTACGAGGCCATCAACTACGACATCCGGACCGATGACGCCCTGGCTGATGAGGCTGACCCTGAGTCCTGCTCCGCGCAGGGCACGCCAGCGGGAAATGAGCTCCGCGGGCCAGGCGGTATTCCCCTCGCCGGCTGGTACATCCCGTCGGGATACGGATCGGGGCCAACGGGTCCAACCGTGATCCTGGCCCATGGGTGGGGCAGCAACAAGAGCAACATGCTCAACCGCGCCGCAATCCTGCACGAGGCCTACAACATCGTGCTGTTCGACTTCCGCAACCACGGCCAATCCGGAGAGGCCTCGACGACCCAGGGCGTGCGCGAGGCAGGCGACCTGCGTGCCGTGATCGACTGGTTGGAGTCCGCCAAAGGGCCACGCCGGATCGCGGTCCTCGGGGTCTCGATGGGCGGCGCAAGCGCCCTCAACGAAGCCGGTCGCGACGAGCGGGTGGACGCCCTCATCATCGAGTCGACCCACGCGACGCTGGCCAACGCGATCCAGGCCCGCCTGGATCGGGGCGGCTATCCGCTGTCGCTGCTCGGCAGCTGGGCCACGTTGCTCGGAACGCTCATCAGGACGGGCGAGGACATCAGCGCCGCTGATCCAGTGCAGGCCGTGGATCGCTTCGACGAGCGTCCGATCCTGCTCATCAGCGGCGGAGCCGACGAGTCCATCGGCCCTGACGACGCGGCCAACCTGCTGGCAGCGGCCGAGGAAGCGGGGTCCCCGGCGAGCCTCGAAGTCTGCGCCGATGCCGGCCACGCCCAGTCTGACGAAGCGTGCGCGGGAGCATATGGCGGCTGGGTGCTAGGCTTCCTCGAGCGCTTCCTGGCCTCCGCCGGCTGAAGTGCGGCCCGCCTGATTCCGCCGGCCCACCGAGGTATCGATCTCCGATGACCATGGCTCCATCCGACGCCGACTCTCGCTTCGACCGCACCATCGATCGCTGGTTCCGCGACCAGCTGGCCATGCGGCCCGAGACCGCGACTCACTTCGGCATCCACGACCACGACGGTGATCTCTCCCCCGGCGGCCGAGACGCCGTGGACGAGGAGGTGGCCTTCTTCCGGCGCACCATCGACGAGCTGTCGGCGATCGACGCATCCGAGTTGAGCAACGAGCGTGCACTCGATCGCGATCTGGCCATCCACCAGGCGCGACTCGGGCTGTACTGGCAGACGGAGTATCGGACCTGGGCCGGGTCATCCGGAGGTGCCGGGCACATCGGCGAAGCGCTCTTCCCGCTCTTCACGCGGGACTTCGCCCCGCTGTCCGACCGCATGGAGAGCATCGCCAGCCGGCTCGAATCAGCGCCGCGCTACCTGCTCGAGACGCGCGACCGCGTGACCGATCCCGTCCGATTGTGGACCGAGATCGACATCGAGTCGACGCAGATGCTGCCCGGCTTTCTCGACACCATCCTTGCCGCCTCCCGCTCAGAGCGCGCCGACCGGGCGCTGGACGCACGGCTGACCAAGGCGGTCGAGGCGACGACCGCGGCGCTCGAGGAGCACGCCGCCTGGTTGCGCGATGACGTACTGCCTCGCGCGCACGCCGACTGGAAGGCCGGCCCCGAGCGTTACGAGGAGATGGTGCGCCTCCGCGAGCTGGAGGCGACCGGCGACGAGATCCTGGCGGTCGGCGAGGAGCTGCTGGTCAGCGAGCATGCCGCGCGCGAGGCGCTGCTGCCCGAGATCGACCCGGGCGCATCGGCCTCCGAGGTCGCGGACCTCGTCAAGAGCGACCACGCGGGGACGTTCGCCCAGTCCCTGGTCGAGTATCGAGCCTCCATGGACGCGGCCCGTGCCTTCGTGGTCGAGCACGGCCTGGCCACGCCTCCGGACGAGGACCACCTCCACGTCATCGAGACACCATCCTTCATCCGGCATGTCATCCCGTTCGCCGCGTACTACGAGCCCGCCAAGTTCGACTCGCACCCGGTCGGGACGTACATCGTCACGCCCCCGAGCTCACCGGAGATGATGCGCGAGCACAACCGTGCTTCGATCTCCAATACATCGGTCCATGAGGCCTATCCGGGACATCACCTCCAGCTTTCCGCGGCGATCACCAACCCGAGTCTTGTGCGGCTCTTCTCCGGCGCGCCCGAGTTCGCCGAGGGCTGGGCCTTCTACTGCGAGCGGATGATGAAGGAGCACGGCTTCGATGCGACCGCCAAGGGCTGGTACATCGTGCACACCGATGCCATCTGGCGCGCGGTGCGCATCATCCTGGACGTGGCACTGCACCGCGGACTCATCAGCTTCGAGGATGCCGTCGAGCGGCTCATCGCCGAGACCGGCTTCGAGCGTCCAGCCGCCCTGGCCGAGGTCAAGCGCTATACCTCGACTCCCACCTATCAGCTGTCGTACCTGTACGGCCGCCACATGATCGAGAAGCTCAAGGCCGATGTCTCCGCGCACGAAGGCGCCGACTTCAGCCTGCGACGATTCCACGACACGCTCCTGTACGGAGGCACCATGCCGGTTTCCTACGCCCGCCGCCTGTTCGAGGCCTCGTGATGAAGATCCTTGCCGCCTTCATCGGCCTGGCGCTGGTCGCCTGCGGGACCGATCCGTCGCCGACGCCGTCGGTGGCCTGTCCCACCGGGCCGCCCACATCTGTCTCGGCCCAGGCCTCGCTCGAGGGCGCCGGCCTGGCGACGGTTACCGTCAGCGGCGCTGTCTCGGGTGAGTTTGTCTTCGAGCTCTACGGCGATGAGGCTCCGCTGGCCACGGCCAACTTCGTGGACCTCGCCCGCTGCGGGTTCTACGACGACATCAAGTTCCACCGCGTCCTTTCCGGCTTCGTCATCCAGGCCGGGGACCCGGAAACGGCCAAGCACGACGTCGACTTCGAGGAGATGGGCCGCGGCGGGCCGGGATACGAGCTCGAGATCGAGCCCGTGGCGGAAGGCCTCACCTATGACCCCTATTCGGTGTCGATGGCCAACAACCAGCGCTTCGCCGGCAGCCAGTTCTTCGTCGCCCTGGTTGACCTCGACGATGCATTGCGCCAATCCGGTGTCTACACGATCTTCGGCCAGGTCACGTCCGGGACCGATACCGTCGACGCCATCGCCGCCGTCCCGGTCAATGACCCGCGCATCGGCGTCCCCGTGGACGCGGTGACCATCGACTCCATTGTCATCTCTGCTTCGGCGCCCGAGGAGTAGCTGCCGCATCGGCCCATAAAGCGGTTCGCAATGTAAAGGAATCTAAACCTCGAAAACCCTTGTCTAAAGAGAACAGGTGGTCTACTCTGTCAGTGCTGTTCGCACAGCGATTCACTACTGGTCGCAAGGCCATGGGTAGGTTAGGGTTAGGGTAGTGCGGGCAACCGTGCGTGAAAGATGCCCTTGCGGTTAGCGAATCCGACAGCAATGAAGGCCCCCGCTTCGGCGGGGGCCTTCGTCTTACCCTGCCATTGATCTCAGGTGCGTGACGCCGCCGAACGCCCCGTGTACCATGCCCCTCGGCCCAGGACGGCCGACTCCCGAACACCCCGCATCACGCGCGCCGGTAGCTCAGTGGATAGAGCGTCGGCCTCCGGAGCCGAAGGTCGCAGGTTCGAATCCTGTCCGGCGCGCCAGACCCGTGATCCCCTGGGGTCCCTTGTATGATTGGTCGCCAATGCCATCGACGCCCTCTGGGCGGGTGACGATATCCGGGGGAGTCATCGTCGGTAGGCCTATCGAGCCGCGCGAATCACGACGCGGCCATGGAGGAGAAAACATTGAAGCACCTGCGACTTATGGCAGTGCTCACCGCGATGATGATATTCGTGGTGGCCTGCACCGGCGGCGGAGACGGATCTCCGAGCGCCGATGCCGATGACAGCGGCGAGCCGATGGAGAGCATGCCCATGGAGAGCGCCGGCGCCGAGGCGCCCGAAGAGCTCGTCATCGGGTTCGTTCCCTCACGTGAGGCGGACGCGCTGGTAGAGACCATCCAGCCGGTGGCCGATTACCTGAGCGAGGCGCTCGGCATCCCGGTCTCGGGCGTCGTCACGACCGACTACACCGGCCTGGTCACCGCCATGGAGAGCGAGCAGGCGCACATCGGCGCCTTTGGTCCGTTCTCACTGCTCCAGGCACGCGATCGTGCCGGCGCGGAGATCATTCTCCAGTCCGAGCGTTTCGGCAGCGCCACGTATCACACCCAGTTCATGACGAACAACCCGGACAAATACTGCGATGACGAGCCTGTCGTCGTGGACGAGGAGACCGGGTGGATGAACTGCAACGGCACCGCCGACGCCGATGAAGGTCCGGTCGCCGTCGAGAAGCTTGCCGACATCGAGGCGGGCACGACGGTCAGCTTCGTCGAGCAGGCCTCGGCCTCCGGCTACATCTTCCCTGCCACGATCTTCCTCGCGCAGGGTATCGATCCGGTGACGGGCATCGACCCGCTCTTCGCCGGTGGCCATGACAGCTCCGTGATCGCGGTCTGCGAGGGTGATGCCGAGGTCGGCGTCGCATTCGACGATGCGCGCGGGGCGGCCGAGACCGACTGCGATATCGCCAGCAACGTGGTGGTCTTCGCCTACGGTCCGGAGATCCCGAATGACGGTTGGGCTGTCCTTGGCAGCCTGCCCGACGATCTGAAGGAAGACATCAAGCAGGCGCTGCTTGACTACGCCGCCAGCGACGAAGGCGCCGCTGTCCTGCAGGAGATCTACGAGATCGACAATCTCGTCGAGGCTGACCAGGATGCGTTCACCATCGTCGAGGATGCCGCGCGTGAGCTCGGCATCGAAGGCGACTGATCGACTAGCCGAAAGGGCGGGCCCAGCACGGGTCCGCCCTTTTGCTTTTCGCCCATGATTCGCTTCGAGAACGCATCGGTCACCTATCCCGGCGGCGTCCATGCGTTGAAGAACCTGACCCTGGAGATCCCCGATGGCCAGATGATGGTCATCGTGGGCCTGTCGGGCGCCGGGAAGTCGACGCTCATTCGGGCCATCAATGGCCTTGTGCCGCTGACCGGCGGGGACCTGACCATAGACGGCGTCAGCGTGCCTGGCGCCAAGCCGAAGCAGCTGCGCGAGATCCGCAGTCGGATCGGCATGATCTTCCAGACGTTCAACCTCGTGAACCGCACCACGGTGCTCAACAACGTCCTCATGGGCCGCCTGCATGACGCGGGCACCATGCGGTCACTGCTGGCCTGGTACAAGCCTGCCGATATCGAGATCGCCATGCGCGCGCTCGAGCGAGTCGGGATCGTCGAGAAGGCGTACGTCCGCGCCAGCAACCTGTCGGGCGGCCAGCAGCAACGCGTTGGCATCGCCCGCGCGCTGGCACAGGAGCCGAAGATCATCCTCGCCGACGAGCCTGTCGCAAGCCTGGATCCACCAACCAGCCACGTGGTCATGCGCGATCTTCAGCGCATCAACCGCGAGCTCAACATGACGACAATCATCAACCTGCACTTCCTCGACCTGGCCAAGGTGTACGGCGAGCGGATCATCGGTATGCGCGCCGGAGAGCTCGTGTACGACGGGACCGGCGATAAGGCGGACGAGAACGTTTTCCGAGACATTTACGGACGCTCGCTGACAGCCGACGACATGCTCGGCGAGGCGGCCGCCGCCGGATGACCGCCGCGACCGAGCCGCGCAGCGCGCGACCGAGCCGCCCGCCTCGCTCCATCGTCGGCCTCCTCGCGTTCCTCGTCTTCGCGGCGATCACCTGGTGGGCGGCAAGCAAGGAGTTCGGTCTCGGCGTCGACATCCCGCGCCTCCTCACCAACCTGACGCGCGGCGCCGACATTCTTGCCGAGTTTTGGCCGCCCGACTTCAGCGTCGTGCCCCGAACGATCGGCCCGCTGCTCGAGACGATCCAGATCGCGGTCATCGCGTCCATCATCGGCTGTGCGCTCGCGCTTCCCATCGCGTTCCTCGCGTCGCGGGTCACCTCGCCGAACATCGCGGCGTACCTCATCGACCGCGGGGTGCTCAGCGTCGTGCGCGCCTTGCCGGACGTCCTCTATGCACTGATCTTCGTTGCCGCCCTGAGTATTGGGCCACTTCCGGGCATCCTGGCCCTCATCCTGTTCAACATCGCTGTCGTCGCAAAGCTCCTCTCCGAGACGGTCGATGGCGTCGATCCTGGACCGATCGAGGCGGCTCGTGCGAGCGGTGCCAGCCGGCTCCTCACTGTGCGGTGGGCGGTCCTGCCACAAGTGCTGCCGAACTACGTCGCGTACTCGCTCTACGCCTTCGAGCTCAACATCCGTGCCTCGGCCGTGCTGGGCATCGTGGGCGCCGGCGGCATCGGCAACCTCATCAACGAGTACCGCCGCTTCTTCCAGTACGACAACCTGTTCATGGTGGTCATTGAGATCCTCGTGCTCGTGATCATCGTCGAGTGGATCTCGATCTGGCTGCGGCGGAAGCTCGTATGACCGAGCGGCCTACGACCCGACCGAGCAGGCCTTCGCAGCGAACGAAGCACATCGCCACGGCCGTCCTGTTCGCCGTCGTGGCGTGGGCGGCGCTGACCGTCGAGGTGAAGATCGAGAATCTCCCGCGCCTGCCGTCGCAGCTCGCCGGCATCTTCGCCAAGATGTTCTTCAGCCCGAGCCCCGAATGGGAGTACTTCGGCGAGGCGTTCGGCTCCATGATGGAGTCGGTCCAGATCGCTTGGCTGGGCACGATCATCGGCGCGATTCTGTCGCTGCCACTCGCATTCTTCGGCGCGAAGAACATCACCAGCCGGCTCGTATCGAACGTCATCCGCCAGGTCCTCAATGTGATCCGCGCGATCCCCGAGATCCTGGTGGCGGTCGTGATCTTCATCCCGATGGTCGGGCTCGGGGCGTACCCAGGCATGCTCGCCATCGGGGTTCACTCGGTCGGTACGCTGGGCAAGCTGAGCGCCGAGGTGATCGAGGGGATCAATCCCGGTCCGGTAGAAGCGGTCCGTGCTGCCGGCGGCCGCCCGCTCCAGATTCAGCGCTGGGGCGTCCTGCCGCAGGTACTACCGGAGATCGTCGCATTCTGGCTGTACCGGTTCGAGATCAACATCCGCGCCTCGGCGATCCTGGGCGCGGTCGGCGCGGGCGGTGTCGGCGAGGCCCTCGTCCAGTCGCTCATCTATCGCCGATACGACCGGGCCGGCATGCTCATCATCGTCATCATCGTGGTTACGATCCTCATCGACACTGCGTCCGGATGGCTGCGGCGTCGCATCATCCAGGGCGGGGGTGGTGCGCCCCAGGGTGACCCAGAACAGCCAGAGTTCGTCGAGAGCCCCCCCGCGGGGAGTCAGCGCCCCTAGCGAGACCGGAGCGCGGGCGCAAGCTGAACAAACGCGGCGCCTCCGGCCGCCAGGAATAGACCGATGAGCTGGAGCGGGCCCAGTTCCTCACCCAGGAAGACGATCGCAAGGACCGCGATCTGGATCGTCATCGTGTTGTTC
>JBBSLF010000067.1:0-9135 GCA_038255505.1 Candidatus Limnocylindria bacterium
GTCGCGTGATGCGCCGGTACTCGAAATAGAGGTACACGCAGGCGGCCGCCCCAAGTCCCGCGACCATCGTTCCGAAGGCGATCGCCTGGAGCGGGAACGGGTTCTGTCCCTCCCTGGGAAGGAACGTCCCGCCGGCCAGGTTGAAGGACAGCATCGGGATGAGCAGCAGCACGATGAACAGGTAGTTGAGCAGTACGAAGATCCGGATCGCCGACCAGCCGAACCCACGACGGCCGCGGGTCGCCTGGACCAGAACGCCCAGCGCGATGAGGAGACCGAAGTTGCCGAAGCCGACACCGTTCGAGATCAGGAAGCCGACGTCGTCGCTGAAACGCAGGAATGGGAGTAGCACGGTGACGAGGTAGTACACGTAGTTCGGCACGTAGGTGAGCATGAAGTAGACGAACAGGAAGAGCGGCACGCCCTTCAGTACGGCCACCAGCCACGTTTCGTGGCCGAACAGGAACCAGTTCATGAAATCGTCGGCCCAGCCGAGCATGCGGCTCATGCCACCACGGGGCCGATAGACCGGGTACGCAGTCGTGCTCATAGGTTCCTCACTCCCCGGTCTGGTCGAGCAGGAAGGTGATCAGCGCGGTGAGCTGGCTCTCCGACAGCACGCTTTCGGGGTATGGCGGCATGCCGGTCGCCTCGCCGTCGTTATAGTTGCCGGCCGAGTCACGAATCCAGAGTTCCAGGAAGTTGCGCGGATCCTCGTCATAGTCGGCGATCATCTGGTCCAGCTGCGATGGCACGATGTCCAGGTCCACCACGAGCTCGGAGCCGATCGTCTGGAGATTCGGCCCGGTACCGCCCTCCAGCTCCGTCCCATGGCAGCTCTGGCATCCGGCTGCGACATAGACCTCTTGACCCGCTTCGACGGTGTCCTTCACCTCCTCGGGCGCGTTCTCGGCGGCCTCCTCGGCCCAGCCTTCGACCAGCGTCACGACGGCTTCGACCTGCTGCTCGTTCAAGGGACCGCCCACCTCCGTGGCCCAGGCCGGCATGAGGGAGTTGACGTTGCCGGACACGACGACGCCGCCGTAGCTCACCGCGAGGTGCACATAGTTCTCATTGGATCGCAGCTTGTTGGCGAGCGCCGGCGTGCGCAGGGACGGCGCGGACCGACCCTCGGGATCGCCCGGGATCGGACCACCCTCCCCGATTGGCCCGTGACAGCGGGCACAACCGGCGGCCTCGGGCCGCGACGGATCGTCGGAGTAGATGATCTCGCCGAAGTGAATGAGCTCCTCGTCCTGCTCCACGGCGATCGCCTCGCGCCGCGCACCGTCAGTGAACCAGTACAGCATGGTGAAGGCGGTCATCGCGGTGATGAGGACGACGCCGAGCGTCTTGAGTCGCATCGGCTATCCCGTGCAGTGTTCGATGCTGTCGGTGGTGCGCTCATCGAATCCGGCCGTGCCCGCAGGCGGACCCGACACGACCTCGCGGGTGTCGATGACGTACTCGCCGTCGACCACGGAAACCGGGAAGCTGTCGAGGCCACGTGGCGCAGGACCATCGCGATGCTGTCCCAGGATCGTGTACTTCGACCCGTGGCACAGGCACTCGAACCACTGGCTTGCCTCGCACAGCTGCGGTACCTGGCAGCCGAGGTGCGGGCACTTGCGCCACAGCGCGATCACCTCGTCCCCCGGATCTGGGATGGGCGTCGTGACCAAGCCCTCGCCCTCGACGCGGGCCTTGCCAGCCGGGACGTTCACGAAGAACAGGTTGGCCTGGTTGTAGACGTACGGCAGGCCTTCCGCCCACTGCGGCGCGGCCGTGTTGATGGTTTCGGCCGTGCCCAGCGTGATCTCGGCGCCGAGGCCCTCGGTCACGTTCGGCCACAAAAAGGCGATGGTGCCACCGATGAACTGGAGCGACAGGAGACCGGTGCCGACGCCGAGCATGCGGCGCATGAAACCACGCCGGGAGATCTCGCCTTCCGGCGGGCCGTGGACGGGACCGTACGAAGCGTGCTGGGTCATAGCGTGAAGAACAGTCCGTCGACCCACGGCCAGGTCCAGGCCCACGAAGGTCCGCGGAAGAATGAGCCGATGAGGGTCACCAGCAGGCCCCCCAGCATCAGCGACATGAAGAAGACCCACATGAGCTTCCGATCGCGGGCCGCCTTGTACGGAGAGCGATCGATGAACGGGATCATGGCCAGGCCGCCGAGATAGAAGGCCGGCACCAGGACGCCGGCGACCGTGGCATTGAAGTAGCTCAGGATCTCCTGGAGCCCCAGGAAGTACCACGGCGCTTTCGCGACGTGCGGCGTGATGGCTGAGTTCGCCATCTCCTCCAGCGGCGCGCGGATGAAGACGGAGGTGACGACGAGCAGCCCGGAGATGAGCATCGCCATCACGAACTCGGCGCGCAGGAGGTGTGGCCAGGTCAGCAGCGTTTCGTCCGGTCGCTTGTCGACGCGGACCATCGACTCCTGCTTGACGTAGGCGAGAAGGCGGAAGCGCTCGGTGCCGGGCACGCCGGGCGGCCCGGGCAGCTTCGGACCGGTGCCTGGCGTCGCCAGCGGCGCTCGGGCCGGCGCCTGGGTCGGCACGTTCTTGTCGGCAGTCGCGTTGGGTCGCTTCTCAATCGTCATCGGTCCACTCCTAGCCTACACCGGGCCACTGATGCCGCCGTCCTTCCGGATACGCCAGAAGTGAACGACCAGGAAGATGGCAGTGATCAGCGGGAAGGCGATCACATGCATCACGTAGAAGCGCAGGAGCGTGTCCTGTCCGACCTGGATGCCGCCCAGCAGGAAGAAGCTGGTTTCGGCGCCGACGAGGGGCGCGTAGACCGCCATCTGGGTGCCGACCGTGATGGCCCAGAACGCGATCTGGTCCCACGGCAGGAGGTATCCGGTGAAGCTCAGCCACAGCGTGCAGAACAGCAGCACCACGCCGACCACCCAGTTGAACTCGCGCGGCGGCTTGTAGGCGCCGTGGTAGAAGACGCGGATCATGTGCAGGAACACGGTCAGCACCATGAGATGCGCGGCCCAGCGGTGCATGTTGCGCACGAACGATCCGAACGCCACCGACGCCTCAATGACCTGGATGTCCTGGTAAGCGCGGCTGATGGACGGGACGTAGAAGAACATGAGGTACAACCCGGTGAGCGTCAGCGCCAGGAACAGGAAGAAGCTGATCCCACCCAGGCAGAAGGTGTACGTGTAGCGCACCGCGTGCCGCTTGACGCGCACGGGATGCAGGTGGAGGAAGACATTGTTCATCACCGCCAGCGCACGCGTGCGGCTGGTGGTGGGGTACGGCTGGCGGAACAGGCTGCGCCAGACGGCGGATTCCCTGATGAAGCGGCTGATGCCGCCGCGTTCGCCGTTGCTCATCGGTCCACCGTCATGCCGGCCTGCTGACCCACCTGGCCCAGCACGTTGTCCTTATAGCTCTCCAACAGAACCTTCCCGTCAGGCGTGAACCGCTCGAGCTCGAGACGGTCCATGGTGATGCAGTTGGTGGGGCAGCGCTCGACGCATAGATTGCACCGGATGCAACGCTCCTCATCGATGATCATGGCGATCCCGCGCGGCCACGTCTGGAAGAAGTCCTGCTCCGGATCGTCGCCGCCGACCTGCGCCTTGTCGATCATGTAAATGACGCCCTCGGGGCAGACGTCGGCGCAGAGCCCGCACAGAATACAGCGCGGACCATCGATATTGATGTTGTGGTTGCACTGGAGGCAGCGCGTGCCCTCGGTGATCGCGCCGCGCGTGTCGTACCCCACCTCGACCAGCGACGTGAAGTCACGGCGCAGCTCCGGCGGCGCCATCGGGATCTCCTGGCGCTCGGTGGCCTCGTAGAAGCGCGGCATGTCGTGCTCAAGGCTCTGCGTGATGACCGCGCGATTGATGACCGGCAGCTCCTCGAGCTCCTCGCCGCGCAGGCCGGCCAGCCAGCGATCGACGCTGCGCGCGGCGCGGCGGCCGAGCCCGGCGGCCTCGATGATCGTGGCCGGACCGGTCACGAAGTCGCCGACCGCGAAGATACCGTCAATGTTCGTCCCGAAGGTGTCCTTGTTGATGGTGAGCCGCCCCTTGTCGAACCCGAATTTAAGGTCATTCAGTGAGTTGCCGTTGGCGTCCTTCGGAGTGGTGCCGTTCAAGGGCGCCGTGCGCCAGGACGAGAGCGAACCCCCTTCGACGACCTCGCGCGTATCGGTCACGCCGACGTGGCGGTTGAGCTTGGCGCCGAACTCGCCGAGGACGTTAAAGTCCGAGGCCTGGCTGGTGCAGGGAATGACCATGTCGCACGGAATCGTGAACTCGCTGCCAGGGATCGGCTCAGCACTGCGGCGCCCGCTCGCGTCCGGGGGTCCGAGGCGGGTCCGCACGAACTTCATGCCATTGACGCGGCCGTCCGGTCCCGCGAGGACCTCGACCGGCGAGCTGAAGTACTCGAACTGCACGCCCTCGAAGCGGGTCTCGTGCTGCTCCTCCTCGTCCACCACCATCTCGTCGGGTCCGCGGCGGTAGACGATGGTGCTCGTCTTGGCGCCGAGCCGGAGGGCGGTGCGCGATGAGTCCATGGCGGTGTAGCCGCCGCCGATGATGACGATGTGCTCGCCCACCCACTGCGACTGACCGAGATTGGCGCGCTTGAGGAAATCGACGCCGTAGATCACCCCATCGAGCTCCTCGCCCGGCGTGTTCATGGCCACGGGGTACATGCATCCGGTCGCGACCACCACAGCGTCGTGACGCTCCCGCAGCTGCTCCGTGGTGATGTCGCGACCGATCTCGATGTTGTAGTGGAACTCCACGCCGTGCTTGGCGACCCAGTTGACGTCGAGCTCGATGACGTCTCGAGGAAGCCGGAAGGCAGGGACCCCGATGAGGGTCGTGCCGCCGCCACTGGGGAGGGCCTCGTAGACGTGGACCTCGTGTCCCCAGCTGCCGAGCTCCTTGGCTGCCGCCAGCCCGGCCGGCCCGGCGCCGATGACGGCGACTGATCGCCCAGTCGGCGCCTGGACGATGACGTTGTCGGGCATGTTGTTGCCGTAGTGCCAATCCACCAAGAAACGCTTCATGGCGCGGATGGCGAGTGGCTTGTCGATGTCGGCCCGGCGGCAGGCCTTCTCGCACGGGGCGGAGCACACATAGCCGCAGATGGCCGCCACGGGGTTCGGATCGCGGGCGAGGATGTAGCCCTCTTCGAAGCGACCTTCGGCGGCCAGCATGAGGTATCCCCGGCAGTTCGTGTTGACCGGGCAGCCTTCCTGGCATTCGATGTTGCACTGCAGCCAGTCAACGCCGACCTCGGCGGTCTGGAACCTCAGTGGAATCGCGGTATCGCTGATCACCGTGTCGTGGTCGCTCTCCGGGCGTCGTTAGTCCATGAGGCTAAAAGGAGCGGCAACACCGATGCTACCTGCTCGGCGCCATTGGGCGCAAGGCACTCATCTCTGCCGATCCACTCGCTGAGAGCCGCATCCGCCGCAGGAGATGGGAACCGACTCCGCCGATTATGCGGCTGGCGGGTAGAAGTCCGTGTCGCGGGAGCTGACTCGGCCGAATATGCCGCCGACGGGTAGAACCCGCCCATTCGACTCCTGAACGCGTCGCAATCGGCCTCCCCTACCCCGTGACCGGGTATTTGACCGCCTGGAGGCACACCCCTCTGACAGTGACCCAATGGATGAGTACGGTGGCGAGCTCGCCGCCGTAGGGTCCTCGTGCGTCGGGTGGGGTCAACCTGGAACAGCCACATCGGTCAGTTGGCGAAATGGACGGTCATGACGGCACGGACTAGGGGTGCGGCATCCGAGCCGCCGGTGCCCAGCGGGATATTGGGCAGGATCGTGGCGACGCTGATGGTGGGGGCATCGGCGGGCGCGAAAGCGGGAAACCAGGCGTGCGGATCTGGCGTGCCCGTCTCGGCGGTACCGGACTTGCCGGCCACGGGAATGCCGAAGCCGGCGAATGCTGCCGTGCCGGTGCCATAGGACAGGGTCGTAACGGCCTCCAGCGTGTCGGTCACGTAGGCCAGGTCCTCAGGCGATACCGAGATCTCCTGGGCGACCGTGGGGGCAACCTCCTCGACGATCGTTCCGTCGGGAAGGATGGCGGTGCTGAGGATGCGCGGCGTCCAGAGCGTGCCCCCATTGCCGATGGCTGCATAGGCGTTCGCGAGCTGGAGCGGCGTGCCCAGGAATGCTCCCTGGCCGATTGACAGCTGGATCTGCTCGAACCCGGAGTACCCTCCACGCCCGTTCGCCGCGAGCCAGGCCTCATCCGGCACAATCCCGGTCTCCTCGATCAGATAGCCGATGCCGGTGGCAGCGCCGAACCCGAACTCGAACAGCAGATCGGTCAGGGCGGTCGCCTCGCGCTCGTAGACCTCCAGGCTCAGCGGCATGTAGGTGGTGTTGCAGCTGAAGGCCATCGATTCCGCAAAGCCCACCTGGCCGGGCAGCTCGTGCTCCTCGAAATTGCGGAATGTGAAGTCGCCGTACCTCCAGGTGGGAGGGCAGGTGCGGGTGCTCTCCGGCGTCACGACACCCGTCGCCAGCGCCGCGGCAAGCGTGAATGGCTTGAACGATGAGCCCGCCGGGTAGGCGCCAAGCACTGCCTTGTTGAAGATCTGCCCTGCTCCCGCCGGGCCGAGTGCCTCGCCGGCCAGCGTCGTGCCCAGGGTCATGGAGTTCGGGTTGAACGCCGGCTGACTGGCGAGCGCCCACACGTCGCCGCTGAGCGGGTCGATCACCGCGGTGGCCGCCGTGTCGTACGGGGCCAGTGCCTGCTGCGCCGCTGCCTGGATCTCGGATCGAATGGTGATCTCGACGTCGGCGCCGGACACCATTTCGGTCGCATACAGCACCGATTCGGTCCCATCCCCGCCCAGCGCCACCATCGTCCAGCCGGGCGTCCCGCGAAGCAGCGCCTCCGCGCCGAACTCGAGCCCGCTGCGTCCGACCACGTCGCCGGGCCGATAACCCTCCGCGCCAAGCGTGTCGAGATCTTCGGCCGTGACCTCGCTCGCGTAGCCGATGACCTGGCCGGCAAGGGCCTCCTGCGGGTAGACGCGCATGCCATCGTCGCGCGTCTGAGCCCAGACGAGATCGCCCGGACCGATGATGCGACCGCGCGAACTCAGCGACCGATCCAGCCGCAGCGTCCCCTGCGTTCCAAGCTCGGCGAAGAGCACTTCGGGGCTCCAGCGCAGGAGCCAGCCATTCGCTCCCTGCACCCAGGTCAGTTCGCGCTCGAGGTCCAGCTCACCGAAGCGATTCGACTCCACCGTCACCTCGATCGGTACCGCCAGGCCCGGCACCGGACCGGGCAGCGGCTCATCGGGGTCGTGGCTCGGTTCGGCGCTGGGGACCGGTGAGGCGACGCCAGGGGCTGACGGATTCGGGCTCGGGGGCGGCGTCGGTGAGGGGGCAGGAAACTCGCTCGAGCGCGGCTCCGGAGGCAGCCCGACAACACGTGCCGTGCCGGTCAAGGCGCTGAGGCCCTCAACATCTGCCATCTCCGCAAAAGCGGCATGCAGGTCGCTGAACTGTTCGAGCGGATACAGGTCGCGGACCGATGGGTCGATCGACGCATGCATGGCTTCGTACTCGCCCGCAGCCCAGGCGGCGAGGTAGCCGGACGTCAGGTCCAGCGCCGCATCGGGCTGTGCTGCCGGGAAGGTGGTCGGGACGGGCGTCGGGTCCGGGATGGGATCAGCGCTGCACGCGACCAGAGCGGCCAGCGGCGCCGCAACGGCGATGGCCCGCAGCACCGCGCGGGGCGTCATCGGGCCAGCGTCACGCGCCGGAATCCCTCCGCCGCGCGATATCCGGCCCGCTCGCCGAGCTCCTCGCTGCGGCGCCGCACCCAGCGCGCGATCTCGTCAAAGGATCGGAACTGGCTGGCATGACGGCCGAGCGCCGCCACCTTGCGCTCCAGGGTCTCACCGATGTCGACGATCTGGTTTGCGTCGTTCGTGCTCCACAGGTACAGCTCGGCGACTTTCCAGGCGGTCAGCCCGGCGTCCAGGTGCTCGCGGAAGTTCAGCGGGTCGCGCGCCGTCGGAAACACGGCATCCACCGTGGCCTGCCCGACGGCCCGATGATCGGGATGGTTGACCCACTCGTTGTTCACGAATAGCACGGTCGGATCGTGCGTCATTACGATCTCCGGCTGAAAGGTGCGGATGGCGTGCGTGATCCGCTCGCGGAGGCGGAGCGAGGCCTCGACCTGGCCATCAGGCTCATCGAGAAAGTCGACTGCATCAACCCCAAGCTCGGCCGCGGCCGCGCGCTGCTCCTGCTCGCGCGTGCGCGTGAGTGCCGCGATGTCGACCGCGGGATCGTCGCTGCCCTTGTCGCCGCGCGTCACGAGCAGATAGCGAACGACCGCCCCCTCGCCGATCCAGCGCGCGACCGTGCCGGCGGCGCCGAATTCGATGTCGTCGGGATGGGCGGCCACCACCAGGACGCGATCGGGTGTGGGCAGCGAATCATCAGGCATGGGACCAAGCGATCGTAGCAGTCACTCGAGCGTCAACGTCCGGCTGCCGCCGGGGTCGAGCAGCTGCGCCGTCCATGGGTGACAGGTGAAGTACAGCAGCTGATGGCGCGTGGCCAGGTCCCGGATGGATGACGCGGCCCTCGCGGCGCGATCGGGGTCGAAATTGACCAGGATGTCGTCCATCACCACCGGCAGCGGCTCGGCGTGACGGGCAAACTCCTCGATCAGGCCAAACCGCAGCGCCAGGTAGAGCTGTTCGGCGGTGCCGCGTGACAACTCGTCGGTCACCCGGCTCTCCCCGCCCTCCATCTCGACGCGCACGCTCGCCTCGCCGGGAGGCGCCACGATGCGCGCGTAGCGACCACCGGTGATCATCTCGAGATGCGACTCGGCGGCCCGCACGACATCCGGCTGTCGGTCGCGCTCGTAGCGTGCGCGGGTTGCCTCCAACAGCCGTAGGGCGACGGCCCGAACCGACCACTCCCGCGCCATGGCGGCGGCCTGCCCCTTGAGCATGACCAGCTCCTGGCGCCTCGCCCCAACATCCTCGGCCGCCTCGAGCGACCGGATGTGGGCGTCCAATGCGCCGATCTGGCTGATCACCTCGTGCTCGTCGCGCTCCAGGCGCGCGAGATCCTCCTGGGCCTCCACCA
>JBBSLF010000068.1:0-8956 GCA_038255505.1 Candidatus Limnocylindria bacterium
CCCGGTCCCAGTTGGCGTCCACGTGCTTCGTGGAATCGCCGCCCATGAAGGTGTTGAAGAACGGCACCTTCATCGCCGCGGCCGCGGCGATGACCATCTTCATGTGCGCGATGGCCGCCCCGCGGACCTCGGCGTCGGGATGCATCGGATTGGGGTAGTAGCCCAGGCCGGAGATGGTGAGCCCATGGGAAGCGACTTCGTCCACGATCTCGCTCGCGCGGGATTCCGACAGGTCGGCGACGTCGATGTGGCTCGTGCCGGCGTAGCGCCTGGCAGTGCCTGACGCCTGCGGCCAGCAGGCGATCTCGAGGCTCTCGAAGCCGTTGGCGCCGGCCCATTCGGCCACCTCGCCAAGCGGGGTGTCCGGAAACGGGGCGGTCAGGAAGCCGAGCTTCATGTTCGTGCGGGTTCCTCCATGTGCATGGCTGGCGTTGCGGTGCGCTCGACCGCGGTCCATCGGCCCTCACGGGCGCTTGTCGCCACAGCATCACCGACGAGCATCTCGTCGTGACCATCGGCGAACGTCGGGTAGACCGGACGCTCGCTCGGTCCGCCGTGGCCGACATCGGCGTAGATGGCACTGAACAGCGCGCGGAATGTATCGGCAAAGCCCTCGACGTGTCCGGCGGGAAGGAAGGCGGCGTCCCGCGCAAGGGGTGCCATCAGGGCCGGGTTGCGTATGAGGATCTCGTTGGCGGCATCGCGGTGCCCGGTCCACAGCTGGTCAGGCTGCTCGGAATCCCACGCCACCGCGGCGCTGGAGCCGTCGATCTCGTACTCGAGCGAGTTCTTGCGACCGGCGCTGAGCTGGCTGATGGCGACTGACCCGCGAGCGCCGTTCTCGAAGCGCAGCAGGATGGTGGCGACATCCTCGGTCCCAATCTCGCGCTCGGCGGTCTCCGCGGCGCGCTCGGTGGAAAAGGTCTCGACCGGGCCCGTCGGCTCACGGCGAGTCGGAATGAAGGTCGCAAGGTCGGCCATGACCTCGGTAATGCGCAATCCGGTCATGAACGTGACGAGGTCGAGCCAGTGCGAGCCGATGTCTCCCACGGCGCGCAGCGAACCGCCGAGTCCGGGCACCAGGCGCCAGTTCCAATCGGTCTCGAGCATGAGCCAATCCTGGAAGTAGTGGCCGCTCACCAGACGAACGTCACCGACACCGCCGGCGGCGATGAGCTCGTGCACGTGCTGGTTCAGTGGATAGAAGCGGATGTTGAAGTTGACGGCATTGATCCGTCCACTGTCGGCGGCAAGGCGAACCAGCTCCCCTGACTGCTCGGACGTCATGGTTAATGGCTTCTCGCACACGACGTGGCGGCCGGCGGCCAGGATCTGGCTGACCTGCGCATGATGGAGATGGTTCGGCGACGTGACGTGAACTACCTCGACGCGCTCGTCCGCAAGCAGGTCCGACAGGCTGGCATAGGCTGTCGGCAGACCGATGCGCTCGGCACTGGCTGCGCCTCGCTCCGGCGTGGATCCAAGGAGGCCGTGCACCTGGACACCCATCCGACGCAGCGCCTCGATATGAACCGTACCGATGAAGCCGCTGCCGATGACGGCGGCCCCGATCTCGCTTGGTCGCTTCACGCCACACCGCGATCTGGTGTGTCTAGATGTCTATACAGGTGGCACACGGGCTGCTCGGGCCAGACGCCAGGGAATTGCACGCGCTCATAGTACTTTGGCCCGTCAAGTGCAAAAGTTCCGGCGCGGTGGATGGCTCTTGGCTCGCCCAATCTCAGCGTGTCAGCGGTTATATCACTATTGATATATCTCTTGACAGGAGGGCTAACCAATAATGGCCGGATGATGCCCCCAGTCTCACGAGCGTGGAAGAGGCCGCATCCGTCCGTAGCCGCGGCATGCCAGAAGGGCATCTACTTTCCCACCCTCGCCGAATGCCTCTACTTGCGACCAAAGGCGGCAGCGTGTGACGGCCGATCAGAGTCACCCGACCCCGGCAGGACTTCGACCACCTCTGCGATCACACGGAGCGCCTCCGGAGGCATTCCCCGCAGGACGATGGGCTCGTAGCCGGGGGCATCAGTGTCAGGCTCCAGCCGGATCTCCGTATGCTCGGGCCGCCCGTCGTCGTCCGTCGCCGCACGTCGGCTCCGATACACCTTGACGGTGTAGCGTCCGCCGTGGTCCGGATCGGCGATGGACTCCTGCTCCACCAGGAGGACTCGCCCATCGCGAGACCCTTCAACCGGGTGACGGAACAGGCAGAAGGAGCCACTCGGGATTCGCCGGTTCATCGACTCTCCGGTGACGCGCGCCACGAACATCCCAGGTCCCGGTCGCATCGAGCCGCCCGGAACCACCCAGTCCTCCGGCTCTGGGACCTGCTCGCCGCTGAAGCCGCCGGCCGCCGCCGCGAGGGAGTAGAGCGGCACGCCATTCTCGAAGGGGACCAGATCCGCCGGAGCGACACGGATGAACGGGACAATGAGCCGGTCCGGTCCCGGCACCACCAGCGCCGGTGACTCCGCAAAGTCCAGACCGAGCTGCTCGGCCTGTGCCAGCACCGTCTTCGTCGCCTGCTCCTGCTTGTCGGGCGGATAACCGTGGCGGCGCAGGATGCGTCGCACCATGGTCCGCAGCCGCGCCCGCACCGACTCCTTCAGCGTCCAGTCAATGGTCGCGTTGCGCCGCACCGTATCGGTCAGCTCGCGCGCGATCTCGCGCAGCGCGTCATCCCCCATCACGGCCACCGCCGAGTCGTTCGTCTCGAGGGCGTCGTAGAAGGCGAGCTCGTCATCGGTCAGACCCAGCTCCTCTCCGCGGGCGCGCGCGGCCTGCATCTCCTTCGCCAGCGCGATGAGCTCCTCGATGACCTGGGCCGTCTCGATGGCCCGGTTCTGGTATCGACGCACGGTCGCCTCGAGCATCTCCGAGAAGGAGCGCGCCTCGACCAGATTCCGCTTCGAGCGGTGTCGAATCTCGTCGCTCAGCAGCTTCTTGAGCAGCTCGACCGCCAGGTTGCGATGCGGCATGCGCTTCACATCTGCCAGGAATTCATCCGATAGGAGACCGATATCCGGCTTCGGCAACCCGGCGGCGGCGAAGATGTCCACCACCTCTCCCGGCGCAACCGCGCCGGCCACGATCTGGCGGATGGCGTGGTCAAGCGCCGCCGGTGGCCGATACCGGCCAGCCTCCGACTTCACGAGAGCCGCCTTCACCGCCTGGAAGAAGGCGACCTCGTCGCGGATGACAATCGTCTCGTCGTGCGGCACGGACAACGCGAAGGCCTTCGACAGATCGGTCACCGCCGATGTGAACCGCGCCCGTCCCTCATCCAGCCCCAGGATGTGGTTCTGCGCCGCGGGCAGCGCTTTCAGACGCTCCGACGGCGTGCCGCCAAGCGCCAATGAGTAGTCGAAGCCATGGAACATGTCGCGGCAGACCTCGTACCACTCGCGCATGGCGCGCACCGCCTCGCCCTGGTCGACCACCGGGGTGCTCGCTCCGCCACTGGCCGCGTAGACCGAGAGCGCCTTGCGCAGGTCGTCCGCGATGCCGATGTAGTCCACCACCAGCCCGCCGGGCTTATTACGGAAGACGCGGTTGACGCGCGCGATCGCCTGCATCAGCCCGTGGCCGCGCATCGGCTTGTCGACGTACATGGTGTGCAGCGACGGCGCGTCGAAGCCGGTCAGCCACATGTCGCGCACGATCACCATGCGGAACGGGTCCTCGGGATCCTTGAACCGATCCGCCAGTGCCGCCCGGCGCGACTTCGAGCGAATGTGCTGCTGCCAGTCGAGCGGATCGGAGGCGGAACCGGTCATGACGACCTTGATGGCCCCCTCGGCATCGGCGCCGCCATGCCAGTCCGGCCGCAGCTTCGTGATCTCGCGATAGAGGTCCACCGCGATCCGGCGGCTCATGGCGACCACCATGGCCTTGCCGATCATCGCGTCCTGGCGGAGCTCGAAGTGCTCGACCAGGTCGCGCGCCACCAGCTCCAGCCGCCGATCCGTGCCGACCACCGCCTCCAGCTGCGCCCAGCGCGTCTTCAGGCGCTCAACGCGACCGACCTCCTCGCCCTCGGTCGCCTCCTCGAAGGCCTCATCGATGCGCGGCACCTCTTCGCCGCGGAGGTCCAGCCGAGCCAGCCGGCTCTCATACGAGATCGGCACGGTGGCGCCATCGGCGACCGCCCGCGCGATGTCGTAGCGGTCGATGTAGTCGCCGAAGACGTTGCGCGTGTCGCGATCGTCAAGCTCCACCGGCGTCCCGGTGAAGGCCACGAAGGTCGCGTTCGGCAGCGCGTCGCGCATGTTGCGCGCGAACCCATCGATGAAGCCGTACTGCGACCGGTGCGCCTCGTCGGCGATGACGATCACGTTGCGCCGCTCGCTCAGCGTCGGATACCGTTCGCCAACCACCGGCACGAACTTCTGGATCGTCGTGAACACCACCCCGCCGGCCGGCACGGCGAGCACGCGCCGTAGGTGATCGCGGTCATCGGCCTGCACGGGCGACTGCCGGATAAGATCGGACGCTGCGGCGAAGACGCCGAAGAGCTGGTCGTCGAGGTCGTTGCGATCGGTCAGGACCACGATGGTCGGGTTCTCCATGGCCGGCTGCGCGATCACCTTGCCGGCATAGAACGCCATGGTCAGGCTCTTCCCCGAGCCCTGCGTATGCCAGACCACGCCCGCCCTGCGGTCGCCGCCGGGAGCCGCGGCCTCCAGCGTCGTCGCCACCGCCTGCCGCGTGGCGTGGAACTGGTGGTAGCCGGCGAGCACCTTGCGCAGGCCAGAGCCCTCATCGGTAAAGGCGATGAAGTGCCGGACCAGGTCCAGGAAGCGAGCCTGGTCGAAAACGCCGGCGACCAGCACCGCAAGGGCGTTCTCGTCGCCGCCGGCCACGGCGTGCCCTTCGACGGTGCGCCACGGTTGGAACCATTCGCGCGGAGCCGTCAGCGAGCCGATTCGCGCCTCCACGCCATCCGACGCGACCAACACCGCGTTCGTGCGGAACAGGTCGGGAATCTCCTGCTTGTAGGTCTGGAGCTGCTGATACGCCTCCCAGACCGATGCGCCCTCGTCCGCCGGATCCTTCAGCTCCAGCACCGCCAGCGGCAGCCCGCTGACGAAGACCACCACATCCGGTCGCCGGACCGATGCACCCTTCACGCCGAACTGGTTCACGGCAAGCCAGTCGTTGTTCGCCGGCCCGTCCCAGTCGATGACGCGGACCTGGACGCCCCGAACGCCGCCGCCATCGTGCGGCACCTCGACCGTGACGCCGTCGACCAGCAGCCGATGCAGCCGCTGGTTCTCGCTCAGCAGCGCCGGCGACGCGGCCGTCAGAACCTGGCGCTCCGCCTCCTGAAGCACGGTGCCCGCCAGATCTGGATTGAGCCGACGAAGCGCGGCGAGCAGGCGCCCACGGAGGATCGTCTCGCGAAAGTCGGTCCGCTCCGCGGCCGCTTCACCGGGCGCGATGTGCGGGCCGTGCGCGACCTCGTAACCGAGCGCGCGAAACCAGTCGAGGACCGCATCCTCGAGCACGCTCTCGGCAAATGGAGATGTCAACGGAAGTACAACTCTCCGGTGCGAACTTATACGTAATGGGCCGATTGGTATAATTGCGATCCTCCGTGCTGCCGATCAGGGGCGCAGCATGTCATTCAGATCGTAGCCGAGGATGCGCTCGGATCGCGTCGCCGGATCGAGTCCCCCGCGACCCCACAAGGCCAGGATCGGCTCAGAGGCCAATCGTGGCACCGCAGCAGCCTTTGCCATCAGCTGCGCCACGTCCCGATGCCCTAACGGGCGCGACTGCCAGCGCGCTTCTCCAAGGAGCATCGAGCGCGTGCCGCGTATCCCCAGCACATCGAACTCCACCGAAGGACCCGAGGCGCTCCACCAGCGGCCGACCACGAGGTCGTCCGGCAGCGCACCGGCATCCACCAGACGTCGAGCGTGATCGCGTGCCAGCTCCTCGAAGACCCAGCCGAGGTGCTTCTGCCACTGCTCGCGACGCCGCTTTAGCACGGCCCGGCCCTGGCCGGCGTTGATCTGGTCGGCATCCGAATAGAGGACCCCGAACCAGAACGCGAGGTAGGGATCGTCGATCTCGTAGATCGGGCGAGCCCTGCGAGGAGCGCCAAGTGGCACCGATCGGCGTACGAATCCGGCGCGCACGAGCACGTCGAGCGGATGCTCGATTCGCTGCGCAGCCTCATCGGCGATCTCAGATGCGCGCGTTCGTCCGCGACCGATGGCGGCCAGGATCCTCGGATAGCCTCCGGTCTCGGGCAGTTCCTCGCGAAGAATCCCGAGCGCATCTTCGAATAGCAGCCCTCCGGGAGTGCCCGCCAGCCGGAGCAGGTTCGCATCGGTGCTGGCTTTCGGGTCCCAACTCCGGAGGTGGAGCGGGTACCCGCCACAGGCGGCATAGGCTTCGAGGAACGGTGTGACCGCAAGGCGTGGCAGGAACGAGCGTGCCCGAATCGGAGACAGCGGGTCGAGCCGCTTCGCCAGCGTCGGCCTGCCGCGCAACGCGCCGCCCGGTCCGAGCATGGACTCGATGGCGCCCACAGCTGAACCAGTCAGGACGAGCATGATCCGGGTGCCGGGCCGCAGATGGTCCCACACCACCTGGACGATGCTGGCGAAGCCCCTGGTCGACTTTGCAAGGTAGGTCACTTCATCCAGCACCACCACCAACGGCTGCTGAGCGGCCGATGCGGCAACGAATCTGAGCGCTGCCTCCCAACTGCCGAACCCGCCGCCGGTCAGGTCCGCCGCGTGCGCTCCGAGGTCGCGCGCAACCGCATCACTGAATCGGGCCAGCTCGATGCCTTCCGCCTGCTGGGTGGCACCGAAGAAGATCGCGCGCTTACCCTGCACGAAGTGGGAGAGCAAGAAGGTCTTCCCCACCCGCCGGCGGCCCCAGAGCACGACGAGCTGCGGCTGGCCTGTCTGAGCCTGCGCCCACGCATCTTCAAGTTGCGTCAGCTCAGCATTGCGCCCGAGGAGGGATTCCACAGCCATGGAAGCATAATAGCCACAAAGGGTTTGTACTGCAAGGGCTTTGTACTACAAGCGCTTTGTGTATCGCAAGGAAGCAGGTCGACGACATCTGCGGGGATTCGCATGCGTCCCTTTCGTCAGATCAGCACATCCAAGGTCTCGGATCCAATGGTCGGCACGCGCGAATCTCCCTCACAACTGAGTCGAAGCTCTAAAGATTTTAGAGTAGTCGCTAAGCTCCAGCTTCCTCAGGAATACCACGTCGCAGCCTCCAATAGCCTCGCGGATCGTTGAGTGACGTGCCGATATGCTCAATCAGCCCGCGCGAACGTAACCGGTGCAGATGCGTCAGAGCCGTGGGACGCGACACACCCAGCAGGTCTCCGGCCTGAATGGTCGTGACCCGCCCCACGCGACTGAGAAACTCCACGAAATGCTCTGAGCCCGGTGGCATGTCCGAGAGAACCCGACCCGATTCAATCTATCCGGGCGACATGTTCAACCCACCAATGAGTCGCTTGGTACCTGTGGCTACCCAGCTTTCGGAGTCAGGCGTCCAAGGCGATCCGGAGCTGGCCAGAGACGAGCTTCGGCAACAGCGCATCGCGCGTGGTTAACAGCACGCTTGTCTCCCGAAGATTGCTGACGATCCGCTCGTGCAAGGGTCCTGCTGTTGCGATGAACACGCGGAGCACGGCCGCATCAGGAACCAGGACGGGGATCGGCCGGTAGTTCCTCTTGCTGACTTCGAGGAATGTTGTCCCGTTCGCGGCCGCGACGACGCGCGGCATGTTCAGACGCGCCCAGTGGAGGACGTAGATGCTTGGGAGCGGGCCGGCACATTGCATCGCGATGAATCCTTGATTCACAACCACCCGAGTCTCGGCGATTGCCAAGTAGCCGATCGGCGCACGGGAAGAGAGCAGGACGGTTCCGCGTTCAAGAACCCCCGAGCTGACCTGCTGAGCGCCTTCAAGCGTCACCTTCCTCGAGGTCTCCAGCAGCACAGGCGCATCGACGCCAGACAGATCTTTCGGGGTAGCAAACGGTATGTCGCCATCCCAGAATGCAGGTTCACTGGTTCGTGGGGTCGACCCGCCAACGACCGACACAGCATCGCCGATTGGCCAAACCTGCCAGCCCGATGGGATCGGTCCGAGGGGCGAGTCCTCGAAGGAGTCGGGGAAGAGCGCGGCGGTCTCGGCGTCCATGCCGACCGGCAGGCGGCCCTCGGCCTTGACGCGGACCGGGTCGAAGTCGACGAACCACGAGGTGAAGATGGCCCGCGCGAGCGCCTCGAGCGTCTCGTTCATGCGGCGGTTCCGCTCGATCTTGTCGTCGAGCGCCCCCAGGACCGATGCGATCGCTCGCTGCTCCTCGATCGGCGGGATCACCACCGGGATCGTTCGAAGCAGATTTCTGTTCAGTGAAGGCTGCGCGCTACCGGAGTTGTAGCCGCCGAACCCGATCGTCTTCAACAGATAGAAGACGAATCTCGGGTCGTTACCATTGAAGTCCGTAACCCAGAGGGTCGTGTTCAGCGGCCAATATGGAACTTCACTGTAGGTAGCCACCCCAGCCGAGGCACCGCTGCGCCCAATGGTGACGCCCGGTCCGGCGGCGCGCGCGACGCCATGCCAGCCGGTTACGCCGAATGAGCCGAGGACCGGAACACTCCCTGGCCGCCGGACCTCGGTTGGCAGGTCGAAGCCTCGCTGGAGTTTGACCAAGTCACCCAGTCGTTGGTTGCGCCACCCCGCGCCTACTTCCGAAGTGATTGCATTGCCTCTCTGATCTGCGACTCCAGCCGAGCGCTCTCTGCAAATTGCTCCTCCAGGTCCGTGGTGAGCCGCGCCAGCCTCTCGTCGAATGGCTCGGTGTCCTCGTCGACCGCTCCGGCCCCGACGTAGCGGCCGGGCGTGAGGACGTGGCCGTGTTCCCGGATCTCGGCGAGGGGCGCG
>JBBSLF010000069.1:0-8945 GCA_038255505.1 Candidatus Limnocylindria bacterium
CACAAACCGGCGACGTGTCGGCGGCCGGACGGGCTGTCGGGCCTACGGGTCGGTCAGGGCCTCGAGCGCCTCAAGCACGTCAGCCAGCTCATCGATGCGCTCCTGGTATGTCCCCAGGTCACCGGCAGTGAGCGCGTCCTGCGCGTCGTCGTACAGGCGCTGTGCCTCGGCCACGAGGCCGGCGACGTCCGCGGGCAGCGACCCGGGCGACTCACCTGGCGATGGTGACGGTTCCGGCGATCCATCCGGGTCGTCGGGGTCGGTCGGGTCGGGCACCTCGGGCGGCGGCGGCTCCGCCTCGCCGAGGAGCTGACGCAAGCCCTCCTCGACCGTTTCGGCGAACGCGACGGAACTTTGGTCGACCATGATGACGCGAACGAATTCGGGGAAGGGCGCGCCCTCGGCCTGGAGGAAGATCGGCTCGATGTAGATCAGCCCGTCGTCGCCGATCGGCAGGACCAGGAGGTTCCCCCGTACAACGGACGAGCCGGCGTTCGACCACAGGGTGACCTGCTCGCTGATCGTGTCATCCTGGTTGATGCGCGCCTCGATCTGCGCCGGACCCTGGGTGGTCGTGCCGGTCGGGAACTGGAAGTTGATGCGCTCGCCGTAGACGCCCGGATCCATCCGCGCCGCCGCCCAGCTGATCATGTTCGGCCGGCCCTCCGGCACGAGAGGCTGGATGAGGACGAACTCGGCCTCATCTTCGCCGGGGATGCGCATGATCACGTAATACGGCTCCATAGGCTGCGGCTGGGCCGTGCTGACGTCATCGGGGATTGCCCATCGGTCCTCGCCGTTGTACAGGGTCGTGGCTCCCGCATCGGTATCCGGCAGGTGATAGGCCAGCGACGCGATGTTCTGGGCCGTGAAGTAGTCCTCGGGGTACCGCAGGTGCGAGACGAGATCGTCCGACATCGCCGAGAGCGGCTGGAACAGGGTCGGGAAGATGCGGGCGTAGGCGGCGAT
This sequence comes from Candidatus Limnocylindria bacterium, assembly GCA_038255505.1. Classification (GTDB taxonomy): domain Bacteria; phylum Chloroflexota; class Limnocylindria; order QHBO01; family QHBO01; genus JACDBZ01. Next base: position 970 of record JBBSLF010000069.1, read on the forward strand.
GATCGGATCGGTCTCATCGGAGATGAAGAAGTCGACCGTTCCGTCGTAGGCATCGACCACGACCTTGACACTGTTGCGGACGTAGTTGGCGCCTTCGAAGCGGCCGGCGGGCAGCGGCTGCGCGTTCGGATAGCGGTCAGTCACCGTGTAGGCGTCCCATATCCAGACCAGTCCCTCGTCCCCGCTGACGAGGTACGGGTCGCCATCGAACAGCAGGAATGGCGCGATCTCCGGGGCGCGTTCCCAGATCGCGCGGCGGAACAGCACCTCCGAGTCGCCGGTCAACTGGCTGCTGATGAGCAGGTTGAAGTCGCCGAAGCGCATGGCGAACAGCGCTCGCGCCAGTGGGTTTCCGATGCCCACGCCGGTCGAGCCGGACCACGTGGTGCGCGCCTCGCTCCCTTCCAGCGGATAGTCGAACTCATTGGTGGTGGTGCCGGTGACGACGTAAGTATCGGTCTCTTCGCCGAAGTAGATACGCGGCTCCTCGACCGGGAGCCGCGGCTCGCGGTTGATGCCGCTGACGAGGTAGTCGGGCTGCCCCTGGGGCGTGACGGCGTCGACCGGCACGGCGGTGAGGCCATAGCCGTGCGTGAAGACCAGGCGCTCGTTGGTCCAGGTGCGGGCCTGGCTTGGAAGCCGATCGATATCCAGCTCGCGCGCGCTGAGCATGATCTGGCGCTGCTCGTCGTCGATGCCGTAGCGGTCGATGTCCACGTCGCCGAAGTGGTAGTACTGCCGCAGGATCTGCTGCTGCCCGAAGGTCTGGAGCAGCGGCCGGTAATCCCACAGGCGCAGGTTGTCGATGGTGGCCTGGTCCTGTTCGAACACCTCGCGCGTCAGCTCCTGCTCGCCGGTGAAGGTGCGCGTGTCAACCTCGTCGAGCTCGAAGGCAGCCCGCGTCGCCTCCAGGTGATTGCGCACGTACGGTCGCTCCACGGCAAGTTCGTTCGGCTCGACCTGGACCCGTTGCACGAACGCCGGGTACAACCCGCCGACGAGGATCGAGAGCAGGAACCAGGCGCCAACCGCCAGCCCCAGCAGCCAGAGCGTGCGGAAGAACGTGTTGAGCAGGAGCAGCACCGCGGAGGCAAGCGCGACAACCGTGAGGATCACGGCCGCTGGCAGTTGCGCGTTCATGTCGGTGTAGGTCGCGGCCTGGATGGTCCCGTCGATGCCCCGCGTCGAGTACGCCAGCTCGGCAATGTCGAGTTGATATCCGGCGGCGATGGTGACCAGCAGCAATGCGCCGATGACCGAGACGTGCGCCCGCACCGGTGCCGTCAGGTGGAACTGCCAGCGCAGAGCCCGCGCCGCGTACGTCGCCACCGTCAGCAGGCCGACCACGATCAACGTCGTCGAGGCCCAGCCCAGAACGAAGCGCCAGAACGGGAGGTCGAACACATAGAAGCCGATGTCGCGGCCGAGGGTCGGATCCGTCACGCCCCAGTCCTCGCCATTCGTGAACAGCAGGATGGTCTCCCACGCTCCGCTCCAGGCGGCGGCGCTACCGAGCGCCAGCAGCACGGCAACGACGGTGAGGGCAATCCCGATGATCCGCGACGCGTCCGGCATCTCGATCCCGCCCAGTTGGCGCACGGGCGCCTGCGGCACGATGCGGCGGGCCAGCCAGATGCTCCCGAGCGCCGGGATGAGCATGGCCGCGAATCCGATCCCGAACAGCGCGACCTGTGCCCACAGCCGCGTCTGGAGTACGTCCCGTCGGCCGAGTGCGTCGTACCACATGACGTCGGTGATGAGGTTCACGACACCGCCCAGCAGCCCGAACACGATCAGGAGCCCGAGGATGCCGCCGCCGATCAGGATGTAGCGTCGCCACGGGAGGTCCGCGCTGGCCACCGGCGGAGCGCCCGGACCACTGCCTGCGCCACCGTTGGAGGCGCGGCGCGCTTTGCGGCCGTCCTCGATGGGCGTCACGTTGCGCTCTCGCTTCTCGAAGGGGCGGCCTTCGGTGCGCGCGTCGGCCTCCTCCTGGCGCTTCTGGAGGTCTTCAAGGAGCTTGTCGAACCAGCTGGACATGTGCGGGCCATGCTACCGGGTATCCGGCATCGCGACCGGCGGACCGCTAGCATCGGTCCATGCAGCTCGCCGGCTCCTGCTTCTGCGGCGCGGTCCGCTTCACGGTCGAGACCCGCACTCCGTACCCATATCGGCGCTGCTATTGCTCGCGATGCCGAAAGACCGCCGGCGGTACCGGCGCGGCAGCCAACATCCTGGCCCAGGCCTCATCCCTGGTGCTTGAAGGGGCCGATGCGATCACCGAGTTCGCGGCTCCGGACACGACTCGCACCCGATTCTGCTCGCGCTGCGGTTCAGCGCTGTACCTGACCATCGATGCGGCGCCGGACTTCGTCTACCCGTTCGCGTCGGCGGTCGACACGCCGCTGCCCGAGCCGCCAGAACGCGTTCACGTCTTCACCGCCGAGGCACCGACCTGGGCTCGGCCGCCTTCGGGCGCCACGGATCTGGCCGTGGAGCGCAATACGAACGAGTCGATCGAGGGTTGGCACCGTCGCCACCGCCTGAAGGAATAGGTTCCGTCACAACGGCGATTCCACGCGGCACGCCGGTGTGCTCCCGGAGGGACATACCAGGGCTTGGGACCCTCCATGTGCCCTCCGCCAAGGACACGGAGCCCGATTCGCCGGCATTGCGGTCCTCCGCCGAGCACATTTCGGGGTTGAACCCCCGATATGTCCTCCGGGAGAGACACGTCACCGCGTGGCAGCCAGGCTCACTCCCACTCGATGGTCGCGGGTGGCTTCGAGCTGATGTCATAGACCACGCGATTCACGCCCGGCACCTCGTTCACGATACGCGACGAAATGCGCGCCAGCACCTCGTACGGAAGCCGCGCCCAGTCCGCGGTCATGCCGTCGTCGGAGGTCACTGCCCGGACGGCCACGACGTTGGCATACGTCCGCCCATCTCCCATGACCCCGACCGAACGCACCGGCGTCAGGATGGCGAACGACTGCCACAGGGACCGATACAAGCCCGCCGCCTTGATCTCGTCAATCACGATCCAGTCGGCCTCCCGCAGCGTGTCGAGCCGCTCAGCCGTCACCTCGCCGATGATCCGAATCGCCAGCCCCGGACCCGGGAACGGCTGGCGCTGCACCATCGCGTCGGGCAGGCCGAGCTCCAGGCCGACGCGGCGTACCTCGTCCTTGAACAGTGAGCGCAGTGGCTCGATGAGCTTGAATCGCAGGTCGGCCGGCAGCCCGCCCACGTTGTGATGGGTCTTGATCTTCTGCGAGGTCTTGGTCTCCGAGGTCTTCGACTCGATCACATCGGGATACAGGGTTCCCTGCGTCAGGAAGTCGATCTGACCGATCTTTGCCGCCTCCTCCTCGAAGACGCGAATGAACTCATCGCCGATGATGCGTCGCTTCTCCTCCGGATCCTCCACGCCCGCCAAGCGCTTCAGAAACCGATCCCGAGCATCGACCATCACCAGCTTCATGCCCAGGTCCCGCTCGAAGGTGACCCGCAGCAACTCCGATTCGCGCTTGCGCATGAGCCCGTGATCGACGTAGATACAGGTCAGCTGGTCGCCGATTGCCCGATGCACCAGCGTCGCCGCCACCGCCGAATCGACGCCGCCGGAGAGCGCGCAGATGACATGGCCGTCTCCCACGCGCTCACGGATGTCAGTCACGCTCGTTTCCACCAGGTTGCCCGCTGTCCAGGTCGGCTGCACGCCGGCGATCTCGACCACGAAGTTGCGCAGGATGTCACGGCCGATCGGCGTGTGGACCACTTCGGGATGGAACTGGATGCCGTACAGGTTGCGTGACGCATCGGCCAGGCCGGCGTACGGCGTGGAGCCGGTCTGCGCGGTGGCCTTGAACCCCTCCGGCGGGCGAACGATCGAATCGCCATGGCTCATCCAGACCGGCTGCTCGCCGTCGAGGCCGGCAAAGAGCCCATCGGTCTCCGTCAGGCTCACGGTCGCCGGTCCGTATTCGCGCCTGGTTGATGCCACGACCTCGCCACCGAGTGCGAGGGCCATGAGCTGAAGCCCGTAACAGATGCCGAGCACGGGAATGCGGCCGGACCACAGGGCGGGATCGGCCTTCGGAGCGCCTTCGTCATAGACCGATGACGGTCCGCCCGAGAGGATCACCGCCTTGACCCCCCGCCGTTCGAGCTCCGCCATCGGTGTGTCGTGCGGCAGGAGCTCCGAGTAGACGTTGAGCTCGCGCACGCGGCGCGCGATGAGCTGGGCGAATTGGCTGCCGAAGTCGAGGACGACGACGGTGTCCGGCTGGGTTGCCGCCTCGGGCTCTACCCGCTGCCCGGGCGGCGCGTGGAGTGCCTGCTCGAGGTAGGCCTCGACCTCCGCATCGTCCGGGGCAAGAACCCGATGGCCGGCGTTCGCCGCCTCGCCATGCACGGTCCGCCCGCGATCCTTGCCGCTCGGCTGGTGCGGTCGGGTGTCATCGGTCACTGGTGCCAGTCTATCGGTCCGCTACGTCCGTGTACGGTCCCTGCGGCGGCGGGCCCGTCGTCATTGTCTGCACCACGCGACTGTCAGGTGTTCTGCCTGGAGAGAATGAGACTTCGGCGCGGCAGAGAAGCCGGGTAGTGCGGATCGGCTCCAGTTGGGTCATACGCCGTCGTGGCGGGCATTAGACGCGAAAATGGGCCGCGAACTGCCGGTTCTGAGCGTGGCCGAGCATGATCCGGCCCCAAGTGCCGGCTAATGCTCGGTAGCGCGGCGTATGACCCAACGCGGGTCGCCTTGGGGACACATGCCGTCCACACGGGCAGTAGGCACAACCAGCGAGCTGATCGACGCCGACCTGCACCCAAGTCTCACTGGCCACGGGAACCCGCCGGCGGTCGTTCCCTGTTACTCGCCGCCCAGCGCTTCGTCGAGGTCGGCGCCTGTCATAGCGGCGTCAATGTACATGGAGGTTCCCGTCACCTGCATCTCGTTCGCGGCGGCGACCAGCGCCCCGTAGGCAGCGCGGGCCAGGGTGCCCCCAGTCGAGACGCGACGCACGCCCATCTCCGTGAGCTCGCCGATCGACGGAGAGTGACGTACGGCCAGCACGTTGACGGGTGCATCCGTAGCCCCTACCACGCGCCGAATGTCATCGGCATCGGTGAGGCGTGGCGCATAGATGACATCTGCTCCGGCGGCGCGGTAGGCGACGAGCCGACGAATGGTGTCATCGAGGTCTCCGAGATCGTAGACGTGGTTCTCCGCCCGGGCCGTCAGGACGACGCCATGCCGATGCGCCGCCTCGGCGGCGGCGGCCACTCGCTCCACGGCGACATCAACCGGATCGATCAGGCCAGTGGCCGGGTTGTAGTCCTCGATCGAGCAGCCGGCCGCACCCCGTGCGGCAATCTCCGTGACCATCTCGGCGACGCCCTCGGGATCATCGGCGAAGAGGCGCTGAGAGTCCACGTTGAGCGGAAGATCAACGGCCGCGGTCAGTGCCGCGACGTGGTCGAGCAGTTCTGCCCGGGTCACCGTCAGGTCCAGCTTGCCGAGCCCCGCAGCATGTCCGAGGCTTGTTGTGGCCAGCGCCTCGAAACCCATGCTCGCGAGGATCTTCGCCGACCCGATGTCCCAGGGGTTCGGCATGAGGAACAGTCCGCGCTCATGGAGGCGGCGAAACCGATCACGACGGTCGCTGGCGGAGGTCGGCATGCGCGCAGGGTACAACCAAATAGACGTTCAGCTCGACTTCGCGCCTGGCGGATCAGGAACCGATGACCGCGAAACCGAGTGATCGAGCCGCGTCGGCCAGTCGCACGTCGAACGTGAGGAACCGAAGGTGCCTGCCGCCTGCGCGCTCGGCGGCGACGAGATGCAGGGCATCCAGCGTCCGTGTTCCCGTCTCAGCCCCGATGGCGGCCGCTCGCCGGCACACCTCGTGGTCGAGCGCCACCACAAGCAGGCGGGACCAGTCGGAAGCGAACGCATCGCGGGCCGATCGCAGATCGCCATCGGCCAATCGACGCCCCATGGCGAGCATCACTTCGACGTAGGTGTGGTTCGCCGTGAGCCAGTCCGCATCGGCCAGGAGCAGCTGCTCGGCGACTTCGCTGTCGGTCTCCGCGACGTAGCGCTTGGCGAGGGCGCTGCTGTCGACGTATAGCGTCACTCGTCGCGGTCCGCGCGGATCAGCTCGGTGGTGGAGGGCGTGCCGGCCCGTGGAGCGTGGCGCTGGACCGGTCCCGGTGGGCGCTCGTCACCACGGGTGATCCAGCCTTCGGCGAGGCCACGCTCGACGTTGTCAGCGCCGGGCGCAGGCACAATCTGCGCCACGCGGCGGCCCCGACTGGTCACATCGATGACCTGGCCCTGCTCGGCACGCTCGATGTACTCCGACAGCCGTGCCTTCAGCTCGCGTATTCCGACCTTCATGTAGTCATGATCACATGTGTCGTGACTACATGCAATTGGTCAGCCCGATGCGCAGGACGCCGACTCCGGGCGTCACGCGGTGGGCCCGTCCAGCCACTCACGCGGGTGGACCGATAGGAAGTCCTCGATCGGGATGCCTCCTGCCCCGACGACCAGGGAACGCGCCCCGCGATGGGTCTGCGTGAACGCGACCGTCCCCGGGTTGCCGCGCGGATATCCGGTCTTCACCTCGATCGCCATCGGCTCCTCGCGCACGCGCATGAGCTTGCCGGGACGCACTACCCAGTCGACCTCGTTGTTGCCGGCGCGCCAGTAGCCGAGCTCGTCGGGGTCGGCATGCGCCCAGAGATGCGCGCCGACCGCCGTCTGGACCAGGCGCGACCACGCCTCGTGATCGGCCTTGGCGCGGGCAAAGGTCGTGCGCGCGGTCGCTGTCATGAGACCCGTGTTCAGCGCCAGCAGCTTCGGAGACGAAGCCCGCCGTCGCACCGCAGACCCCGAATATTTGCCGATGCCGGTGACCATGCCCGCCCCACCCAGCAGTTCGAGGTAATGGGCGAGGGTGACGGTGTTGCCCGCATCGGTCAGGGTTCCGAGCATCTTCGTGTAGCTCAGGACCTGTCCGGAATAGGAGCAGGCAAGGCGAAAGAGCTGTCGCAACAGGGCCGGTTTCTCGACCCGATTGAGCATGAGGATGTCGCGCGCCAGGTTGGTCTCGACGATCGAGTCCAGGATGTATTCCTCCCACCGCTCGTGGCGCTTGATCAGCCGCGCAGCACCGGGATAGCCGCCGTAGAACAGGTAGGTGTCAAGGTCCCAGCCGAAGGCATCGCGCATCTCGGCGTACGTCCAGTGCGTGACGCGAATGACCTCGAAGCGCCCGGCCAGGCTGTCACTGAGGCCCTGCCGCACCAGCAATGGAGCCGACCCAAGGAGCATCACGCGAAGCTCCACGCCGGAGGCGGTATCCTCGTCCCAGAGCTGCTTCACGACATCGGACCAGTCGCGGATCTTCTGGACCTCGTCCAGGATCAGGAGGCCGCCGGCCCGGGCGCCCATCTTTGCCTGCTGCCGGCCGATGGCCCACTGCGTGTAGATCCAGCCGATGTCCTCCGGGTCGGGCGCGTCCGCCGATGCAAAGTGACCCGGAATGCCGATGGCGTCCATGACCTGCCGCGCAACCGTAGTCTTGCCCACCTGTCGCGGTCCGGCCAGGACCTGGATGAACTGGCGCGGCTCTTCGGCGCGCTCGAGGATCTCGGCGAAGACGGGGCGCCGGTACACCTGTGGCTTGCGACTCATTCACTCACTCCGCTGAGCAGATTTACTCAGTAATGTGAGTAAGTTTACTCAGATAATGAAACGCGTACGCGACGGTCGCGCAATGCTCACTCCCCTTCGAGCATGTAGAACTCGCTGAACTCTGCGCAGCGACCGTCCGGAGCGAAGCGCAGGAGGTAGGCGTTGTGGTAGGTACGCACCGGCTGCCCGTCGGCCGGAAAGTACCGGCTGTATCCCACCGCCATCTGCTCGGCGACCTGCGTGAGGCTCAGCAGCGAGCGCTCCA
>JBBSLF010000070.1:0-8907 GCA_038255505.1 Candidatus Limnocylindria bacterium
AAGACGCCGATGACGATGCCGAGGATGGTCAAGGCCGTCCGCAGCGGACGGCGCCAGATGTTGCTGATCTCTTCGTTCATGGAATGCCTCGCATGCTAACGGGGATCGCCATCGGTCGCCCATCGGTACATTCGGCGTCGGCGTGCGTCGGCGTCCGTCGGCGTCCCATCGGTGTCCTTCCTAAAGGACACACCAGCGCCTCAACACCGGAATGTGCTCCGTCGGGGACAGGATCGGTCTCATAAGCGGGGGTATGTGCTCCGGGAAGGACAGTCGAAGGTATTCAAGTGCTGATGTGACCTCCGGGAAGGACGCGGCCGACCGAGCCGCGCCAATAAGCGGCGGGCAATCACCCGATAAGCGTTCAGCTTCAGGATGTCGGCATGCCATCTCGCCAGCAGTTGCGCAGCCTCGGAATCGCGCAGGCCGACATCGTGAACCGGGCCGTCGGGCGCGAGGTCCGAACCCTGCGCATGGCCGCGAATCTGTCGCAGGCACAGCTGAGTGCGGCGGCCGGAGTCTCGCGCACGTACCTGTGCCGGTTGGAGCTCGGCCAGGTTGCGAGCATTGACCTCAGGCTGGCATGCATCCTGTTCGCCATCCTCGGGCAGCGCCTGACCGTGAAGGGTTGGCCAGTTGCCGAGCCGATGCGCGACGCGGGACAGCTCAAGCTGCTCGACCGATTCGACGCACGCGTGCCGCCCATCTGGCGTCGAACGCGCGAATCGGTCATGCCCATTCGCGGCGATCTTCGCGCCTGGGACGAGCGACTCGATGGGCCGGTCTCAGTCGGGGTCGAGGCGGAGACACGCCCGAACGATCTCCAGGCGGTTGAACGGTCCATGTCCGCCAAGAAACGCGACAGCCGCGTCCAGCGCATGGCGCTGGTCATCTCCGCGACGGAGCGCAACCTAACGCTCGTCCGCACCCACCTTCCCACACTTCGCCAGACGTACCCGCTCGACACGCGCGCGTTCATGGCCGCGATCCGCGATGGGCGGGACCCCGGCGCCGATGCAGTCGTGTTGCTATGACTCACCTCGCGGTCCTTCCAGGGGGACACATCAGACGTTGAACCGCGGAATGTGCTCGCTGGAGGGCAGGCTGGCGGGTCGAGCAACCGACATGTCCTTCCACGTGGTCAAGCCGAAACCTTCAAGCCCGGATGTGTCCTTGACCGGAGACATGGCGCTAGGATGCGCGGATGGAGGAACGCACCGTCAGCACAACGAGACCCTGGACCGGTCGACGCATCAGTGTCCGCGTCGACGAGGTTGAGCGCGAGGACGGGCATCTGACGACGCGCGAGATCGTGGAGCATCCGGGTGCGGTGGGGATTCTGGCCTGGGATGGTGAACGGTTGGCCATGGTGCGCCAGTGGCGTCACGCTACCGGTCAGGCACTGCTCGAGATCCCAGCCGGCACGCTGGAACCGGATGAACCGCCCGCCGAGACCGCCCGTCGCGAGCTGGCCGAAGAGGTTGCGCTCAAGGCCGCGCACTGGGTCGAGGGACCGCGCTTCTACACCGCGCCCGGTTTCTGCGACGAGCTGATGCACCTGTTCCTGGCAACGGAGCTTTCCGAATCGCGAGGCGAGAGTGACGAGGACGAGATGCTCGAGCCATCTTGGATGACCCTGCCCGATGCACTCGACGCCATCGACGGCGGCCGAATCATGGATGCGAAGACCATCGCCGGCATCGGCTGGCTGGCACGACGGTTGCGTTCGGCGCCGGCATGACCGATGAGCTGGACGACGCCGAAGCGGCGGGCCTTCGCCATGTGAGCGACACGTCCCCCGGCGTTGGGCGACGGCGAGCCGGGAAGGGGTTCAGCTACATCGGGCTCGACGGCGAGCGCATCAGCAGTGCGAACCGCATCGCCTGGTTCAAGAGTCTCGCCATCCCACCGGCATGGACCGATGTCTGGATTTGCCCCATCAAGATCGGCCACATCCAGGCCACCGGCCGCGACGCGAGGGGCCGGAAGCAGTACCGCTACCACCCAGGCTGGCGCGAGGTGCGCGACGAGGCGAAGTACGGGCGTCTGATCGAGTTCGCACGGGCATTGCCCCGCATCCGCCGCCGCGCGGATCGCGATCTTCGACGGCGGGGCCTGCCCCGCGAAAAGGTGCTGGCACTCATCGTTCGACTGCTCGAGGAAACGCTGATTCGGGTCGGAAACGAGGAGTACGTCCGCGAGAACCGGAGCTTCGGGCTCTCCACGCTCCGCGATCGTCACGTCAAGGGCAAGGGCTTAGACCTGCGGCTCAGCTTCAAGGGCAAGTCCGGCAAGGAGCACATCGTCCCGGTGCTGGATCGGCGACTCGCTCGCCTCGTGAAGCAATGCCAGGAGATCCCCGGCCAGGAACTGTTCCAGTACTACGAAGCCGATGGTTCTCGCGTCGACGTCACCTCCGGCGACGTGAACGACTACCTCCGCGAGATCAGCGGCGACGAGTTCACGGCGAAAGACTTCCGAACGTGGGCAGGCACGGTGGCTGCCGCCATGGCGCTCGAAGAGTTCCTCGAAGTCGACGACGAGGCAGGCCGCAAGAAGGCCATTGTCGAGGCCATCGAGCGCGTCGCGAAGCGACTCGGAAATACCCCGGCGGTCAGTCGCGCCTGCTACGTGCACCCCGAGGTCATAGAGCGGTACCTTGACGGCACCATGATTGACGCCCTGTCGAGACGAGCGCGTGGCGTGGGCCGCGGCGCCCATGCCCTCCGCCCGGAAGAAGCTGCGGTCCTCGGACTGCTCCAGGCACGCCTGGCCCGCGAACGCCGCTCCCGCGGTCGAAGCGCGGCATGAGGCTTCGTAGGCTCCCTCGCGATTGATCTCGATCACGGAGGGTCGGCTCCGTGTTGGGTCATATGCCGTCGTGGCGGGCATTAGCCGCGAAACCGGGCCATGAGATGCAGGATCTGAGCGTGACCGAGCCTGATCTGGCCTCCATTTGCCGCCTAATGCCCTCCAGCGCGGCGTATGACCGAACGCGCGTCGCCGTGGCGCCATATGCCGTCCACACCGGAATTAGGTCGGATCAACGAGCCGACGGCCGCCGACCTGCACCCCTGGTCCATGAACCCAGGAAGACCGATAACTAGTCGGCGCGGAGACGGGCGAGGGCGCGCTGGTAGGACTCGTTGTCGGGCTTGAGGAACACGGCCATGCGCAGGTGGCGGCGTGCGGCCGGCGCATCGGCTAGACGAGCGCGCGCCAGGCCAAGACCGAAATGCGCGTAGTGCGCCAACGGATCGGCCTCGACGATGGCGGCAAACCGCTCCGCCGCCAGCGCGTGCTCTCCCTGGTTGAAGTACGCCTGCCCGAGCGCCTCGAGAATGGATGCCTTGCCCGGCTCGAGGACGAGGGCCCGCTCGAGCAGCACCGCGGCCGCGCCGGGATGGCGCTCCGCGAGCATGCGTGACCCGCGCTGGAACAGCTCATAGGCCGATTCGTGCTCGTCAGACAGCGAAGGTTGCATCGGTCAAGGCTGGCGCGCCAGGTCGATCCGCTCCAAGCGCGCGTTCTCGGTGCGCCCGGGAATGCGACCTCGTTTGGCGACGGGAAGGCCGTCGATCTCCTTGAGATCGCCCGTGAAGTCGATGGGGCTCGCTTTGCTGATGTAGCTGCCGACAGCGAACGAGTCGACCGGGGCGCCGGCGTCCCGAAAGACGCCGATCCGCTCAACGTCGATCCCACCGGATACCACGATCTTCACGTTCGGATGTCCGGCCAGATCAAGCCGGGCACGCACTTCGCGCACGAGCTCGGGCGTCACCCGACCGCGCTCCGACGGCGTGTCGAGGCGCACGCCCCACAGCCGATCGCCGAGCGCCGCCGCCACGCGAAGCGACTCCTCTGCCTCGTCCTTGAACGTGTCGACCAGAATGATGCGCGGGACGTCCGGGCTGATGTGCCGATCGAACGCCTCGGCCGCGCGGACTGTGTCGCCGAAGATGAGGACCAATGCGTGCGGCATGGTCCCGGTCGGCGCCAATCCGGCCAAGCGCGCCCCCGCGGGCGTGGAGGCGCCAATGCAGCCGCCGACGACCGAGGCATAGTCCATCTGGTCGGCCACGCTGGGATGGACGTGACGGGCACCGAAGCCGATGACCGGGATCGGCGCCGCGGCATCCACGATGCGACGTGCGGCCGACGCCCATCCCGACCCCGACGCGAGAATGCCGAGGATCGCGGTCTCATACAGGCCGAAGGCCGAGTAGCGCGCCTCGATGCGCATGACGACCTCCTTCAGCGCAAAGGGGTCACCGTCATGCAGCGACTCGACCACCGGGGCGTTTTCCCCGTTGACCTCGCTGAAGATCTCGCGCAGGTAGGCGATCGCCTCTTCCGCGCCGCACAGCACGCCTGAGCCGCGCGAGAAAATCTCCATCGTCACGACCGGGTCGAGGTGTTCGGCCGCCAGGATGGTCCGCGCGCGCTCGAAGTACACGTCCGCCGTCTCGCCGGAGAGTACGTCGGCCGCGGGCTGAAAGTGCGGCGCCGGCCGCTCCGGGGTCATGGCGGCGAAGTGTACGACGCGCGACGGCGAACGAGTAGGGCCGCCAGCCCAAGCAGGACGACCGCGAGCAGGACAGCACTCGCGAGGCGCACGATCCCGCCCGTTTCGCCTGACGCGAGGATGGTCTGGGCCTCTCGGACCGCCTCGAGCGACCCGCGCAGGTCACCATCGGCGAAGCGTCCGCTTGCGCGATTCAGCTCATTCGCCGGAATTGGGCCGCCGAGGAGTCCGATGCGTTCGATGAACGAGCGTTCGTCGTTGACGTCCATGGCGGTGGCGCTGTAGGCCTCGACCACGACGCGCTCGGCATCGAGCTCGGCCACCGCCTCGGGCCCTCCCCCGTAGGACCGATACTGCTGCTGAAGCCGATCGGGCGCTGCGAGGCCGGCGTCACGCATCTGCTCGAGCAGTTCGTCGCGTTCGATGAGCCAGGCCGCGGCCTCGTCGATCTGGGCATGGGCTTCATCGAAGCTCCACGCGGTCATGGCGCCGCGAACCGCGTCCGGAGCCCCCCAATCGCCGGCAGCGCCGACCAGCGCATCGAACGCGGCACGTGCCTCGGCGCGGGCGGTCAACAACTGCACATCCGCATCGGTCAGGACGCGATCGGCGAACAGCTCGGAGAGCGCGATGCCGGAGATGGTCTCGAGATGGTCGAGGAACGCACGCGTGGTCAGCGGCACGGACGGGTCCGCTACGACTTCGGAACCAGGCGCGGGTTCGATATCGGTGCCCTGGTAGGGACCGATTGACGCCGCCACGCGCGCGAGCACGGCGCGCACGGCATCAGCCCCCACGAGTTCCTCGATCTCTGCCGCAAGCGACCATGAAGCGGCATAGCCGAACGTCTCGCCCTCGGGTCCCGCATCGGCGGACCATGCGTCCAACGCGAAGGAGGCTTCGGCGACATCCTCGGCACGCGCCGCGGGATCGTAGGGGATCTCGACCGCGAGCTCCGGCGCGAGCCGTTCGGCGACGTGGCTGGCGAGACCCTCGCGGATCCAACGTGCCTCGATCAACGCGGGCGAGAGCCAGACGTGGGCCAGCTGGTGCAGGGCCGTGAAATCGGGTTGGTCGAATGCGACCAGGATCTCGGTCCCGCCGGTCGCTTCCTCGGCGAAGCCCGCGCCATCGATGCTCACCGATTCGGTGAAGATGAGCCGGCCAATGCGCGGGTACGGCAGGCCGACCTCATCCTCCATCAGCTCGAGAGCGCGCGTCAGCAGGTCAACCATGCGCTCGCCCCATGCGGGGTCGTCGGCAAATGCGCGCACCAGCAGGTCGGCGGTGCCCCCGGTCAGCGGCACGGGAGCCGCGAACTCGGCGTACTCCACCGGACGCACGGCCGTGACCAGCGCGAGCCATTGCGTCGGGTCGTCGATCGGCCCGCTGATGAGGGCCGCGCCATCCTCGATCAGCTGATCTCCGTCAGCACGAACCTCGTACCCGGTCGGGAGCTGGACGCGGACCTCGCTCGACGTGCCGAACCCCCATGCCGGGAAGACGATGAGCGATGGCCGGACACGCAACTGCGCATCGTCGGTGTCCGGCAACGCGTAGCTGAGCTCGAGGGTCGCCGTCTCCTCGAAACGCACGTCGTCGCGGAGCTCGATGGTCGCCACGTTGACGTCATCCTCGACCGCAATAACGACATCGAGGTCGCCATCGTCGTCGGTCGCGGTTACATCAAGAGCGGCGTCATGCACGGCCAGCTTGACCTCGTCGAAGACGCTGAATTGGCCGGAGGGATCGGGCGTGGTATTCGTGAATGTCACTTCGACGGTCACGGCGATTTCGCCGTCGTCAGGACGCACGTCGTAGGTCGCACTCGTTTCGAGCGTGTATTCGGCCGCTCGAGCGACCTGAGGCACGCCCACGAGCAGCAGCGCCACGGCCAGGGCAAGGAGGCCAACACGCCGCATCAGGGCCGCCCCAACAGGCGCGAGAGGAGTCCACGGCGACGGATGCGGGGAACCGGTGGCTCCCAGGCCGGCATGGCCGCCTCCACGTCAGCGCCGTATGCCGCGACGAGCTTCGGATTACGACCAGTTCGGCCCGCCCAGTCTGGCAGCGCCCCACGATCAGCGACCGCGTTGGCGGTCTCCTCGAGGAGCCGGTCGGCGACGATTGCCAACCGGACCACGGCGCGACCAAGCTCATCGCGGTCGAGCGCGGCCGTGGGAAGCTCGGTCATCAGCATGGGGCGGTCGTCATCGGTCAGGGCAAACTTCACGAACGGATAGTCGAAGTTGGCGCGGAGCATGCGAAAGTAGGTCCGCTTGGGAATCTCCATGGCCTCGAGCCCATAGTATGCCCACAGCGAGACACCGACTCCGGCCACCCACGCCATGGTCACGCGCAGATCGAAGCGACGGCGGCCGTCGACGATGACATCGCGGCTCATGGCCGCGTCGTCCGGATCGCCCGCAGCAGCGACCACCTCCAGCCCCAGCTCGCTGAGCCATCGGTCGATCGGCGGCGCGTCGCGGCTCATCCCTCCGCTGTCACCGTCTCGCCCGACCGGATGCGACGCCGGCGGCCGAAATCGCGCTCGACTGCGCCCGGATCGATCCGGCAGTTACGGCCGATCTCGATTCCGCCCGGCACGCGCGCACGCTTACCGACCAATGTGATGCCCGCATACAGGCGTTCCGGCTCCTGCCGGTTCGGACGCAGGTCATCCCCCACCCCGACGCGCGCTCCCGGCCCGATGATGGCTTCCTTGTCGCTGATCACCCGATCCAGCACGGCATTGGCGCCGACGACCGTGTCGAACATGATGATCGAATCGCGGACGACGGCTCCTCGTTCGACCCGCACGCCCGGCGAAAGGATGCTGTGCTCGACCGTTCCATCGATCACGCAGCCGTGGCTCACCATCGAGCGCGTCACCACCGCATCAGGGCCGATGCGGGCGGGGGGGCGCTCCTCGCTGCGCGTGTAGATGAGCCATCCTAGGTCATTGAGCTCGATCCCGGGGTCGTCACGCAGGAGGTCAAGGCTGGTGGCCCAATAACTCTCGACCGTGCCGACGTCCTGCCAGTAGCCGGCGAACTCGTGGGCGTACACGCGACGCTTCGACCGGACCATCCAGGGCAGCACGTCGCGACCGAAGTCGACGCGCTCGGCCGACAGCAGATCGCGCATCGCGGGCCAGCTGAACACGTACACGCCCATGCTGACGAGGTTCGACGGCGGGTCGGGCGGCTTCTCGATGAAGTCCGTCACGCGACCGTCATCGGCGACGTCCAGTATCCCGAACCGATGCGCCTCGCTGATCGGCACCGTGCGGACCGCGCAGGTCACCTCGGCGTCCTTCTCGCGGTGCAGGGCCAGGAACGGGCGATAGTCCATCTTGTAGACGTGATCGCCGGCCAGCACCAGGACGAGCTCCGGATCGCGATCGGCGATGAAATCCAGGTTCTGAAGGACCGCGTCCGCAGTACCCCGATACCAGTCGCGCGCGCGCCCGCGCCCGATGAATGGCTGAAGCAGCGCCACGCCGCCACGGCTGCGATCGAGGTCCCATGGCCGCCCGACGCCAATGTGGTCGATCAGCGAGCGAGGCGCGTACTGCGTCAAGATGCCGACATCGGTCAGGCCGGAGTTGACGGCGTTGCTGAGCGCGAAGTCGATGATCCGATACTTGCCGCCGAACGGCACGCCGGGCTTGGCACGCACCTGCGACAGGATGCTGAGGCGCTCACCCTCGCCGCCGGCGAGGATCAAGGTCAGGACTCCGTTCGACACAGGCCGGTTCGAGCCGTGCCTAGTCGTCGTCGCCGGGTGGTGGCGTTGGCCTTGGCCCGCCACCGCCCGGCCCGCCGTCATCCTCGTCACCCTCGTCCTCATCATCGCCGGCAGACGGCGATGGTCCCGGCGATGCGGACGGTCGCGGTGGCGGGGCCCGACGATCACCGCAGATGGACGGAAAGGCGGACTCGCCGTAGATCGGAGAGATGGCGAAGCGGACATCCTCGTCCGGGTGGTCTGCGGGATCGCCTCGTGCACCGGTCTCTCGATTCACGACGCGATTCGCCCAGGTCTCGGCGGCCTCCACCCAATTCTCGGGCCGCTCGGGCGTCGCCTGCTCGAGGTACAACTCGAGATTGAGGCAGCCGCGCGGGTGGACGTTGTCGGCCGCCGGCACGGTGCCCTCAAGGAACGGCATCGTCATCGTCTCGCCGCACTGGTTCGTCGCGGCCAATCCGCTCCACCGGCAGATCTCGGCCGTGACGATGCCGTTGGGCTGATCGAAGCTCGTCTGACCGACCGGCTCCTGGCCGTTCCAGTCCCATGGCTCGTTGAGCGCCCGCCTCATGAACTCTTCCCACAGGAAGAGCGGACCGTCCGCGCTGAAGAGGCCCTGGCCGAGCACGTTC
>JBBSLF010000071.1:0-8879 GCA_038255505.1 Candidatus Limnocylindria bacterium
GGCTCTTCGGCGCGCTCGAGGATCTCGGCGAAGACGGGGCGCCG
Source organism: Candidatus Limnocylindria bacterium (assembly GCA_038255505.1). Classification (GTDB taxonomy): domain Bacteria; phylum Chloroflexota; class Limnocylindria; order QHBO01; family QHBO01; genus JACDBZ01. The sequence goes on from JBBSLF010000071.1 coordinate 45, forward strand.
GTACACCTGTGGCTTGCGACTCATTCACTCACTCCACTGAGCAGATTTACTCAGTAATGTGAGCAAGTTTACTCAGATAGTGAGACGCGTACGCGACGGTCGCGCGATGCTCACTCCCCTTCGAGCATGTAGAACTCGCTGAACTCCGCGCAGCGACCGTTCGGAGCGAAGCGCAGGAGGTAGGCGTTGCGGTAGGTACGCACCGGCTGCCCGTCGGCCGGAAAGTACCGGCTGTATCCCACCGCCATCTGCTCGGCGACCTGCGTGAGGCTCAGCAGCGAGCGCTCCAGCAGCATCTGCCGATCGAGCAGCGTCCGGTTCAGCGCTCGGGGCGAGAGGACCGGCTCAGCCATTCGTCGCTGCCGATCCGATGATGTGACTCACCTTGGAAATTCTATCGGCCACGATGACGGCCGAGTCCACTCGGTTGCCATGGGGCGGGCGTATCAGCCAGGAAGTGGCTGAACTTGCGTGGGGTGGGAACTGTGGCCAGGTTGCGGGCCATGTGAGTGGCTGGGGGTGCCGTGGGGCGCAAGATCGGCCACTGATTGGCCATTGTGCCCGTGGGGTGAAACCCCGGGCACCGCGGCCTACTCGCGGCCGGCGAGCTGCCAGGACTTGCCCTCGGTGGCGATCGACGGTGCGATGACCATCTCGACCGAGTGCATCTCGCGAATGGTCCGGACGCCGAGCGCGGCCATCGACTGGCGCAGCGCGCCGACGAGGTTCTGGGTTCCGTGTGACGTCTCCGCCGGGCCGAACAGGATCTGCTCCAGGGGCAGCCGCTCGCCGATCTTGATCCGCGTCCCACGTGGGAGCGTCGGCGAAGGCGCGGCCATGCCCCAGTTGAAGCCGCGTCCCGGTGCCTCAAGCGCGCCGGCAAATGGGGAGCCGAGCATGACCGCATCGGCTCCTGAGGCGATGGCCTTGGCGATGTCGCCGCCGGTCTTCATGCCGCCATCGGTGACGACCGGGACGTAGCGCCCGGTCTCCGCGGCGAACCGATCACGTGCGGCCGCGACCTCCAGGGTGGCGCTCACCTGTGGGACGCCGATGCCGAGCACTTCGCGGGTGGTGCATGCCGCGCCCGGACCGACGCCGACGAAGACGCCCGCAGCGCCCTGGTGCATGAGCTGGTACGCCGCCTCGCCGCTCACCGTGTTGCCGACGAGAACGGGCAGTGACAGCCCGCCGGTCAGATCGGCCAGGGAAAGCACGCGCCCGGAGGTCGAGATATGGCGCGCGGACGAGACCTGGGATTGGACGAGAAACAGGTCGGCTCCGGCCTCCGCCGCAAGCTCCGCGTGGTGCCAGGCCGATGCTGGTGTGGTGGACACCGCGGCGACGGCTCCGGCAGCCTTGATGCGCGTGATGAGCGCGGTGATCAGCTCGTCGCGCACCGGCTGCTCGTAGGCCTCGGCCAGGATGTGCCCGGCGGCCTGCCCGGACTCGGCGGACGCGACACGCTCGATGATCGAGCTGGCGTCCTCGTACCGCGTGTAGAGACCTTCGAGGTTGACGAAAGCGACGCCGCCATGGCGGCTCATGGAAACGGCGAAATCGGCATCGGCCACGGCATCCATGGCGGCTGCGAGGACCGGGATCTCGAGGTGAAAGCCACCGAGATCGGTCCCCAGGTCCACCTCGGCCGGGTCGGCGGTCACGGCGCCGGGAACGAGCGCGACCTCCCCGAATCCGTAGGCCCGGCGCAGGCGCGAATCGGTCCCGACGGGAAGCTCGACCGTCATGAATGGATCCCACAAAAATGGCCCGCGGCCGGCATCGGCCAGCGCGGGCTTTGCGGTTCGCAGGTCTTGAGGGTGACCGCTCGAATCTGGTTCACCATCGGTCCATTTGCTGCGTGCTTCGGCGGAGTATACCGATGTCGCGAACGGCTCTCGACGCCATGCGTGCGCATCGTGCCGGTACAGCAACGCCGCAGTCCGACCGCAGTGTCGGCGGCCCATGGTTCCGCCAGAAGGAGGTACGCGATGACATCGAACCGTTGGTTCCTCGTTGCTCGACTCTGGTTTGCGTTCATGGCAGTGGCCACCATCGCCCTCGTAATCGGTCCGCTGGCCCAGAGTGTTACGACCGGTTGCCACCTCGTATTCACCGACCCGATGGGTGGAAGCCCGCCGGCGTCCCTGCCGCCCGGCGCGCTGGAAGGTTGCTTCTCCTATTTCAACCCGTTCGCCGTCCTGCTGGGCGTGCCGGTAGCGCTGCTGATGCTTACCACGGTGTCATGGGCGCGAGTTCGTCACGGCGCACGCAGCACCCTGGCGGTGGCAGGGATCGTCGCCGGCGTCGCCGTCAGCCTGTTCCCACTGGTCAGCCTGGTGCCCAGCCTGCTCACGGCGCTGACCTCCCCGTTCAGCATGGAGGCGGAAATGTTCTGGCCGCTCGCGCCGATAGCCCTGGGGGTCACCATCGTGATCGCGTTGGCCGGCGTCGCTTCAGCCATGACCCTGTGGCGCGGCCCCTCGATCGCGAAAACGGTTCAGGCGGTTCAGCCGGTGGAGGCCGCTCGGTAGCGGGCCAGCGTCCGCTGGCGCGCCTCGCCATGATCGAGGATCGGTGCCGGGTAGTCTGGCGACGCTCCAGGTGCGCGCCATGGCTCGTGGATGTGCTTGTCGGGCAGGTGAGCCAGCTCCGAAATCCATCGGCGCACATACGCGCCATCAGGGTCGAACTTCTTCGCCTGGAGGGTCGGGTTGAAGATGCGAAAGTACGGCGCCGCATCCGTGCCGACCCCGGCGACCCATTGCCAGTTTCCGTTGTTCTGTTGCGTATCGGCGTCCAGCAGGTGCTCCAGGTAGACCGATTCGCCTCTGCGCCAGTCCACGCCCGCATCCTTGACCAGGAAGCTCGCCGTCACCAGGCGGGCACGGTTGTGCATCCAGCCGGTGGCCACGAGCTGGCGCATGCCGGCGTCGACGAACGGAAAGCCCGTCTGGCCCATGCGCCAGGCGGCGAGCGCCTCATCCGCTGCGGGGCCGGCCGTCCACTCGAGACCGTCGTACTCGCGCCGGAAGCTCTCGGTTGCCAGCCTCGGATGGGCGGCAAGGACGTGGGCGAAGAACTCGCGCCAGCCGAGCTCGCCGCGCCAGGTGGCGGCGCCCTGCGCCAGGCGCGTGTCGCCACGCTCGCGGGCTCTGTCCGCGGCGTTGGCGGCCGCCCGCCAGCAGGCTCGGATGCTGATGGCGCCCACGCGCAGGTAGGGCGAGAGATGGCTGGTGGAGTCGACGGCGGGCTGATCACGCTCCTCGCGGTACGCCTCGATATCGGTGCGCAGGAACGCGCGGAGCCGATTCGTGGCAGCCTCCTCGCCCGGGTCGGGCAGCGGGTGTGGGGCCTCCGGTGCCGGGAAGTTGTCATGCGATGGAGTTGGTGCCAGGCGGGAGAGGTCGGGGTCGGCACGAGCCGTGGCGGCGTCCGACGCCTGGTCGATCCACGCGTCCAAAGCACGCCGGAAGGGCGTGTACACCGTATACGCGCCACCTTGGTGGGTGCGCAGCTGGCCAGGCGGCACGATCCGCTGGTCGTCCACCAGCCGCAGATCGAGCGCGGCGGCGACTCGCTCATCCCGCGCGACCGCGATCGGATCCTCGTCGGCTCCGGCGTACACGCGCGAAGCGTCGATGCTGAGGGCGAAGTCGCGCAGCACCTCCTCCGGCCGCCCTTGCAGAACGACGAGGCCGGAGCCGAGCTCGCGCAGCCGCTGATCGAGGGCACGGAGGTTCGCGCCGAACCAGGCCACGCGAGCCGGCGCAGCGGCGGGGGCCGCGAGCAGCTCCTGATCGGCAACGAAGACGGGCCACACGCGTTGAGCAGCGCGCGTGGCTGCCTCGAGCGTGCGGTTATCGGTCAGGCGCAGATCGCGGCGGAACCAGGCGATCGCGCGGCGCGGAGCATCATCCATTCGGACTCGGTACGGGGCAGGAGCCGTGCCGGACCGACGCGCCGTCCGCGGTTGCCGCAGTCTGACCGCAGGCTCGCGATGACACGATGCGCGGCATGAAACAGCATCGGACCCACGCGCCGGCTGCATCCTCGGGCGTCGAGCGCCCGCCGAAACGGCGTGTAGACCGTGTAGGGACGGCGAAATCCCGGATCAGCGCTCCGAGGGTCGGACCAGGCGCAACAGCAAGGCGAGATTGATAATCGTCGGCGCCCACAGGCCCACGAAGATGGCGCCTTGCTTGTGGCCGGTCAGGTACAGCCCGATGGAAGCCAGAATCGAGACACCGGTCGCCCCAATATAGGCGTCGGTCGGAATCTGCTCGGCGATGTGCTCGACCTTGCGCAGGCCGGGTGCGTGACGCTCGCCGCGCAGCAGCTCGTCGAAATTGGTCTCAGAAATGGCCTGGGCCATGGAAGCCTCCAGTGTGGTGCAGGGATGGAGAACACCTGCCTCGCACGATGCGTGCCCGGGACGGCTCGCGTCCACGGGTCAATTGTCACGCGAAGCAGATGTGGCGCGCGGTTTGGCCCGTGTAGTGGGTAGATCCACGCACGAACGGCACGCCGGCGCGCACCTCACGCTCATCTGTGGCCCATGCGAAGCACAAACGCAGCGCGCCGGGGTGTTCGCACGACCATTGCGTCGACCTCGTCCCAGAAGGCGCGCTCATCCACGCCGTACTTCGCGAACAGCGGCGTCTGCATGTTCCCGGGGATGAGCGTCTTGTCGAAGTCCCAGACGACGGCGATCACCGTCTGGCTGAAGGGTCCTGCCATCATTGTCCTGTGCATGGTGTCAACGGAGCGTGCCGTCTAGCCGCGCTCGTCAAGGCACCCGAATGGGCCGATGGTCCCGGGTTCGTGCGCGCCGTGCTCCGCCTCGGGCTCCCATTGGGACAATTGCCGTCGTGGCAGGCATTAGCCGCGAAATCGCGTCGTGAGTCGCCGGTTCTGAGCGTAGCTGAGCATGATCTGCCCTCCATTTGCCGGCTATTGCCCACCGGCGCGGCGTATGACCCAACGCGGGTCGCCGTGGCGACATACGACGTCCACACGGGCATTAGGCGCAAGCCGGCGAGCCGATCCGCGCCGACCTGCCTAGGCCAACTGCACGCCGACCGCGTGGGCATCGGCGGCGAGCTCATCCAGCACCTCATCTGAGTCCGCTGAGGCCTGGAGGAGGCCGATGACCCGCGATACGCCGAGCTCGTCGTACTCGGCCAGGAGCTCTTGGCGCGCGGCACCGGCGGCACTCCACTCCGGGGTGCCCCACCAGACGTGGACCGACACCGCGAGCGAATCGGGATCGCGGTCGATCTCCTCGCATCGGGCGCGGATTGTCGGCAGAGCGTCACGCAGCTCGTCCGGCGACATGCCGTCGACGTTGAGCTCATCGGCGTAACGGGCCGCGAGGCGCCAGGTCACCTTGGGTCCGTTGCCACCGACCATGATCGGCATGCCACTCGACTGAATCGGCTTCGGAAGGTTTCGAGCATCCTTGACGCTATGGTGAGGTCCTTCGTAGGTCGCGTGCGTCTCGCGGCCCGGCTCGAGCATGCGACTGATCACCTCGAGCGCGTCATGAAGCATGGCCAAGCGCTGCTTCGTCTCCGGGAAGCCGTACCCGTAGGCGTTCCATTCGTCGCGCTTCCAGCCCGCGCCGATCCCAAGCTCGAACCGGCCGCCGCTGATCATATCGAGCGTGGAGGCCATCTTCGCCGTCAGCGCCGGGTTTCGAAATCCGTTGCAGATGACGACGTGCCCGAGCCTCACGCGGTCAGTCAGTGCCGCCAGCGCCGAGAGCGACGTGAACGACTCAAAGGTCATCTCGTCGGTCGGCCTCGGGACGGTGTGAAAGTGGTCGAACAGCCAGATTGACTCGGCGCCGATGCGCTCCGCATGCTGCGCCACCTCGACCGTCCGCGCCCATGCGCGCTCCGGCTCCCATCCGTCGTACTCCCCCGTCCAGCCCTGCGGCACGATGATGCCGAGCTTCATGTGTGCTCCTTGATGATGCTATCGATTGCGCCTCGGATTACCGGACGATCATCTGGGCACGTTCCGGGCCAACCGACACATGCGAGATCGGGGTGCCAGCCAGCGACTCGAGCCGCTCGACGTACGCACGCGCCGCGGCCGGGAGATCCGACCAGGAGCGGCAGGCGGTCGTGTCGGTCTCCCATCCGGGAAGATCCTGGTAGACCGGTTCCAACCGTTCATAGAGCGATGTCGACGCCGGGACCGTGGTCCATTCGCGGCCATCGGCCGGATCCCGGTAAGCAGTGGCAACGCGCAGGCGCTTGAAGCCGTCGAGCACGTCGAGCTTGGTCAGCGCGATGCTCGAATAGCCGGCCAGGCGCACGCTGAAGCGAACGGCAACGGCGTCGTACCACCCACATCGACGCGCGCGTCCGGTGGAGGTGCCGTACTCGATGCCGCGCTCGCGGAGGGTCTCACCATCGGCGTCCTCCAGCTCCGTGGGCAGCGGGCCGGCGCCGACCGCGGTGGTATAGGCCTTGGCCACACCCAGGACCTGGTCGATGGCCACCGCCGGCAGTCCGGCGCCGATGCTCGCGCCACCGGGAATCGGTGAAGAGCTCGTGACGTACGGGTAGATGCCCCAGTCGATGTCGCGCATGGTGCCGAGCTGGCCTTCCAGCAGGATCCGCTCGCCGCGCTCGAGCGCCTCGTCCACCATTGCCTGGCCATCGATGACATGCCGGGCCAGGCGCTCGCCGGCGGCCAGGTACGTGTCGGCGATCGCGCCAGCATCGGTCGCCTCGGCGATGGCATCGGCCATGTCTTCGTCGCCGTATCCGTCGGCGAGGCGGCGAATGCGGGGCAGGGTTGCGGCCAGTCGCTCACGGAACAGGTCGGGCTCCATGAGGTCCACCGCGCGCAGCCCGCGACGCGCGACCTTGTCGACGTATGCCGGACCGATCCCGCGCGATGTCGTCCCCAGCTTCGCCGCGCCGCGCTCCCGTTCCTCGAGCTGATCCAGCAGGACGTGATAGGGCATCACGAGGTGCGCGCGATCGCTGATGAACAGGTTCGCGCCGTCGAATCCGGCCTTGGCCAGCTCCTCGAGCTCGACGACGAGCGCCGGCGGATTGATCACCACGCCATTGCCGAGCAGGTTGCGCGTGCCCGGGTGAAAAATGCCCGACGGGATCAGGTGGAGCTTGAAGTGCCCGTGCGGGTTGACCACGGTATGGCCGGCGTTATTGCCGCCGCCGTAGCGGATGACGAGGTCGGCCTCATCGGCGAGGTAGTCGACGACGCGTCCCTTTCCCTCATCGCCCCACTGGGCGCCGACGACGGCAATGACGGACATGACGGCGCGAACGACACCTCTGCTGCGTGGAAGATGCACATCGTAGAGCCGATGGCGCCTGGGGGCATCAACGAGCGAGTGCCGTCCTGGTGGGGCGGCGCTCGCATCGGTCAGTTGGCGGGTCGGTGGTCAGACCCGATCGCGGACCTTGTCGAAGCAGTTGGAGCAGTACACCGGACGGTCGTTGCGGGGCAGAAAGGGCACCAGCGCCTGTCCGCCACACTCGGCGCAGACAGCGGCGTGCATCTCGCGCTGGCCCCCGTGGTCGCCACCGTTGCCGTTGGAGCTGCCAATGCCGAGGGCGCGATTCTGCTTCGCGACCGCACGACAGCTCTGACAGCGCTGCGGCTCGTTGACCAGCCCCTTGCTGGCATAAAACTCCTGTTCCCCGGCCGAGAACACGAAGTCCATGCCGCAGTCACGGCAATGAATGGTCTTGTCGGCGTACACCTGAACCCACAGCCTCCTGTATCGCACGCCGGACCCGGAATTGGACGTTCGCGGTCTGCAAGAGGTCGTGATTCGCGTGCGAACGTGGGCGCGGATCGAGTGAACTCGGGCAAAGACGCTGAAGGACCGGTCGTTTCTAGCGCCCGAGTGTACACCCCGATTTCAAGGCCCCGACTCATGCGGAGATCACAGACCGATGGCTTGCCCGCTCGGCGAGCCTGATCGGTCAGTAGGCGGCGATCTCCTCGCGCGCGGCGACCGTGTAGAAGCGGGTGTTCGCCTTGCGGAACTGGAGCGGAACCTCGCCGATCGGTCCGTTGCGGTGCTTGGCAACCTTGGCCTTGATGAGCTCCACCTCGGCCTCGGGGTTCTGCTCGCCATCGCGGTACAGGAAGATCACGACGTCGCTGTCCTGTTCGATGCTGCCCGAGTCGCGCAGGTCCGACAGTCGCGGCTCGGCCGTGCCGCGCTGCTCGACGCCGCGCGAGAGCTGACTGAGCGCGACGACCGGGACCTTGAGCTCGCGAGCCAGCTGCTTGAGCCCACGACTGATCTCGCTGACCTCCTGGACGCGATTCGCATCCTTGTTCGAAGTCGAAGCCTGCATGAGCTGGAGGTAGTCGACGATGACGAGATCAAGGCCGTGCTGCTCCGCCTCCAGGCGTCGCGCCTTGGTGCGCAGCTCCATGACCGATAGCGCCGGCGAGTCGTCGATCCACATGGGTGCGGTGGCCATGTCGTTCATGACCATCGCGATCTTGCTCCAATCGGTCTCGTCCACGAAGCCGGTCTGGAGCGGGCGGGGGTTGATGCCGGTCTCGGCGGCCAGCAGGCGCAGGGCGAGCTGCTCCTTGCTCATCTCGAGGCTGAAGACGGCCACCTTCTTGTTCTCGCGCACCGCGGCGTGCTGTGCGATGTTGAGCGCCATCGAAGTCTTTCCGACCGACGGGCGCGCGGCCAGGATGATGAGGTCCGACGGCTGGAGGCCGCCGAGCAGCGCATCGAGCTGGGAGAGGCCGGTGGGCACGCCGAGGATCTGGCCTCGGTGCTCGTGCAGGTACTCGAGCCGGTCGTACGCCTGGCCGAGA
>JBBSLF010000072.1:0-8767 GCA_038255505.1 Candidatus Limnocylindria bacterium
GAAGAACGTCGAGCGCTTCTCGCCCGTTCTCGGCCTCCATCACTTCGACGCCCATGCCACTGAGCTGGCGCGCGAGCACGAGCCGGTTGACCCGACTATCGTCGACGACGAGGACGATCCGGCCGCCCTTCATGTGGCTTCTCCGCGCCGGATCCACGCACGGAGCGCACGGACGGCCTCGTCCCAAGCCACATCAAGCCGAGCGGCCTCGTCACCGAGATCCGCCTCGATGATGCCCGAGCGGCCAGCCGCCTCCAGCCGCCGGGCCATGGCGCCAACGCGCTCCGCGCCAACGGTCGCACTGCTCGACTTGAGCGTATGGGCAGGCCGCACGAGCGCGGACGCGTCGGCCGCCGTCATCGCCGCAACGACCTCCACCAGATGGGATGCCCCATCCGCCAGATACGTCTCGACGAGATCCACGATGAAGGCGCGGTCGCCCTGCACCGAGGCCTCGAGCTCCTCCAGCACCGCCTCGTTGAGGACCTGGGGATTCGACTCGGTCACGGGGCCACCTCACTTCGCGTGGGCGCGCGCTCGAGCGCGGCAACCAGATCGGCCGGGCGGATCGGCTTGCTGATGTAATCGTTCATGCCTGCCGCAAGACACGCCTCGCGATCTCCTGCCATGGCATTCGCGGTCATGGCCACGATCCACACCGGCTGCTCAGGCCAGCGGTCCCGGATCCGTCGCGTCGCTTCCAGACCATCCAGCTCCGGCATCTGAACATCCATGAGCACGACGTCGAAAGCGTCGCGCGCGAGCGCGTCGATGGCCTGGAGCCCGTCGTTCGCGACAGCCGGCTCATAGCCGATCTGGCCTAGCAGGCGCATCGCGAGCTTCTGGTTCACCGCATTGTCCTCGGCCAGTAGGATCCGCAGCGGATGGCGCTCACCGAGCGGCGTACTGCCGTAGAGCGGGCCATCCGCGGACGGCTGCGTCACGCTCGCGCCGAGCACGACAGTCGCGATCGTGTCATGGAGTGCCGACGGCTTCACCGGCTTGGCGAGCCAGCCCGCGAGCGGCGTGCCCTCGCGCTCCCGCAGGCCGATCGACGACAGGATGACAACCGGAATAGGCGGCATGCCGTCGGTGGCCGACAGGGCGATCCGCTCGGCAAGGTCGAGACCATCGACATCGGGCATGAGCAGGTCGCACAGCGCGATGTCGAAGCGTTCTCCGGCGGTGATCCAGTCCAGAGCCTCGAGTGGGGATCCCGTTTCGCGCGCGACCATCCCCCAGCGCGCCGTTTGCGCGACGAGAATGCGCCTGTTGGTGGCGTTGTCGTCGACGATGAGGACCGTCTTGCCACTCAGATCGGCCTCTACACGGGCGGGCCGGCTCGGCACCACGGCATCCACCGCGGCGGCTGGCAGGCGGGCCACGAGGTGGAAGGTACTCCCCTGTCCCGACACACCGCTGCTGTCGGCGGTCAACGTACCGTCCATCAGCTCCGCGAGGCGTCGACTGATGACCAGCCCCAAGCCGGTCCCGCCGTAGCGACGAGCGATCGATGCATCGACCTGGCTGAACGACTGGAACAGCTTGCTCATCGCATCGGCGGGGATCCCGATCCCCGTATCGCGGACGTCGATGCGGATCTCCCATGTGGAATCCTGCAGCAGCGCGCCGCCGACGGTCACCAAAACCTCCCCGTTCTCGGTGAACTTGACAGCGTTCGACAGGAGATTGAGGAGCATCTGGCGCAAGCGCCCGGCGTCGCCGATGAAGTTGGCCGGCACGTCCTCGTCCATGGTGTAGATGAGCTCGATGCCCTTGTTCGCTGCCGATGGCGCCAGGATGTCGAGCGCCGCCTCAACGGCCTCCCGAAGGACGAATGGTCGCGCCTCGAGGTCCACGCGCCCGGCTTCGATCTTCGAGAAGTCGAGTACGTCGTTGATGATCGTCAGCAGCGCATCGCCCGACGTCCTGATCGTCTCGGCGAACTCCCGCTGCTCGTGGTCAAGCTCAGTGTCGAGGAGGATGCCGCTCATCCCGATCACGGCATTGAGCGGGGTGCGGATCTCGTGGCTCATGGCGGCGAGGAAGCTGCTTTTCGCCACGTTCGCCTGCTCAGCTGACATGCGTGACTCCTGCGCATCGGCAAAGAGGCGGGCGTTCTGGAGCGCGACCGCCGCCTGTTGCGAGAGCCCGATCAGGAAGGACAGGTCGGACTCTGCGAATCGCTTCCCGCCAATGACCCGCCACACGGCGAGGACACCGGCCACCGCGCCGCGAACGGTGAGCGGCACGACCATCAGGCGATCATCCTCGTCCGCGTCCGTACCAGGAATCGTCACGGACCGCGGATCCAATTTGGTGCTGTTCACGATCTCAGCTTGCCCGGTCACGGCCACGGTGCCGATGATGCCCTCACCTTTGATGACCGCATCCGCGAGCAAGGGCTCTGCTGTGGCGCCCAGCGCGACGATGGCGCGGAGCCGATCACCTTCGGGCTCCGGCAGGAACACGGCGCTTGTGTCAGCGTTCAGTAGAGTCTTCGCCCGCTCAGCGATGAGCTCAAGGACGACCGATAGCTCGAGGGTGGCCGAGATCTCGCGTCCAACCTCCGCGAGGGCCGCCATCTCTTCCGCGCGCCGACGCGTCTCGTCGTACAGCCCAGCGTTCTGGACAGCCACCCCCACATTGGCGGCGATGGTCGCCAGGAGCCGCTCATCCGATGCATCGAAGCGCCCCGTCTGGGTCGTGCTCTGAATACTGATGACGCCGATCGCTCGGTCGCCGGTCATGATCGGCACCCCGAGCCACGACTTTGCGAGGGTGCCGCGGCCGCGCTGCCCGAGCCTCGCCCAGTCCTCCTCTTGGTTGAGGCGCAGGGGACGGCGCTGCTCGATGACGCGCGACGTGAGGCCCTCGCCCATGGCCAAAGGCTCCTGTGGCTCGTGACGCCCGTCCTCGACGTAGTAGGGGAAGTCGATGCGCTCGCGCTCCTCGTCGACGAGCGCGACGTAGGCAATATCGGCGTCGAACGCGTCACGCGTCTTCTCGCCGACCAGTGCGAGCAGCGGATCAACCTCGATCTGGGCGCTGATCGCCTCGCCGACGGTGTTGATGGTCGCAAGCTCGCTCACGCGCTGCCGCGTCTCGTCGATCAGGCGCCCGGTGCGCAGCGCGACGCTCAGGCTTGCTGCGATCGTGGTCAGCAGTGACACGTCTCGGTCGTCGAAAGCATATTCGCGGTCGAGGTTCTGGAGCGAGATGACGCCGAACATCTCATCGCCGACAGCCAGCGGGGCGAAGATCGCGCATTTCGCCGGTTCACCGATGAGGTGCGCTGGCTGCCCTGCCTCCGCGGCCCGCGCCGGCAGGTCATGCGTCACGATGACGGGTAGGCGGGTCTCGAGCACGCGCTTGCGGAAACCCATCACCGGGCCCGGGTGATCAGGGAAGCGGATGCCGCGCTCCAGCACGAACGGAAAGCGCATGGTGGCCGCTTCGCGATCGAAAACGGCGATATCGACGACCTGGGTGTCGAAGACGTCGCTCGCCCGCTCCCCCACCAGCTCGTACATGGCCTGCACGTCGAGCTCGGCCGCCAGGCCCTGCTGGACGCTGTTGACGATGGCCAGCTCGGCGGCCCGACGATCACTCTCGGCCAGCAGGCGCCTCGTCTCGTCGAACAGGCGGGCGTTCTCCAGTGCCACCGAGAGACCGGAGGCCAGCGTCGTCAACAACCGCACGTCAGAGTCCGAGAACGCGTTCGTGCGATCAAGGTTCTGAATCGAAATCCGGCCTCGGACCTCGCCACTCACGATCATCGGCACCAGGAGCACGCTTAGTGGGGGCTCGCCCTGCACAACCGTCTGCCTGCCCTGCGCGGCCTGCCAGCTTGGAACGTCGTTGACGAGGAGCGGCTGACGCGATTCCAGGACCAGGCTCGACAGCTCGGTTGCCGCGAGCGAGACCGCCTCGTCGGGGAACCGGACTCCGCGCTCGATGGTGTACGGGTAATTGACGACCGCCTTGTCCAGGTCGTAGATGCCGATGTCGACCACCTGCGCGTCGAAGATCTCCTGGATCTTGTCACCGACCAGGTCGTACATCGCCTGCATCTCGAGGTTCTCGGCAAGCGCCTGCTGGACGCTGTTGACGATCGCCAGCTCAGCCGCACGCTCATCGGTCTCGATCAAGAGCCGCTTCGTCTCACTGAACAGGCGAGCGTTTTCGAGGGCGACACCCATGCTGGATGCGAGCGTTCCCAAGAGGCGCTCGTCAGCGTCGGTGAACACGTTCGCCCGGAGGCTCTCGAGGGCGATGACACCGATCACCCGCTCGCCGGCAACGATCGGGACGCCGAGCCAGCTCTGGGTCTCGAGGCCCGAGGTGATGGCGCCCATCTCGGCCGACTCCTGCGACGTGCCCATCCGCAGCGGGCGACGGGTCCGGATGATCTCCGAGGTGAGACCCTTCCCCATCGGCACCGGCGCCATCTCGTCTCGTGTTCCCTCCTCGACGGAATACGGGAAGGTGATTGTCTGGCCGGCTTCGTCGTAGATGCCGATGAAGATCGAGTTGGTGGCGAACATCTGCCGGATCCGCTCGCCGACGAGCTCGATGATCGCGTCGAAGTCGAGCTGCTTCGCGAGCGCCGTACCGATCTCGTTGACGAGGGCCAGCTCCTCGTTGCGCTGCCGGGTCTCTGCGATGGCTCTGGCCCTCGAAAGGGCGGTCCCAATGTGCTGCGCCACGAAGGTCAAGAGCTCGAGATCGGCGGGGCTGTGCGTCCGATCCGGCCGGTAGCTCTGGATGACCACGGCGCCGAGGGTGTGACCGTCGGCAATCAGCGGAGCGCCCATCCAGTCGTCGTTGGCGGCGCCGATGAAGGAGGCGTCGCCACGCTCGTAGATGGCTGCCATCTCCGGCTGCCGCAGGAGCATGGGCTCCCCCTTTCGGAACAGGTAGGCCGTCAACCCGGCCGCCTCCCCGGAGCCCAGCACCTCCCAGACGGATGGGTCGGGGATGTCCTCGTCGACCTCGTCCCGGTAGAACGGGTAGTTGATCATCCCGCGCCGGTCATCGTAGAGGGCGATGTAGAAGTTGTCGGCGTACATCAGCTCGCCGACGATGTCGTGGATCGCGGCGTAGAACGACGGCATGTCCTGCGCGATGCTGGCCGTCTCGGCGATGCGGAACAGCGCACCGTGGACTCCCACCGCACGGTCCACTCGCAAACCGCCGGCGTCGAGTCCGTCGCTCCGGGCGCGGGCATCGGCCAGCTCGATGGCGGTGTGGTCGCTGCCCAGGTTCTGCTGGCCGGGAGTTCGCTGACGCTCGGGAATGGTGATCAGGCCTCTAACGCGCGCTTCGGGCCGATCCGGCACGTGGCGGCATGGCCACATTGTGGCTGAACCCGCAGGTCGCGTCGAGGGATTCTCCGCCACCGGTTCGGCCAATCAGGTCCGCCTGATCTGGGTGTGGCTATCCGCCTCGGGTGATACCGATCCCGATTGCGGCAATGCCCGTGCAGCCGGCCGCGGGCGGCCTCAGGCGGCGCCCGGCGGCGTGGACTCGGTGAGCGTCGACGGGGCGCCGTGAACGGCCGGGATGCTGCCCAGCTTGCCGGCCTCGTAGTCGGTGAAGGCCTGCATGACCTCCTCGCGTGTATTCATCACGAACGGACCGGCCCAGGCGACTGGCTCACGGATGGGATGGCCACCGAGGATGAGCACGTCCAGCGTTAGACTGCGGCTCTCCTGCGTCCGCGATGCCGCAACCGTGAGCGCATTCCCGGGACCCAGGACCGCGAGCTGACCCATGCTGATAGGAATCTGCTCAGCACCCACCGTTCCGGAGCCGGCCATCACGTAGACCAGCGCGTTGTAGTCGGCGCGCCATGGCATTGACAGCGTTGCCTCGGGGCTCAGCGTGGCGTGGACCAGCGACATCGGCGTGTAGGTCGATCCCGGACCGGCGTGTCCAGCGACCTCGCCCGCGATGACGCGGACGAGGGCTCCCCCATCGGCAGATGCCAACAGGCCAACCTCACCCGCGCGGATGTCCTGGTAGCGCGGCGGCGACCACTTTTGCGCCTTCGGCAGGTTCACCCACAGCTGGAAGCCGTGGAACAGCCCGCCGCTGACGACGAGCGACTCCGGTGGCTTCTCGATGTGCAGGATCCCTGCGCCGGCGGTCATCCACTGCGTATCGCCATTACTGATGACTCCCCCACCTCCGTTTGAGTCGCTGTGCTCGAACGTGCCGTCCATGAGATACGTGACGGTCTCGAAGCCGCGGTGCGGATGCCAGGGTGTGCCCTTCGGCTCTCCGGGTGCGTACTCAACCTCGCCCATCTGGTCGAGATGAATGAACGGGTCCAGCTCCGTCAGATCGACCCCATGGAAGGCGCGGCGCACCGGGAAGCCGTCCCCCTCGAACCCGCGCGGAGCGGTCGTGATTCCGCGGACGGCGCGTTGCCGAGCACTGGTGACGTCCGGTGTTGCAATACGAGGGAGTACGGTGATGTCGTCGACGGTGATGGCAGGCATGCGAACAGCATACACCTATTAGTTGCGGATGCAACTACCCCGTTTGGCGGGGCCTCCGCCCCCTCGGTGGGCCCGAAGTATATACATGTAGACCGCTGGTGCCCGCAGCACTCAGCCGCGGATCTATCGGCGCTCTGCGGGCACTCCGAGCGTGACCGCGGCGGCCACCGTTGCCGTGGCGAGAGCCAGCGCCTGGCCAGCGGTGAGGCCGGCGTCTCCGGCAAACAGCCCCGTGGCTGCGCTCGGGATGGCGCTCAGCACCACGGGCACGAGCGTCCAGCCCAGGACCAGGACGGTCGGAGCAGTCGCGCCAGGCAGACGCAGCATGCGGGTCACGACGGCGGTGAGCACGCCGAGAAACGCGGCCAGCAGCAGGATCAGGATGAGGGCGGGCTGGTCCCGGGCGCCGGAGGCGTCGACCAGGCGAACGACAGCCTGGTATGCGATCGCCACGGCCACGGCCAGCAGCGCGCCAAGCACCGCGGAGCGCAGGCCGGTCATGAGGCGGAATCCACAAGCCGCTCAGCGAGACCGCGAGCAATGCGGTACGACTTCCCTGCGCCCATGACCAAGACGGCGTCGCCGCTGCCGAGATGGTCCGCGACGTACTCGGTCGTCGCTTCGACGTCGCCCGTTGCGATCGATGGCACGCCGGACGCGCGCTCGATGGCATCGGCGAGATGTTCGGCCGAGGTCGAGGCCATGGCTTCCGGGGTGTCGCGCGACGCGAAGATGTCTGCGATGACAACCTCGTTCGCATCGGTGAAGGCGGTCGAGAAGGCACCCATCAGCAGCGAAGTGCGGGAGTACATGTGCGGCTCGAAGACAGCCCACAGGCGGCGGTCAGCTCCGACCATCTGACGCGCGGCGCTCAACGCGGCTCGAACTTCGGTGGGGTGATGCCCATAGTCATCGTAGATGGTCACGGTGGCAGTATCCGCGATCAGCTCCATGCGGCGTCCGGCTCCTCGGAACGAGCTCAGGCCACCGGCCAGGAGGTCCAGGTCGGCACCGAGCATGCGGGCCATGATGAGCGCCGCCGTGGCGTTGAGGACATTGTGCTGCCCCGCCAAGCTCATCTCGAAGCGATGGTCGAACAGGGTAAAGGCCGTACCTTTGCGGCCACGCAAGATCGCGGTGGCCATCGTCTCACTGCCTGGCCCGTAGCGCAGGATGCGCCCGTCCCAGTCGCGCAGGCGCTTGACGAGCTCGTTCGCGCCAGAATCGTCGGCGCTGATGACAAGCAGACGTCCATTCAGCGACGGATGCGAACCCATGCCGCGCACGAAACGTTCGAACGAATCCATCACGGCGCTCGCATCGGCGAAGAAGTCCGGATGGTCCATCTCGACATTCGTGATGATCGCTCCAGCAGGGTGATAGTTCAGGAAGTTGTCTCCAAATTCGTCGGCCTCCACCACAAATGGCGCCCCCGCACCAGCCCGGACCGATGCGCCCCACCCTTCGATAAAAGCACCGACCTCCACCGTAGGATCCAGCCCGGCCGCGATGAGCAGGTGGCCGAAGAGGGCGGTCGTCGTCGACTTTCCATGGGTGCCGCTGACTCCCAGGCCGATGCGCCCCGGCGCGGACATCAGCTCGCCCAACAGCTCCTGCCAGGTCACGATCGAGAGACCCCGAGCGCGCGCTGCGGCGAGCTCTGGGTGATCCGGCACAGCGCGGATCGCCGGCGACATGGCGACGCGACTGACGCCCTGGAGGTGTGCAGCGTCATGGCCGATCGCATACGTGATGCCGGCCGCGTCCAGGGGTGGTGTGTACGGCGACGGCGGATCACTATCACAGCCGTCGACGAGGGCGCCTGCCCGGTGCAGGAGCAGCGCCGTCCCGGCGGCACCCGATCCGGCGATCCCGATGATGTGAATTCGCTCCCCGCGCTCGACCACTCCCCTACTCCACGGTGGCCAGGCGCGTGGCCAGTTCGATCGCGGCCAGCGCTGACGCACGCTTGTTGCCGTCGCGATCGTGCGTCCAGGTGTGGCGCTCGACCACGGCCGGTCCGTCCCGCACGGCTGCCGCAACATAGGTCAAACCAACGGGCTTCTCGTTCGATCCCCCATCGGGTCCGGCGATGCCGGTGACTGCCACGGCCAGGCTCGCCAACGGAAATCGTGTCAGCGTGCCAGCGGTCATTGCCTTGGCCACCTCCGCCGACACGGCGCCAACCCGCTCGAGCAGGTCCGCCGGAACGTCGAGCAGCTCCTCCTTGACGGTGTTCGAGTAACTGACAATTCCTCCGA
>JBBSLF010000073.1:0-8662 GCA_038255505.1 Candidatus Limnocylindria bacterium
CACGCCCTCCGGCGCAGGGGGAGCCAGGAATGGCGGTCCATCACCATCGACGGCGGGCGGGGCCGCACCGATGACGGCATCGGCGAGCCCGATGCGTGCAGCCAGCTCACGCGCAGAGAAGAACGCGGCCAGCCCGTCGAGCAGACCGTCCGCGACGGCCGCTTGACCCTCGGGCGAGGCCAGCAGGTCGTGCTCGGCGCGCAGGGAGATCGATCCGACCTCGGCCAGCACGACCGGCATGAGCGCACCGCGCGTCGGCTGCGCCAGCGCATCGGGACGCTCGTCGGTCACCTCGGCCAGCGGCGGCGCGACGAGATAGAAATTGTGGGCGGTCGTACCCCGGTCGCCACGCTCGTACGTGGCCAGCGCACCGAGGCGTTCCACCACGCCGGCCTGCACCAGCTCAGCCAGCCGGGCGCTGGACTCGACGCCCCACGGCGTCTCATCGGTGTAGAACGTCTCGCTGAACGCGATCTCGATGACCTCCCCGCCGTCGGTCGGCGAGTTGATGTGGATGCTCACGAGCGCATCGGCTCCCGCAAGGTTGGCAAGGTCGAGTCGCGCCTGGAGTTCGTCGCGCGTGCGCGTCCCCTCCGGGAGATCCGCACCGAATCCGGCGAGACCGTCGCCGTTGACGTCGCGCCAGGGCGGACCATCGCAGCCGAAAGCGGGCGAATTGTCCCCTGCCAGCGCGTCGTCGCCGTCGCGGATCATCACCACACTGATGCCCTGCTCGGCCAGGCGCCCACGCAGGATGCGCGCGATCTCGAGGTTGAGCGATTTCTCGGCGAGCTCTACGCCTCGCTCCGTCGGATCGGGAACGCCCCAATCCAGGCAGCCACCATGTCCGGCGTCGATGGCAACGACGATCGCTCCCGGGTTCGGCGCGTAGACCGAGCTGTCGGATCTCGGCGCGGCCTCTACCGCGCTGGGCGTCGAGGGCACACTTGGAGCCGGCTCACTCGCGGGTAGTGCGGCCGACGGGGGTGGCGAGTCGCTCGGACTGACCGTGGCACCGCCGCAGGCGACCAACATCGATCCAAGCAACACAGCCATCAGCACTCGCCGTCGTCGCCACCACCCACTCATGGTCGGCAGCCTGAGGCGCCTGTCATTGGTACGTGGCAAGAATCCTTCCCCCGATGCTCGGACGCGCGACGGGATCGGTCAGGAGCACTCGGAGGCCTCGACCGACTTCGTCAGCGAAACGAGGAACTCGGCGTTGTTGGCGGTCTTGCCGAGGCGCTGCATGAGCAGCTCGATCCCCTCGTTGGGGCCGACCGCGCTGAGCATGCGACGCATGGTCCACACCATGCGCAGCTCATTCTCGTCGAGCAGCAGCTCCTCACGACGCGTGCCGGAACGCAGGACGTCGATGGCCGGGAAGATCCGCTTCTCACTCAGCTTGCGGTCGAGGGCAAGCTCCATGTTGCCGGTGCCCTTGAACTCCTCGTAGATCACGTCGTCCATGCGCGAACCGGTGTCGACCAGGCAGGTGGCGATGATCGTCAGCGACCCGCCGTGCTCGATGTTGCGCGCCGCGCCGAAGAATCGCTTGGGCGGATAGAGCGCCACCGGGTCCACGCCGCCCGACAGGGTCTTGCCCGATGCGGGCAGGGCGAGGTTGTAGGCGCGTGCAAGTCGCGTGATGGAGTCGAGCAGGATCACCACGTCACGGCCGGTCTCGACCTGGCGCTTGGCGATCTCCAGGCACATCTCCGCCACGCGGGTGTGGTTTTCGGTCGGCTCGTCGAACGTCGACGAGTAGATCTCGCCGTCGACGCTGCGCTGCATATCGGTCACTTCTTCCGGTCGCTCGCCAATGAGCGCGACCATCAGAAGTGCCTCCGGGTGGTTCTCGGTAATGCCGGAGGCAATGTGCTTGAGAACGGTGGTCTTACCGGCCTTCGCCGGCGAGAGGATGAGTCCGCGCTGCCCCATGCCGACCGGGCTGATCAGGTTGATCAGGCGCTGGGTCAGGTTCTTCTGATCAGTCTCGAGATCGAACATCTCGTCGGGGAAGACCGGCACCAACGCGTCGAAGTACGGGCGGCGCTTGGCGACTTCGGGCGCGACGCCATTGACGGTGTCGACCCGCAGCATGCCCCAGAACTTCTCCTGGTCCTTCGGCGGTCGGGTCTGGCCGGTGACGCGGTCACCGGTGCGGAGGCCGAAGCGGCGAACCTGCGAGGTGCTGACGTAGATGTCGTCGTTCGACGGCATCACCCCGTTGACACGCAAGAACCCGAAGCCCTCGTCCACGATCTCGAGAATGCCCTCGGCGCTCCCCGACTGCCCGTTGCTCGCCGACGGCGGCGGAGCGAGCGTGACGACGTCGAGCAGCTTGAGGATGAGATCGGAATGCTCGAGCTTGTCGGAGTCGTCGATCTGGTGCTCGGCGGCAAGCTCCCGAAGCTCGTCGATCGGCTTCGCCTGGAGCTCCGCCAGGTTCATCCCGGGGCCATCGGCATCCGACGGGAATGGACCGGTGAAGATCGAGGAGTACTGGCCGGAGGCGTAGTCGTTGCGGCGACGCGGAGCATATCCGCCTCGCTGCTGCTGCTGCGGCTGCTGCCGTCGAGGAGCGGTGTCCTGTCGCCGTCGCGAGCGACGGCGCTGTTGCTGGGGTCGCGCGTCGTCGTTCATGGTCGCCTCGCGTGCAAGCCGTGCTTCATGTGAATGATCTGACCTCGGTGAATTCGTGGCAGATTGACCCGTGGATCGTCACGGCCTCTGCGGTCGTGGTCTCGCACCCGGATCGCGTGCGGTCAAGCAGTCAGACCTTACGGGTCCCGGCACGGGTGGTGATGTTGGGACCCCCGTATCCGCTCATCTCGCCGATGAGCCGCGCCCGAATCTGACGCAGGACGGGTCTCCAGTCGAGGGCATCATACCCGAGTTGCGCAAGCGCGTCGCCGATGCTCGACGCAGCGCCAAATGCCTGAAGTGTCTCGGCCGCTGCGGGCACCCGCCACCACGCGGACCCGTGGCGTTGCTCGAGGGTTTCGACCAGGTCGGCGGCCAGCAATGCGACGCGAACATCGGAAACCGATGCGAACGGTGCATGGATGCCGCTCAGGTACGTCTGCTCGGCCACGGCCACGCCGGTGATGTGGCTCATGATTCCGGCCGAATACGCTCGTGCCATGGCGGGTTCGGTAGCGCCGACGAACAGCCGAAGCTCGACCTGCAAGTGACCGATATCCCGGCGCAGGCGCCAGAGCCGAGCGAAGGCCGCGAAGTCCGCCAGCGTCGAGACCTCGCCGCCGGCCACGCCGAGCTCGCCCGCGAGCCACTCGGGCGATCCGGCCAGCGTCGCGTAGGCCGCGCTCACCGCGGCGTCGAGCATGGCATCCGGTCCGACAGCATCGCCGGACAGCATCGCCTCTGCCGCAAGCCATCCATCGAGCTCCCCGGCCTCGACCGGGGTGCGGCCGGTGGCGTTCACCGCGCGGCGCACTTCGCGTTCGCCGAACCAGTGGGACCACCGAGCGCCGCGCGCGATATGCCACACGTCGGCGACCGTGGCATCGCCCTGTTCGATGTCGATGACGGCCAGATACCGCCGCAGCGCTGCGTAGTACGGCGTCTCGGAATGGATGACGAGGCGCTCGAGATCAACTGCGAACTCGCGAGGATCAATCCCGCTGGAGGCCACGGCGTCAATGACATTGTCACCTGACGTCCAATGCGCCAGCCGCTCCTCGTACAGCGGGCTGAGCGCCTCGATCGCCTCGAGATACGAGCCGTAGAGGCGGTCGCGCGCTCCGCGGTCATCGAGCTGCGCAATCCGTCCCGGTACCGCGGCGAATGGCAGACGATCGCCGCGCCACACCACGATCGCATCGGCCTCGGCGGCGGCGATGGCGCGGTCGAGCCCCGGCGTCTCGAATGGGCGTTGTGCGGTTGCGGTCTGGATCGGCATTCAGATGGTCTCGACCTTGGCGGGTTGTGCACTGCGCTTGCGCGATGCCGGCGTGGGAGCCGCGAGCCCGGCAGCGGCGCCGACGAAGTCGCGGAAGAGCGGGTGCGGGCGGTTCGGTCGGCTCTTCAGCTCGGGATGCGCCTGCGTCGCCACGAACCACGGGTGGTCGCGCAGCTCAATGTACTCGACCAGACGACCGTCCGGCGAGACGCCGCTGAACGCCATCCCGGCCCCCGATAGCCGTTCGCGATAGGCGTTGTTGACCTCGAACCGGTGCCGATGACGCTCGTACGCGATCTCAGTACCGTAAGCCTCGCGCACCTTCGAGCCTTCATCCAGGCGCGCCGGGTACAGGCCCAGGCGCATGGTGCCGCCCTTGTCGGTGACATCGGCCTGGTCGGGCATGAGGTCAATGACCGGATGCTCGGTGAATACGTTGAACTCGCTCGAGTTGGCATCATCGGTCCCGAGGGCCTCGCGCGCGAACTCGATGACTGCGCACTGGAGGCCCAGGCACAGGCCAAGGAACGGAATGTTGTTGCGACGCGCCCAGCGGATGGCGCGAATCTTTCCCTCGACGCCGCGATAGCCGAAGCCACCGGGGACGAGCAGGCCGGCCACGCCCTTCAGCTCGTCGGCGACCTGCTCGGGCTCGACGCGCTCGAGATGCTCGGATCGGATCCAGCGAACCTTAACCTCGAGGTTGTGATGCAGCGCCGCGTGCTTGAGCGCCTCAGACACGCTGATGTACGCATCGGGCAGCTCGGTGTACTTCCCGACGATCGCCACCTCGATCTCGTGGCGCGGCGCGCGGATCCGGTTGACAAGCTCCTGCCACTCCACAAGGTCGGGCTCGCCGGCGGGCAGCTCAAGCTCACGCGTGATGAGCTTGCCGAGCCCCGAGCGCTCGAGCTGGATCGGGACCTCGTAGATGCTCTTCGCGGTCTTGAGCGGGATGACGGCGTGAACGTCGACATCGGTGAACAGGCTCACCTTGTCGAGGAGCTCGTCATCGATCGGCTCATCGCTGCGCAGGATGATCACGTCCGGCTGGATACCGATACCGCGCAGCTCCTTGACGCTGTGCTGGGTCGGCTTCGTCTTCAGCTCGCCGGTGGCGCCGATCTCGGGCAGCCAGGTGACGTGCACGTACAGCACATTGCGGCGTCCCACGTCCTTGCGCATCTGGCGGATGGCCTCGAGGAAGGGCAGCGACTCGATGTCGCCGACGGTGCCGCCAACCTCGACAATGACGACGCCATGGGCCGCCAGCCCGCTGGTCGCCACACTGCCGGTGCCTTCGCGCGCGACACGAGCGATGCGCTCCTTGATCTCGTTGGTGATGTGCGGGATGACCTGCACCGTGCCGCCCAGGTAGTCGCCGCGGCGCTCTTTCGCGATCACGCTCTGGTAGATGCGGCCAGTCGTGACGTTGCTTGCCTGGCTCAGGTTCTCGTCGATGAAGCGCTCGTAGTGCCCCAGGTCGAGGTCGGTCTCTGCGCCGTCATCGGTCACGAACACTTCGCCGTGCTGATACGGCGACATGGTGCCCGGATCGATATTGATGTACGGGTCGAGCTTCAGGATGCTGACCGGCACGCCGCGCGCCTTGAGGATGCGCCCGATGCTGGCGGCGGTGATTCCCTTGCCGAGCGAGCTTGTGACGCCGCCCGTGACGAAGACGTACTTCGGCATCGGATTCTTGTTGCACCTCGCGGTGGCTGGTGCGGCGGCGGGATGGGTCTAGAAGGGGGCCGCGCGCGAGCGACCTCGCCATTGGCCACTCGGGAAGCAATCTTACCCCAGTCGCGCGTGGTCGGTGGCGGAAATCCCGGCCAATCGGGTGCGCAGGAAGATCACGAGCGCTACGGTACGTCGATGCCGGATCGCGACCCCGCAACCCGACCACGAATGAGCATGCTGATCGGCCTCGTGCGCCTCGTCCATCCGGCGCCGACGCTCGCGGTGTGCGTTCTGAGCGCCGCCCTCGGAACGATCCTCATGGCGCAGACACAACAACCACTCGACATCCGGCTGTCGCTCACCGTGCTTGCCGTGCTGGGCTCGCAAATTCTGACCGGGGCGCTCAACGACTGGACCGATCGCTCCCGAGACGCGCTCGCCCAACCCTCGAAGCCGATCCCGTCCGGGGTGGTCTCGCCAACGATCGCACTGGCACTGGCCGGCGCAGGCCTGGCCCTGCAGATTGGCGCCTCGCTTCCCCTGGGCCTTGCGCCGATGACATTGGGGCTGGCGGCGTCTGCATCGGCCATCTCGTACAACCTGTGGCTGTCGCGCACGCCGGCCTCGGTTGTCCCCTACCTCGTGAGCTTCGGGCTCCTGCCGCTCTGGGTGGCGGCCGGCGTCGGCGTGCCCCTCGATCGTGTCGCGCTCTCTCCCATCCTCGTCGGCCCGTTCGCCGCGGCCGCGCACCTGGCCAACACGCTCCGCGACTTCGACGCCGACGCGACGCTTGGCTCACGAAACCTGGCGCAGGTCCTGGGGCGCCGGATCGCCTTCCGCGTTGGCTGGTCGCTGGCCATGGGCGTGGGACTCGGGGCGGCACTGACGCTGGTAATCGGTGATCGCCTCGAACCGGCGGGAGTCGGGCTCGGCGTCATTGGCCTCGCCGCGGTGGCGCAGGGGATCCGCGGTCCGCATCGTCTCTGGGGCGGCATGCTCGTGGCCGCAGTGTCCTGGACGACCGCCTGGGCCGTTGCCACCGGGTAGGGTTGCGTCCGCTCGCAGCACGTTTTCGTCAGACGGCACTGGTGGTGCCACATGACGAAAGTATCCCGGTCCGGTGTCCGGTGCTGAAGATGGGCCGTCCAGGAAGCGCCCTCACCGCGTGCCGTATCGGCTCCTAGACGACGTTGTCGAGCTCCATCTCGTCGTCATCGGTCTCTTCGGTGACCTTCAGCCATACGAAGAGTCCGGCGAGGATGGTGAGCGGAATCACGATCATCGCCGCCAGGACGGCCGCGATGCTGATGAGAAGAACTTTGATCGCCTTCATGAGAAGGATCTCCCTGCTATGGCGCGCCGCTGGGGTTCGGCGCGGGCTGCTGTCGCTGCTCAGGTGCGGACTCGATCATAGCCAAGATCTCGTCTTTCGTGAACTCGGACAGCTGGTGCCCGCTGCCGTGCGACCCCGCAACGCCGAAAAGGCGCAGGACGAATGATCCGTCCTGCTCGAACAGGAAGACATCGTGCGCCTTCTGGCTGTCGACGTAGGCGCCGAGAATGCGCATGCCCAGCTCGTAGTAGTTGATGAGGTCCGGAAGCGGGCGATCCCGATCGGCCGATCCGCGCTTGGCGGCCGAGGCGTCCATCAGCTCAGCGACCTGCTCATCGGTCATCTCGTAGGTGCGCTTGGCGAGGGCGCCGAAGCTGTCCGAGTCATTGCCTCCACCCGGCAGGGCCAGACCCTGGAGCAGAAACCCGCCTTCCAGCTCGAGAAAGAGCAGCTCCTTGAGCTTTTCTGCGTCGGCGAATGCGCCGACGCTGCGCAGCACCTCTTCCCAGTCCTGTCGCGGGCTGCCGTCGTAAATGCGCATGGGCTCGCGCGTCCTCCGCTCCGCTGTCCCTCCGGTGGTCGGTCCGAGCATACCGTCCGGATCAGTCAGGTCAAGGCCGCTGCGACTCGACCCGCCGTGCGCGCATTGCTGACAATGAGACCGATGTTCACGCTGAGCGTCCGGCCTCTCGAGGCGCGCGCAAGAAAGCCGAGCAGATGCGGCGTCACCGCGCCGCCGGTGATACCACGTGTTTCGGCATCGCGGAGCGCGTCGGTGATCCACGCGTCCACCTCTTCGCGATCGATGGCCAGGTCGGAGGGCGGCGGCTGAACGATGAGCATGCCACCCGCGCCCGCGATGGACCGATGCGCCGCGACCGCGGCGGCCGCCTCCCGCGGACCATCCACACGATGTGCGAGCGGCAGGCCGGAGCTGGTGCTGTAGAAAGCCGGCAGCTCGTCCACTCCAAAACCGATGACCGGTACCCGCCGCGTCTCCAGCAGCTCCAGGGTGGCGGGAAGATCGAGGATCGATTTCGCGCCCGAGCTGATGACGGCCACCGGGGTCGCCGCCAGCTCATCGATGTCACTCGAGATATCGAAGCTCCTCCCGGCTCCGCGATGGACGCCACCGATGCCTCCGGTGGCGAAGACGGCGATCCCGGCCAGGTGCGCCGCGCGCATGGTGGCACTCACCGTGGTCGACGCAAGTGCGCGCGCCGCCAGGAGCGGGCCGAGGTCGCGCGATCCGGCCTTGGCCACACGCTGTTGCGGATCGGCCATGCGTTCGAGCAGAGGACGCGCGGCACCCACGACCAAGCTGCCCTCGCTGACGACGACGGTCGCCGGAATCGCGCCCGACTCTCGCACCGCCTCCTCAGCCGCGATCGCGGTCTCCAGGTTGTGGGGCACCGGCAGGCCCTGGGCGATGAGAGACGATTCGAGCGCCACGACAGGGCGGCCGGCATCGAGCGCCGCGCGGACCTCGTCAGAGATGGAGAGCCAGTCGCTACTCATGACGGTGCGGGCGCACCGCGTTCACCGGCCACGAATGCCTGCGCGCCGCCGGTGCGCGCCACGGCACCGGCGTAGGCGGTTGCCGCGTTGAGCGCGGCTTCCAGGACGTCGGCGGCCGGTGGCCACGGAACAGCGCCCAGCCGATCCACCAACGCAGCCGCGAAGGCGTCGCCGGCGCCCGTCGTGTCGACGGCCATCGGCCC
>JBBSLF010000074.1:0-8661 GCA_038255505.1 Candidatus Limnocylindria bacterium
GGGCGAGGCCGGGACGGGCGACATCGTGGAGGCCGTGCGCCACATGCGCGCCGTCCAGAGGGGCATCCGCGAGCTCGGCAACATGCGGACCGATGAGCTCTTCGCCGCCGCGAAGGAGCTCCGGGCGCCGTACGACATCGTCAAACAGACCGCCGAGCTCGGCGAGCTGCCGGTCCCGAATTTCAGCGCCGGTGGCGTGGCGACGCCGGCCGATGCGAGCCTCATGCGCCAGCTCGGCGCCCAGGCCGTGTTCGTCGGCTCCGGCATCTTCAAGAGCGCTGATCCCGAGCGATACGCGCGGGCCATTGTCAAGGCTGCCACGCACTTCGACAATCCGGAGATCCTGGTCGAGGTCAGCACCGGCCTGGGTGAGCCGATGCGCGGCATCTCTTCGACAGAGATCCCGGTGGAGGAGCGCCTGGCCACCCGCGGCTGGTAGGACCGATACCGTGAGCAACTCCGCACAACCGTCCCGCATCGGCGTGCTCGCCGTGCAGGGCGCCGTCCGCGAGCACGTGAACGCCATTCGCGAGATCGGCGCCGATGCGGTCGAGGTCCGGCTGCCGCGCGACCTCGTTGATCTCGATGCGCTCATCCTGCCGGGCGGCGAGTCGACCGCGATGCGCAAGCTCATCGATGCCTACGGCCTGCGGGAGCCGATTGCCGCCCTGGGCCGCGCCGGCGCGCCGATGCTCGGCACCTGCGCGGGCATGATCCTCCTTGCCGAGCGCAACGCTGACGGCGAGGACCCGGTCTTCGGGCTGCTCGATATCGAGGTGCGCCGCAACGCCTACGGCCGTCAATTGGACTCATTCGAGGCCGATCTCGAGGTGCCCGTGCTCGGCCACGAGCCACTCCACGGCGTCTTCATCCGCGCACCCGTGGTCACCAATGTCGGACCGCGGACGGAGGTCTTGGCGCACGATCCCGACGGCCAGCCGGTGGCCGTGCGGACGGGGAGCGTCCTGGCAACGGCGTTCCATCCCGAGCTGACCGGTGATCGCCGCATGCATCGGCTCCTGGCGCAGATGATCTCCCAACGCGACGGGCGGACGACGTGATCGACACACCGCGAACGATCCGCACCGCGCGTCTCACCGATCGACAGGCGCTGGCCGACCTGTCTCGCCGAGTGCACGCCTCGGCCGACGCGCATCTCCGCAGCCTTGGGGTACCGGCACCGACGGCAGAGTCGCCGCGCATCAGCCTCTCGACCCTCATCCCGTCGTGGGTTCCGTTGCGGGCGCCATCGGTGCACCTCGTGGCCGAGCTCGACGGCGAACTCGTTGGGAGCTGCCGGGCGGTAGAGGAGCCGCACCGCGACGATTGGGCCATCACCGAGCTGGACGCGGCCGAGGGCCCAATGGCGGGCGAGATTCGGTACGAGTTGCTCGGCGCCATGGTCGAAGAGGGTGCCCGACACGATGTCGGTCGCTTCCACGCTGCCTGCGCCGATGTCCGCGAGAACCTCGAGCTGTTCGGTCAATCGAGCTTCATGGCCTACGCCCAGGAGGAGATCTGGTGGCGCGCCCCCGAGTCGACGCGCGGTCCGCGCTCGTGGCTGCGTTCCATGGTGGCGCGCGATGGGCGACACGCGTCCACGGCCGCGGTCGACCTGCCCGACCTCCAGGCGGCCGGAGCTCCCGATGCATGGCACCTGTTCGACCTGTGGAGCCATGCCACGCCGCCGGCCATCGCGCGCATCGAGGGCTATAACGCCGCCGATTGGGAATCGGTCGGGCGCGAGGGTATTGTGCCGCGCTCGGCGCTCAACCCGATCCTGCACTTCAGCGAGGTCGACGCCTGGATGTTGCCGGCGGAGCAGCGTTCCGGAGGGTTCGCGCAGCACGGTGCCTGCAAAGGCGGACCGCACTACCTGCGCTTCCTGGTTCGCGACGGGACCGATGGCGCGCGCTTCGTGCGCGCCGCGCTGATGCGCATGGGCAGCGACGCGATGAATGCAGGCATCCTGGCTCCGGTGAGAACATACGAGTCAGCCGGCATGCGCGCTGCAGCAGCAACCGGGTTCGAGCCGATCGGACGCGTCACACTCCTCGTGCGCGAGGTGCGCGCGCAGGTACGACAACCGGCCATGGTGCCGGCAACCCGATGATCACAGGGGAGGCCAGACGAAACGTGGAACGCCGCGAGACGACCGACGACCTCGACGCCCTGATGGAGGCGCTGCCACTGGAGATCTGCGAACGGCTGCGCGGCGTTGCCAATCGCACCGACCTGCTCGAGGTCGTGATGGATCTCGGCCGTCGGCCACAGGCCCGCTTCACCACCGGCGAGGAAGACCTGCTCGACCGCGAGATCACCGAAGCCGACATCGCGCACGTCATCGACCACATCGGCGCGTTCGGCGACGACAATCGCGCGGGGATCGAGCGCACGCTCCATCGAATCAGCGCCATTCGCAACCGCGCCGGCAAAGTGGTCGGTCTGACCTGCCGCATCGGCCGCGCGGTGTTCGGCACGATCGACATCATTCGGGACATCACCGAGACCGGTCAGTCGCTGCTGATCCTCGGCCGGCCGGGGGTTGGCAAGACGACCATGTTGCGCGAGGTCGCGCGCGTCCTGGCCGATGATCTCCACAAGCGGGTCATCGTGGTCGATACCTCCAACGAGATCGCCGGTGACGGGGACATCCCGCATCCCGGCATCGGTGAGGCGCGGCGAATGCAGGTCCGCACGCCGACTGAGCAGCACCAGGTGATGATCGAGGCGGTCGAGAATCACATGCCCGAGGTGATCGTCATCGACGAGATCGGGACTGAACTCGAGGCGGGTGCCGCCCGCACCATCGCCGAGCGCGGCGTGCAGCTGGTCGGCACGGCGCACGGCAACACGCTCGACAACCTCATGCTCAACCCCACCCTGTCCGACCTGGTCGGCGGCATCCAACCG
Organism: Candidatus Limnocylindria bacterium; assembly: GCA_038255505.1. Taxonomy (GTDB): domain Bacteria; phylum Chloroflexota; class Limnocylindria; order QHBO01; family QHBO01; genus JACDBZ01. The sequence continues at coordinate 2,914 of JBBSLF010000074.1, forward strand.
GTGACCCTGGGAGACGAGGAGGCGCGCCGACGCGGGACGCAGAAGACGGTCCTGGAGCGCAAGGCGCCGCCGACCTTCGACGTGCTGGTCGAGATCGTGGAGCGCGACAACGTCATCGTCCATCGCAACGTGGCCGAAACGGTCGACGCCATTCTGCGCGGCCACATGGTCCCGCCCGAGTCGCGCTACCGCGACCAGGCCGGCGAGCTCAAGGCCATGACGAAGTACGACTATCGAATCACCGAGACCCCGGCTGGCAGCCCCACCTTCGCACCACTCGAGCCAACGGGCGGATTCGGCGCCTTCGGTCGCGGAGGGCGGAGCGGCAGCTCCGGAGGCCGATACGAGCGCGGCCTGCGGCCACTACCGGGTGGGGGCGAGGGATCCACGCCCGGAGCGTTTGGCCGCGAGGGAGGGCGAACGCAGCGGTCGCTCCCCGGCGAGCGGCTTTCGGGGGCCGCGGGTCCTGGACGGGACGCACATCTCCAGCTCGAGCATGCCCTGTCCGAGATGGACGCCGCGCCAGTGGTGGATCGGCCCATCGGCGCCAGCCGTCCGCGCACGGATCGCTCGAAGGCCCAGCGCTCGATGAGCGTCTTCCCGTTCGGTGTCAGCCGCAAACGGCTCGAGCAATCCGTGCGGGAGATCGGCGTGCCGGTGACGGTGGCCCGCGACCTCGACGAGGCCGACGCGGTCGTGACCCTGCGCAACTACTACAAGCGCAAGCCCGCCGCTCTGCGCGACGCCGAGTCGCACGGGGTGCCGATCTACGTCCTCAAGACGAACACCGTGCTCCAGATGGAGAACATGCTCGCGTCGCTGTTCGATCTCGAGGCCGATCCCCAGGAGGCGGCGCTGCGCGAGACGGCCGAGGCCATCGGGCTGGTGCAGACTTCCGGCCGACCGCTGGAGCTTGCCCCGCAGAACGCCTACGTCCGGCGGCTCCAGCATCAGATGGCCGAAAAGAACGCCCTCATGTCCCGCTCCCGCGGATCCGAGCCGAACCGTCGCGTCGAACTCATCCCCGAGGACGGCCGCCCATGGCGGTGAGCTCATGAGCGGCCGTGGCGGCAGAATCGCGCTGGTGATCATCCTCGGGCTGGTCATGCTGGCCCTCGTGGCGACCAGCGTCCTGCCACCGGCGTGACCGAAGCGTCGCCCACACCCGGCCGCTTCATCACGCTGGAAGGGCCTGAGGGCAGCGGCAAGACCACGGCTGCGCGGCACCTGGCCGACTGGCTGCGTGGGCGCGGACGGAGCGTGGTGCTCACGCACGAACCGGGGGGCACGCCACTGGGAGAGGAGATCCGGCGCATCGTGCTGCACATGCGCGGCATGAGCGATGACCTCGACCCGCGGGCCGACGCGCTCCTGTATGCCGCGGGACGCGCGCAGCACGTCGCCCGCATCATCCGGCCGGCCATTGATCGCGGCGACTGGGTGGTGTGCGCGCGCTACACCGATTCGTCGCTCGCCTACCAGGGCGCCGGCTACGGCAACGACCTCTCCGAGCTGCGCCAGCTCCAGGAGTTCGCGACTGCCGGCCTTCGCCCCGACCTGACACTTCTGCTCGACGTACCGGTCGAGATCGGCCTCGAACGAACCCGTCGGCGCACCGAGTGGAACCGCTTCGAGGACACCGAGGGCGTCGCCTTCTTCGACCAGGTGCGATCGGCCTACCTGCACCTGGCCACCGAGGAACCCGACCGATTTCGAGTGGTTGACGGCTCCGGGTCAGTGACCAATGCCGACGCCGCGATCCGCGAGATCGTCACGTCACTCATCTAGCCACAGCGGCGCCCCGCTACTTCATTCCCAGGATTCGCGGCCCATCGCCGTACCGTGCCGGCAGCTGAAATTGGAGCTTCGGGGGAATAACGCGCTCGAAGCAACGAGTCGCCGAACAAGGCTGCGGAATGCGTGACGGGTGGCCCTCGGGTGCTCCCCTGCGCCATAATCGGGGCAGGCCCGGTGGCCGTCGTGCCCGCACAGAACGAAGGAGCCCAGCTGACCGATGAAGCTCGTCACCGCCATCGTGCACAACGAGGACGCCGCGACGCTCGTCGACGCGCTTCTCGAAAAGGAATACCGCGCGACTCGCTTCAACTCGTCGGGCGGTTTCTTGAAGCAGGGCAATGTCACGGTCCTCGTCGGCGTTGAGGACGACCAGGTCGACGCCGTGCTGGAAGTCATCAGCGCCAACTGCCACTCGCGCAAGCAGTTCGTAAACCCGATGCCGCCGATCATGGAGCCCGGCGAGTTCTACATGCCCTACCCGGTCGAGGTGGAAGTCGGCGGCGCCACCGTGTTCGTGATGCCGGTCGAGCGCTTCGAGCGACTCTGAAATGGCCGCGGCGGCCTGGCTCGAACCACTCGAGGCCGATGCACCCGACGTGGTCGCCTGCTGGCGCGCCTTCGACTGGAGCCTGGCGGGCCTCAAGCGCCTCCGCCGCGAGTTGCGTGGCCGGGTGAACGAGGGCGATGCGCCACGGATCCTGACCCAACAGGAAGCCGTCGGTGACGCACTCGGGGCGATCCTGGATGATCTGCCGGAGCGGTTGCTGCGCGCGCCCGGCGGCGAGGAGGATTGGAACGTGGCGCAGGCCTTCGCCCACACGACCGGGGCCCGACGCTTCCTGGCCATGTGGGCCGCACTCGACGCTGGCGGCACCCCTGTCGGCGACCAGGCTCCGACTGTGATCCCGTCCATCCCCGGCCCGCCCGACGCGACCCGCGAGCGCCTGTTGCTGCTCCTGAACAAGTCGCGCCGCTCGATCCGCGAAGCCGCCAGTCGCGTCGACGGGCACGAGATGCAGCGCTGTCACGTCGTTCATCCGCTGGTGGGCCACCTGCGCTGTGGCGAGTGGCTGCTGTTCATCGGCCTGCATGACCTGATGCACCTTCAGCAGCTCCACGGCCTGCGCGGGGCCGATACGGGCAGCGACCTTGCCTGAGCGGCCTGCTCCGCTCATCCTCGTCACGACCGCCGCCGATGGCCAGCCGTTCGGGTCCCACGCCGCCATCGCCGCGGATGGCAAGCGAGTCCTGGCGGCCGACCTATCGCGCCGCCTCGGTCGCCTGGGTTGCGCCGTGGTTGCGCTGCCGTCGGTGGCGTCCGCGGACTTTCACTGGGGACGCTGGTTCGTCGGTGGTGCGCGCCGCGCACTGGACGAGTCTTCCGGCGCTGTCGACGCTATTGGCTACGCGGGAGGCGGGGCCATGCCGCTGCTTGCGGACGACGCGCTCGACGACCTCCTGTCGCCGATCCCCGGCGAGGTCGTCGCCAATAGCCGGTTCAGTGCTGATGCGTTCGTGGTTGCCGGCGACCTGGAACGCGCGTTCTCCGTACTTGAGCAATGCGAGACCGATAACGCCGCTCCGCGCCGCCTATCCGAATCGGGGTTCGCGTGGCGTGACCTGGGATCGGCTCCCTGGGCGCGCTTCGACGTCGACACCACGCTCGACCTCGCGCTCCTTCGGTTGGCCACCCGCCTGCCCGGGGTGCGGCCGCTTGACTCGTCGATGCGCGGCTACCTCGAGATGGCGCGGCTGCCCGGCGACCGGCCGCTGGAGGTGCCGCACCTCGAGCAAGTGGGCGAAGTCGTGCGCGATCACGGTGGCGAGCTGGTGATCGCCGGTCGTGTCCCGGGCGCCACGAGCGCCTTCCTCGAGACCGAGACCGCCTGCCGGGTCCGATGTTTCGTCGAGGAGCGCGGCATGCGGTCGGCGCGTGGTGACGGTCCGCCGCGTTCGATCCTGGCTGCCCTGATGTCCCGGTCCTCACCGGCCGAGCTGGTTGCCGAGCTCTCGCGCCTCGGCGACGCCGTCGTGTTCGACACGCGCGTGCTCATGGCGGCGGCGGCCGGCTCCTCGGATGCATCGGCCTGGCCACCTGAGGAAGAGCGGTTCGCGTCGGACTTCGGAGATCACGCCCGCGTGTCCACGCCGTGGCTGCGGGAGCTGACGGCCGCTGCGGCGGAGGCGCCGGTTCCGTTTCTGTTCGGCGGCCACGCCCTCATCAGCGACGGTCTGCGGCTGATCGTAGCGGCCGCCTGGCAGGGCCGGTAGGTCGGATTACCCGGTGGCGGCATGAAAGTCACGCTCGCTGGGGTCGAGTCCGTCAGATACCCCGGTTCCGGGTAACAAGTTCGATTCTTGACGGTCTCAGCGTGCCAAACCGGTCGCTCGTACCCGTTGGCAGCATATCTGACCGATTCGAGGGCGCCGAGCCTGCCAGCCACCCGCTGGCAGCATATCTGACCGATTCGACCACCCGAGCCTGCCGTGCACCCGCGCAACGCATGCCGCCGGGACCACGCTCACGGGCTCCCCTGCTAGACTGGACCGCGCAGCAATTCGTGCCCGGAACGGGCGCGGCTGCCTGACCGAACATTCGAGTTGTCGAGCCGCGTGCCCGACGCCACCACCGCGCGTGCAACCGGAGTGGAGATGGATCACACCGGCCTGATCTACGTCATCGGATTCGCCATCGCCGCGACGATTTTCGTCTTCGGCACGGTCCTGTTCAGTTGGCTCATCACGCATCGGCGAAAGCGCCCGCAGAAGGGCCTGCCGTATGAGTGCGGGATCGACACGATCGGCGATACCTGGAGTCGGTTCGGGCTGGCCTTCTACCTCTACGCCCTGCTGTTCGTGGCCTTCGACGTCGAGATCATCTTCGTCTACCTGTGGGCGATCACCGTTCGGGCCATCGAGTTCCAGGGGATCATCCTGATCGGCATCTTCCTGACGATCCTGATGTTCGGCGAGCTGTACGCGTGGAAGAAGGGGGACCTGCGATGGCAATAGACCGACCGACCACGAACCTTCCTGCGCCGATACCGCCCGACCGCAATGACCCGATCATCATTCCGGACTCCGCCGGCGACGACAACCTTCTCCGGCAGTTCGACATGGAGGAACACCCGCAGGGCGGCTTCCACGGCCTGCTCGAGGTGATCCCGACAAAGGCCGATTACATCCTCGATCTCATCCGGGCCAACTCGCTCTGGCCGCTGTTGTCGGGCCTCTCCTGCTGCGCCATCGAGATGATGAGCACCGCAACGAGCGTGAACGACATCGACCGATTCGGCATGTTTCCCTTCCGCGCCAGCCCGCGACAGGCGGATGTGCTGATCGTTGCGGGAACGTTGACGACGAAAATGGCCGGACCGCTGGTCCGGTTGTGGGAGCAGATGCCGGAGCCGAAATGGTGCGTCGCCATGGGCACCTGCACCACATCGGGCGGACGCTTCAAGCGCTCGTACAGCGTCGTCCAGGGCGTCGACCGCGTCATGCCGGTCGACGTGTACGTCCCGGGCTGCCCGCCGCGGCCCGAGGGCTTGATCTACGGGATGATGAAGCTGCACGAGCTGGTCAAGGAGCGTCGCGGACAGTGGCGCACCTACGTTGACCGCGGCCCGCAACGCACGCGCTGGGAAGGAGACGTGCGCTGAGCACGCCAGTCGCCGCCGGCGCGCTCGTCCGCACCTTGACCGAGCGCCTGGGTTCCAACCTCGGGAATCTCTGGACTGACGAGGACACCGTCGAGTTCACGGTCGATGGTGCGCGCAACGTCGAGGTCCTCACCACCCTGCGCGACGATCCGGACCTCGAGTTCTTCATGCTCGCCGATGCCGCCGCTGTGGACTACGGCACCGATGCACACTTCGAGGTGGTCTACCACCTGTTCAGCTGGAAGCATCCGGCATGGCTCCGCGTCCGTGCCCGCGTCGACCGTGCCAACCC
>JBBSLF010000075.1:0-8411 GCA_038255505.1 Candidatus Limnocylindria bacterium
CGTGCTCCTGGTTCACACCCGAGTTCTTCCAGGTCACCGCGCCAGGCGAGCCTCCCGAGGAGATCTGGATCTCTATCGCCGTCTTCGACGGTGGCTTCGGCTATACGAGCCTGACTGAGATCTATCTCAACGAGCAGCTCGAGGTGGGCGGCCGACCCGCATCGCGCGTGGAGTACAACGCGAACGCAAGGACCAATCCGGGCTACCGCGGATACGTATACGTGATCCCGCTCGGCGAGAACGGACCGACGCTCGCGGCCGGAACCAACTCTGATGACGCGGACGACTACCTGCTGGCCAAGGCCGTGCTCGATCGAATCATGGCCAGCTTCGAGTTCACCGAGTAGACGCGGATGCGGATTTGCCGGCGCCGCGATGGAGTCGTCGCCCAGGTCGGCGGCGATCCGATCAGTGGGCAGATCCGTTCCGACAACTGATCACGTCCTCCGGCATTGTCGAAGGCCGTGCATGCGCCGGGTTTTGTGTTCGGGACGAACCAGAACCGTCGGTTACCGGCGGCGGCATGGTGCGCCGGTGCGGCTCATGCGCAACGGGAAGCGCGCGGTGGGTGATCGACCGCCGGTGATAGCCGGTCAAGCCGCGTTCGGCACGCGATCGCTACTTCGTTGCCGTACCAAAGCGAAGGGAACTGCTTGATCACGTTGCTCGGCACGCGGGCGGGTCGGTCTTCGTCGCGGCCTCGGGCCAGGAGCCCTCGCTCAAGGAGATCGCGGAGTCGATCAGCCGGCTCATCGGTGCTGAGGGGCGGACGCAGGCCTGGCCGGTCCAGGAGGCTGCCGCGACGATGGGCGACTGGGCCTACGGCATCGTGCTGAACCAGCGCTTCTCCACGCGCGCCGGGGAGCTGCTCGGCTGGCAGCCTGCGGGCCCGTCCATCTTCGACGGCATCGAGCGCGGGTCGTACCAGGCCGGTTGACGAACGCCTGCTCCACGATCAGAGCCATTCCGGCGCGGTGATCCGCGTGCCTGTCGGGGACGGTTCCTCGTTCTCATCCGCTGGCGAGCCGCCAATGAGCATGAAGCCGATTACCAATACGACCGCAAGGGCCAGCACCACCACTGCAGCCGATGCAGGTCCCGGCCATGGGTACTTTGTGGGCCGCTGATGATGCGGCGAGACGTTCACGTCGCGTCCTCCCCTTCGTGCGCTCGACCTTGATGGCCGAAAGATGGCCATTTGGTACCGCATACCGGATGCGCAGGATAACCGTGTCAGGCGTTCCAGTCTGGGTCGATTCGGCACATTTGAGTCGCTGTGGGAAGCATGATGCGATCCCACAAGGGTGCATATAGGGGTGCTTTGGAGTGGACACAGGGTCGCGTCCCAACGATGCTGGAAAAGTCTGACGGCGTAGTCTCCTCCGCGACGTGATGTTAGGCCACCTGCTGTTCGGTCGACGGCACCGCGCGAGCGGCAACCAGCGCGGCGATGGCGTGGTGGTCGGCGATGGTCAGGCCCAGCCCGCGGCCGCCGGCGATGACGAGGTCCATGACCGCCCACGACAACGACAGGCAGCTCGTCTCGCCCGGGAAGCGGCCCATGACCTTGGTGCGCCGCTTGACCTCGCCCAGCGACCGTTCCAGCAGATTGCTGCTTCGCCAGCGCGTGCGCAGATGGAGCGGATAGCGCAGGTGCACCGTCAGCGCCGGCAGGTCGTCGGCCAGGCAGGCCGCCGCCGACGGGTAGTCGCGCTCGAGCTCGCCGACCAGCGTCCGCAGCCCGGCCTCGGCCTGCTCCGGGCTGCCGGCCTCGTCCAGCGCGGACCAATAGGCGGCACGGATGCGGTCGTGCAGCCCCTGGTTCTTGGGCAGCTTGGCCAGGATGTTGCGCAGTCGATGCACCGCACAGCGCTGGCGATCGGCGCCCGGCCACAGCTCGTCGATGGCCCTGATCAGTCCCGGCGCACCGTCGCTGACCACCAGCAATGGCTCAGTCAGGCCGCGAGCGGTCAGGCCGCGGCCCAACTCGAGCCAGTCGTCGAGCCGCTCACGCTGACCGAGGCACACGTCAAGCAGCACTCGCTCACCGTCGAGGTCGAAGCCCCAGGCCACCAGCACCCCCTCGCGCGGCCCTTCCGGCCGCACCGGCAGGTAGATGGCGTCCATAAACAGGGCGGTCAGCCGTACCCCGGCCAGCGATCGGGCGCGGAAGGCGCGGTAGCGATCGCGCAGCTCGCGGCACAGGCGACTGACGCTGCTGCGGCTCAGGCTGCCGAGCCCGGCCTCGCGCGCCAGGTCCTCGATGTCGCGGTCACTCAGGCCGCGCACGTAGGCGCCGATGACCAGCGCCTCCAGGGGTCGGGTCCGGATGATGCGGCGCACATCGGGGATGACGCTGCTCACGAATCTGACCAGGTTGCCTCTGACCTGTGGCACCTCGATCGTGAGCGGCCCCTCGGCGGTCTGGATCTGGCGCGCACGCTGGCCGTTGCGCCAGCCACGCGCGTCGGGCTCGCGGGCGTACCGGGTGCGACCCAGGAAGGCGGCCACCTCGTCCTCCATGGCGCGCTGGATGACGAGCTGCGCACCCAGCCGACCCAACTCGGCCAGACGGTTGGGATCACTCACTCCGTCGAGCACGATGGCGTCGATGCGCTCGACCAGTCGCTCGCTGGCGGCTACTCTGCTGTTCACGGCGTATCTCCTTGTGCGGTTCTTCGAAACTTCCGCTTTGGAGACTACGCCGTCTTCAACTTTTCCAGCCGTTCTGGGACGTCACCCCATCGCCCTGGATGCGGTCAGATGGTGGCTAGCGGCACCACCGGTGCCATCCGACAATTTCTCCGGCGCGCGAGCTCGGGCGCGCTCGGGGACCCCATCCGCCGGGGCACGTCAGATCAGGGGCGCCGGCGCTCCCACCACGAACGGCCGGCAACCGAGAAGACCATCGCAGCACCGGCCACGAGCACGCCGAGGACGGCCTTCGCGCCGTTGACACTGATCAGCTCGCCCCGATCCCCGCTCGGCGGATCGGGGAACTGGAAGGCGAAGTTCCAGGGCGGCAGAGCGCGCGCGGCGTTGATGTACCAGTCCGGCATCGGCAATGCGGATCCCAGGGGGAAGATGATGAGCCCGACCACCGCGGCCAACGCCAGATACCCGATCGCCAGCTCGCGCCATGCAGGACGGCGCAGGAGTTCGTCCACGAGATACGCAATTGCGATCATGGCGAACACGACCGCCGTCATGTAGTGGTAGGCGAACGAGGCTCGCTCGATGCGAGTCCACGGCACGATCTGGAAGGCGAAGGCGGCAACCACCAGGACCAGAGCCATTGATCGGCGCTTCCAGGCCAGGACGGCGGCCACCACGATGGCCGGGATGCCGGCCCACAGCAGGATCGGGTTGCCGCCGTTGTAGATGACCGCGATCTGATCCGCGTCATACGAGCCGTTGAAGAACCAGGTGGGCTTGAGCGCGAGCGGCCAGCTCCACCACGGGGAGGCGCTGTCGTGGCCCGCGGTGAGGTTGTAGTGGTAGGAGTACATCTGCGCGTGGAGCTCATCGAGCGACCAGCCGTATCCGGGCCCGCCACCCACCGCCCACCCGTGTCCGAGCTGGAGATATGGGATGTACGTCAGCGCATACACGGTGAGGGGAATGACGATCAGGCATGCGCCGACCCACGACCAGGTGAAGCCGCCGAGCTCGCCAGGCCGATACCAGCGCGCGTCCGATGCGGGGTCCAACAGTGAGCGCGCGGCGCGCATTGCAACCAACAGCCCCGCCACGCCGAGCATGAGGAACGCTGGCCAGCCCACCTCAGCGCCGCGCGTCAGCAATCCGAACAGATACTCGACTGCGCTCCCCGGTGTCCGCCCCTCAACGCTGTCGAAGGCCAGGACGAACGCAAGGCCGACGCCGGTGAGAACCGCCACCGAAGCCGGGATGGCGGTCAGCGCCTCGCTCAGATCGAGCCGGATGGGACGCGCCCAGGTGACCAACAGCGCCAACGCTCCGATGCCCAGCATGATGAGCAGGAACGGCCACGGTGCGCCGATCCCGCCGATGATCGCCGCCAGGGCAACCAGTCCCACGAGCACGAGCCGCCCGAGATGGGAGCGTGCCAGGACGAGCACCAGCAGTCCGGCCAAGGCGTAGAAGCCGACCCACTTCGTTGCCGCCGCCAGGCCGATGAGGACCCCGACCAGGGGCAACACCCACCACGCACTGCGCTGCCATCGTCCCGACCAGATCTGCCAGAACAGGGTGTAGGCGGCCACGATGAAGACCGTGACGAAGATGTCGTTCATGCTGATCCGGCTCATGACGTAGCTCATCGGGTCGAGAGCGACGAATGCGGCAGCCAGCACGGCGATCCGCCGCCGGCTGAACATGGTGGCGGCCAACAGGTAGACGAGCGCCACCAGGATCGCCCCGAAGGTCACGCCGGACAGCCGCCACGCGAAGGCGTTGCTGCCGGCATCCACCCGCACGAGCTCTCCGCTTCCCTCCGCGCTGGCCGTGCTGATCAGCATGCGGCCCCGGTCGTCGCCCTGGGACGTGCTGGCGATATCGAAGCCGAGCGCCAACGGGGTGCCGGGCAGGACCGTCGCGTCGAAGGCGGCCAGCCCAATGGTGCCGTCTCGACGCGACTCGACATGCGGCTCGAGGACCCATGCCTCGGGCTGCCCGTCGGCCGCCACACCCGCCACGTACACCACTCCGGCGACGCGCTGATGACCGATCAGGCTGCCCGCCCCTGGCAACGGCACCAGTCCGATCAGGCTCTCCTCATCGGCATCGAGTGCCGCGATTCCGCCGTTGGTCTCGGAATGCTCATCTGTCGCCGCAAGCGCGCCTGTGAGCGCGAAGACCTGCTGGTCGTCCCCGGAGCCGCGTACGAGCAGAGGGCCGATGAGCGCCGCGTCAACCTCGACGACGATCTCCTCCTCGTCAGCGTCGCGGGGCACTTCGAGCGTGACGGCGTCGAGGAAGAGAACGGCGCCACGCGCAGGATCGGTCACCACGATCGAATCGGGTTCCTCGTCGATGCCCTGGACCAGGCCGATGCCGCCGTAGGCTCCTTCGGCGGACGCACTCACCGCATCGGTCGCTCGCTCAATGACCGCGATGCCGTCCGGGCCGCGCAGGAGCAGCGGATCGGAGTCCGACTGCGGCACGAACACCTGGCTGACGGCCGCAAGATCCGTCTCGATCACCGGTCCGGCCGGTGGCGCCCGCCCATCGGGAGACGCGAGCAGGCTGGCAAGGTCGTAACTTTCCACGGAGCCGGTGTCCGCGCGTCCCACCAGGAGGCGGGGTGCCTCCGGATCGTAGGCAAGCGCGGCGATGGGACCGCCCGCGTCCCAGCGCGCGATCACATCGCCATTTTCGGCATCGGTGGCCACGATGCTGGTGGTCCCGCTGGTCGTGAAGGCCACGGATCGATCCCAGCCGGCATCCGCGCGCCGCGGGGCCACGGCCAGCGACGCCGACGGCGCGTCAAGCTCTGCGCTGCCCACGATCTTGTTCGGATCGGCAACCACGATGCCGGCGGCGATCAGGTATTTCGCCAGCATCGGATGCGTCCATTCGTACACGTCGCGGTCCCAGTCGTTCTGCCAGGCGCTCAACCATTCGGCGGCGGAGCGGGCGTGGTAGACCTCGTCGAAGTGGTGTGCGCGCGGCACGTCGAGCCGCCAGAGGCGGAAGACGAGGGCGAACACGACGATCCCGAGCAGGATGAGAGCGTCCCGGCGGTCAAGGCGCCGACCGGGCTCACGGAGGTACGCATCGGCCGGGTTGGGCGCCAGCCACCCAAACCGCGGTTCACCCCCCGGGCGCGGTTGAGCCATCACCCGCGGCGGTGACACGGGAGCGACATACGCCGCCTGCTGCTCATGCGTCGGCGCCGTCATGCCCATGCGCAGCGCGCGCCAGCCCACGACTCCGAGCACCACCACGATCATTGCCGACAGTGCCCAGATACCCCAATCCGTGAAAAGCGTCGCCGTGAGGAAAGAGTCCTGCAGCATCGGCTCACCGTTCAAGCCAGGGTTGGTGACACCACCGGCGAATGACCAGTCCTCGGTATAGACCCAGTAGATGTTCGCGAAGAAGCTCAGCGAGAGGCCGCCGTAGATCCATGGCCAGGCACGTCCGGAAAGCAGCAGTGGCGCCGCGAGCGCGAGGGCCGGGAACAGGTAGCGCTCGTGGACACGGGTCGGCAATACGAAGAAGGCGATGGCCAACAACAGCGACGCAACGAGAATGCCGCGCAGGTCGTCGCGTCGCGCCACCTGCCACAACGCGAGAACGGCCACGGCCGCAAAGAGGAGCGAGCCGACCTGCTGCCAGCTCAGGCTGATCCCGGCCGCCGCAGCCGCGACCGTCGTGTCGTTGCCCCACTGGAGCGTGTCGCCCAGGCCGCTCCACGGATTGCGCCACAGGTTGAACGCATTCACCGACAGGCCGGTGTAGGTACTTGCAGCCTCGCAGAACTTGCCGATCAGGCTGCCCGATGGATCGGCGGCTGGAAGGATCCCGAAGCATGGCGCGCCGCCTGACGCGGCCGGGGCGTAGACGACCATCCCGAACGGAAGCAGGAGCAGCGTGAGCGACACGACGCCGGCCGCCAGCGAAGAGAGGACGCGCAGTGGGTCACGCCGGCCGTGATGGACCGGATCAGATGATCGACCAGCCAGGTGTCGCTTGAGACCGACGATGATCACGATCGGGATGAGGAAGGCGAACTGGAACTTCACCAGCATCGCCAACACGGCGCCCACGCCCGCGACCTCGGTCCAGCCACGACCCAGCGCGTAGATGGTCGCCAGCAGCACGAGCGTGCCGACTGAGTCAACCTGGCCCCACACCGCCGAATCGAAGACCGTTCCAGGGTTGAACAGGTAGATCGTGGCTGCCGCGAGGCCGAGCGTCTCCGGGCTGACACGGGCGAAGTGGACGCGCGAGATGAGCTCGTGACCCCATCGGCGAGCGATGATGAAGAGCATGGCGGCAACGCCGACGTCGGATAGGATCGCCGGGATCTTCACCAGCCCGGCGGTCGCGTCCTGCCCGACCAGCGGGGCGAGCATGGCGCCGAAGATGCCGAGGAGCCACACCACGTACAGGTACCCGGGCGGATAGTCGCTGAAGTAGCCCTCCTGGTAGAAGTCGCCGGGTCCAATGCTCGCCAGGCGCTGGCCCCAGCCGCTGAAGGCCCCGATATCAATGGAGAATCCGCTCAACGGCAGGTAGATGCCGGCGATGAAGGCGCGCAGGGCGAGGCCGCCGATGAGGATGATGGTGAGGATCGTGCCGGCGTCGAGCCGCCCCAACACGTCCGCAATTCCCACGCCCCGTCGGCCGACGGGGTCGCGGGTCGTCAAGCGCGGCTCCCCCGTGGAGCGCGCCGTTTCGTATCGCACGCCAAGGTGGCGGTGAGTATACGCGCAGCTCCGGTGCCGTACGATGGCACCCCCAATCGCTGATCACCGAGGGATCACTTCATGACCGATACCGCCACGGCGCGCCCGCGGCTGACCTTCTTCTTCCCCGCGTACAACGAGGAGGAGAACGCGGCCGAGACGGTTCAACGGGCGCTTGACGAGATCGGCCCGATGGTGGGCGGCTCAATCGAAGTCCTGATCGTCAACGACGGCTCAACCGACCAAACGCCGGCCATCGCCGACGACCTGGCGGCGGCCGATCCGCGAGTGCGCGTCCACCACCAGGCCAACCAGGGTTACGGCGGCGCGCTGCGCTCCGGATTCACGCATGCCCGCGGAGAACTCATCGGCTTCAGCGATGGCGACCTCCAGTTCGACCTGCGCGAGATGTCGCGGCTGCTCGAACGCCTCGGCGACGCGGCAAGACCCGTCGACGCGGTCATCGGCTTTCGCATCAAGCGCCGCGATCCCCCGCATCGAATCTTCATCGCCAAGAGCTACAACGCCATCGTCTCGGCGGCCTTCGGGCTGCGCGTTCGCGACATCGACTGTGCGATGAAGCTGTTCCGGCGCGAAGTCTTCGACGGCCTGCCCCTCGACGCCGACTCCCCGTTCCTGTCGGCCGAGCTGCTCATCAAGCTACGCGCGCGCCGCGTCCCCATGGCGCAGGTCGGGGTCAATCACTTTCCGCGCGCGGCCGGGACGAACACCGGCGCCAGCTTCCGCAAGATCATGCGCACCTTTCGCGACATCGGCAAGCTGCGCTGGGCGCTCTGGACCCGCCGCTCTCACGTCCTCGGTACGCTGCCTCGTCGATAATTCGGCGATTCTCTGGCCTGAGCCGCCCGTTGATTACGATTCTTCGGAAGGTGGGCCTTTCCCACCGCCAGCGCCAGACCCGGGAAGATCCACGTCGAGGGAGTTGACGAACTCGCGGAAGACCGCGAGGCGCTCCTCCTCCTCTGGTGATCCTTCTTCGGACGAATCGGGTTCGAC
>JBBSLF010000076.1:0-8299 GCA_038255505.1 Candidatus Limnocylindria bacterium
AACGACCGTGCGCCGTCAGGCGCGCTATTACACAGAACCCCTGATCGCGGCGCTCAGCCTAATGGAATGGACGCCTGAACAAGTCGAACACCTCGCAGCCAATACCTCAACCGATCAAACACCCACACCAATCCCCACGAACTGGGCGCGAGAGCGAAAGCAACTGGCGAACAACTGACTGAGAACGGTTAGTGTCCCGAGAGGTGGTGTAACAGGCGCCGACATAGGCTGCGCATGAAGAGGCCACCGTGCCATCCTCACGACGTTGGAGTTGAAACCACGTCACGAGGTATGACCCGATGGCCACAGACAGAATGGACGTGCTCGAGCTGCTGCGCAAGGCCACATCCGACGGCGACGTCGACCTGCTGCGCGAAGGAGTGCGCGTGCTGAGCCAGGCGCTGATGGAGGCCGAGGTGGCGGCCGAGATCGGCGCGGCCCACGGCGAGCGCGCTCCCGAGCGACGCAGCAGCCAGCGCAACGGATATCGCGCCCGACGCTGGGACACCCGCGTCGGCAGCTTGGAGCTGCAGATTCCCAAGCTGCGCGAGGGCAGCTACTTTCCATCCCTGCTCGAGCCACGGCGCCGCGCCGAGCGGGCGCTGCTGAGCGTGGTGCAGGAGGCCTATGTGGGTGGCGTATCCACTCGCCGGGTCGAGGACCTGGTGGCGGCGCTCGGCATCAGCAACCTGAGCCGCAGCGAGGTCAGCCGCATCTGCGCCGCGCTGGACACCGAGGTCGAGGCCTTCCGTGGTCGGACGCTGGATGCGGCCGGCTATCCCTACCTGTGGCTCGACGCGCTGTATCACAAGGTGCGCGAGGACGGGCGGGTGGTGAACATGGCGACCCTGATCGCGATCGGCGTGTCAGCCGCCGGCGAGCGCAGCGTGCTGGGCGTCGAGGTGGCGGCTGCCGGTGGTGACGAGGGTGCCCACTGGCTGCCCTTCCTGCGCTCGCTCAACGCGCGTGGCCTGGCCGGCGTCAAGCTCGTCATCAGCGACGCCCATGCGGGACTGACGGCTGCCATCAATGCCAGCCTGCTGGGCGCCTCCTGGCAGCGTTGTCGGGTGCACGCCATGCGCAACGCGCTGGGCCTGGTGCCCAGGGGCGCGCAGTCGATGGTGGCTGCGGCCATCCGCTCCATCTTCGAGCAGCCCGACGAGCCCTCCGCGCGGGCCCAGCTGCGACGCGTGATCGACGGTCTGCAGCCGCGCTTCGCGCGGGTGGCCGAGCTGCTGACCGCGGCCGAGGCCGACCTGCTGGCGCACTTCTCCTTTCCGAGCGCCCACCGACGCCAGATCCGCAGCACCAACCCGCTGGAGCGGCTCAACAAGGAGATCCGGCGCCGCACCGACGTGGTCGGCATCTTTCCCAACCGTGCCAGCCTGCTGCGCCTGGTGGGCATGCTGCTGGCTGAGCAGGACGACGAGTGGTCGGTCGGGCGCAACTACTTCAGCGCCGAGTCGATGGCGCTCATCGGCGCGCCGCAACGCGAGGAGGTGCTGTCCACGCTGTTGATCGCGAGCTGATCAGATGTCGTCGTGAGGCTGAGCCGCGGCGGCGCGTGTTACACCACTTGACGGGACGTGACCCATCAATGGCCGGAGTACGCTCAGACAGTCGCCGAATGTGGTGCTTCCGCGCACCACGGCGTTTCTCTGAGGGTACCTCCCGGCCCGCGGGGGCGTCAGATGGGGCGTCAGCCCGAGCCTGCGACGCAGCACGAGGTGGAACAGACAATGAATGTGTGCGAGGAAAGTGGAGCCGAGGGAGGGAGTCGAACCCACAACCTACTGTTTACAAAACAGTTGCTCTGCCATTGAGCTACCTCGGCATCGGCCGCTCAGTCTAGCGCGGCGGCAGGCTCTGACGCTGACGGACGACCTCGAACACGAGCAGCGCGCCGGCGGTGGCCGCATTGAGGCTCGCCACGCGCCCGGCCATCGGGAAGCTGACGAGCAGATCGCAGCGCCGCCGGGTGGCACCCGACAGTCCGCTCCCCTCACTCCCGACCACGATCGCCAACGGACCGCCAAGGTCGCTTTCCCATGCCGATGCGCCGGCGTCCTGGTCCGCGGCCACCAGCCGCAGTCCGGCGTGCTTGAGCTCGTGAATGGCCTCGCCGATGGTGGGCAGGCGCCCGAGCAGGAGATGCTCGCTGGCCCCGGCACTGGCCTTGACGGCGGCCGCGCTCAACGGAGCCGCGCCACGTTCCGGAAACACGACGCCGTCGACACCGGCCGCTTCCGCCGAACGCAGGAGCGTCCCGAAGTTCATCGGATCCTGGAGATGCTCGAGCACGAGCACCAATGGATCATGCTCAGCCGTCGCGGCACGGCTCAACATCTCGCCAACAGACGCCCAACGCCGCTCGCCGACCTCGATCAGGACTCCCTGGTGGCCGTCGAATCCGGCCAATCGCGTCATCAGATCAGTTGGCGCGCGCTCGATCGGGATATCCCCGCGGCGTGCCGCGTCGGTGATGGCTCGCAATTCGGGCGACGGCTTCGCGCTGGAGGAGACGAGGAGGCGTCGCGCCTCGCGTCCGGCCGCGAGGACTTCGGCCACCGGCCGTCGTCCGCCGATCCAGTCGTTCACCTACGCCCGCTCAATGCTCGCGATCGCCCATGCGGCCACGCCTTCGGCTCCGGCGAACCCGAGCCCGTCCGACGTCGTGCCCTTGACCGACACTGCTTCTGCGCCGATGCCCAGCAAGCCGCCGATCGCCGCCGCGAGCTCATCGCGCCGTGAGGCAATGGAGGGCCGCGCGATCGCCACCGCGATGTCCACGTTCACCGGCTGCCAGCCATGTTCGGCCAGCCGCGCGACAGCCTGACGCACAAGATCGCTCGAGTCAGCGTCCTGCCAGGCGGCGCCAGCGGGAAACAGGGTGCCGACATCACCCAGCCGCGCGGCACCCAGCAGCGCGTCGATCAGGGCGTGGAGGGCCGCATCGCCATCGGAGTGGCCCTCCGGACCTCGCGGCTCATCAGGGAAGGTGACGCCAGCAATTCGCATCGCACGGCCGGCAACCAGGCGGTGCGCGTCAAAGCCGATACCAACGCACGCCCCCACGCCAGTAGGCACCACTCCGATCGAGCGCGCGGCCAGTTGGGCACGCAGGGCCACCAGGTCGGCCTCCTCGGTCAGCTTGCGATTCAATGGATCGCCTGGAATGACGTGGACCGATACGCCCGCCGCGGCGAGTGCGCCGGCGTCGTCGGTCACCGGACGGCCCCATGCGTGAGACTCCTCGATCGACGCCCGCAGCGCTCCCAGCCGGGCGGCCTGCGGCGTCTGCGCCGCCACGACCTCTTCGCGGTCGATCGGTCCCACGACGCGCTCGATGCGCACGCGCTTCAACGAGTCGACCACGGGCACCACCGGGATCACCGCGCCATCCACGAGCGAGGCAGCCTCGGCCACGGCGGTGGCCAACTCGACGCTGATGGCCGGGCGGGCTGCGTCGTGAACGAGGACCAGCGTCTCGTCGTCGTGGCCGGCCGCGGTCAGCGCCCAGATGCCCGCGATGACCGAATCGGCCCGCTCCGCGCCTCCCGGAATCACGAGACACCGGTCGCCGGCGTCGTCGGGAAGGGCAGCGCGAAAGCGCTCGACCGCATCGGCTGTGACAGCGACGGCGATGCGGACGACGCCCGGCGTCGCGAGCAGGACGTCCAGGCTCCAGCGCCATGCCGGCCGTCCCCAGATATCGGCCCACAGCTTGTCGCTGCCCATGCGGCGGCTGCGCCCGGCGGCCACGAGGATGGCGGCAAATGGTCCGGGCACGCTCGTATCAGCCAGCGTCGCGCGGCTGCGCGAAGATCATCCGCCCCGCGACGGTCTGGAGCACCCGGGTCACGCTGATGGGAAGATCCTTGTTCATGAAGCGCACCCCACCCTCCACCACGATCATGGTGCCGTCGTCCAGGTATCCAACGCCCTGCCCCGCCTCTTTGCCCTCCTGGATGATACGGACGTGCATCTCCTCGCCTGGGTGCACCACCGACTTCACCGCATTGGCGAGCTCATTCGTGTTCAGCACCCGGATGCCCTGGAGGTCCGCCACCCGGTTCAGGTTGTAGTCATTGGTCAGAATCGCCGCACCGGTGTCGCGGGCGTACGCCATCAGCTTGGCGTCGACCTCGGCCACCTCCGGGTACGTGGCCTCGACGATCTCTATCGGCGAAACGGCGTCCTTCTGGAGCGCGGACAGCATCTCCAGGCCTCGACGTCCCCGGTTGCGGCGCATGGCATCGGGCGAGTCGGCGATACGCTGGAGTTCGTCGAGCACGAAGCGCGGCACGACGAGCGTTCCGAGAATGAAGCCGGTCGCAACGATATCCACGATGCGGCCGTCGATCACGGCGCTCGTGTCGACCACGACCCGATTCGTGACACCGCGTGGCCGAGCACCGGGCAACACGCCGGCGAACGCGGCCAGCAGCACGTCGCGCCGGTACATCGTCGCGCCCAGCATGATGACGGCGGCCAGGACGGCCGCGACGGGTGGACCGAGCGATCCCGTCACGCCACCCACCTGGGCCAGCGGAATGCCGATGAGGACGCCGATCACCAGACCGATGACGATCGCAGTGACGCCCAGCGCGAACTCGCCGGCACCCGTCTCGCTCAGCTTTTCGACGGCGAGGCGCGCCGGATAGATGGTGATGTACGGGATGGCGAGATAGCCGAACAGGAGCGTCGCGACCACGAACGCGGTCAGGAATGCCGGTCGGTTCGCCGGCTCGACCAGGTCCCCGGCACGCTGAAGCAGTGTCAGGCCGAGCGCAAACCCGATCAGGGTGCCCAGCAGCGCACCGGTAAGCTGAATGATGCGTGTCATGCGATTTGATGAGTGCCGAAATGAAGCGAGGATGCCGCGAATGAATGCCGATGAAGTCGCAGGAGCGCGGCTGGCTTCCGGCGGCGGCCACCTTAGCACGCGCCCTGTGCAACGTCCACGTTCGACACCAATCCGCACCGAACCGATGACGATCAGTCCTCAAGCGCCTCGGACAGGGCAGCGCGAATGTCGCGGGCGATCACGAGGCCCGCGCCGCTGCCCGACGACGCGCCGCGTGCGGGACCGGTGATGAGTCGCGCGAACCCGAGCCGAGACGCCTCGAGCAGGCGGCGTTCGACACGAGCCGCGGAACGGAGCCGCCCCGATAGGGCGACCTCGCCGGCCAGCACCGTCGCGGCCAGGACCGGCCGTTCACGCAGGCTCGAGGCGAGCGCCACCGCCACGGCCAGGTCGGCCGCCGGCTCGTCGATGCGCAGGCCGCCGGCCACGTTGACGTACACGTCGTGGCCGGTCAGGTTCAGCCCCGCGTGACGCGCCAGCACGGCGATGAGCATGAGCACGCGGTTGACGTCGATGCCGGTGGTTGCCCGTCGCGGTGATCCGTAGGCGGCCGCGGCCGTGAGGGCCTGGATCTCGACCGCCAGCGGACGCGTCCCTTCGAGGGCGATGGTGATCGCCGATCCGGCCGTCGGCGACTCGTCGGACTCGATGAAGAAGCGGCTGGCGTCGTCGACCTCGGTCAGACCTTCGCCACGCATCTCGAGAACGCCCACCTCATCGGTCGACCCGAAGCGGTTCTTGGCCGCGCGCAGGAGGCGCGTGGTCCCCAGGCGCTCCCCTTCAAGATAGATGACCGCGTCGACGAGATGCTCGAGGGTGCGCGGTCCAGCCACCGTCCCTTCCTTGGTCACGTGGCCAACGAGTGCCACGCAGGTGCCGCCCACCTTGGCCACCTCCGCCAGGCGAGACGCGACCTCGCGGACCTGGCCGACGCTCCCGGCCGGGCCTGACAGCTCCGCGCTCGACAGGGTCTGAACGCTGTCGACCACGGCCAGCACCGGCGCGATGTTGTCGATTGCCGCCAGCGCCGTCTCCAGGTCCGTCGTGGCCGCCAGGCTGAGCCCGTCGACCACTGCACCAACGCGTTCGGCCCGGCCGCGAACCTGCGCGGTCGATTCCTCCCCCGTGATGTACAGGACCGGCCCCTGTCGCGCCAATCGTGCTGCCATCTGAAGCAGCAGAGTGGACTTGCCGATCCCGGGATCACCGCCGAACAGGGTGATCGAGCCCGGAACGAAGCCGCCGCCGAGCACGCGATCGACCTCGACGATGCCCGATACGAGCCGAGAAGCCTCCGCGCTCGATACGGAGCCGATCGGCGTCACCACGGCGGCTCCCGCCATGGAGCGTGCCGCCGATGGGGCGCGCGTCGCAGTGCGGGGCGCGGCGATCGTCTCGACCAGCGTGTTCCATCCCGCGCACGACGGGCATTGGCCGGCCCACTTGGGCGAGGAGGCGCCGCATTGCTGACACAGAAAGGTCGTCTTTGCGGCTGGCACGCTGCCCCCGAACGTCTGGTGGTGAATGTGGCGCGAGGCGCGGTGCGATCATCCCACGCCGCGGAGTACCGGGCGCTTACCGGCGGCTTACCGGCCCGCCTTGGCCGGTTGCCGCTTCACCGGAGGCGCGGCCTTGTCGATGGTGAGCGTGCCATCTGCCCCGACGTCGACGATGACCGTGTCGCCGGGAGAGAAGCTGGCCTGGAGCATCCGCTCCGCGAGCGCGTCTTCGATCTGGTTCTGGATCTCGCGTCGCAACGGGCGCGCTCCATAGGCCTGATCGTAGCCCTTGGCGATGATCGCGTCCTTGGCCGCATCGGTCACGATGAGCTCCATCTCCTGCCCGGCCAGCTGGTCCTTCACGCGCTTGAGCAGCAGGTCGACGATCAGGCGGATCTCCTCACGGGTCAACTGACGGAAGACAACGGTGGCGTCGATTCGATTGAGGAACTCCGGACGGAACGTGTTCTTCAGCTCGGCGAGTACCTTGTCCTTCATGCGCTCGTAGTCGGCGGTCGCCTGCGCCGCCTCACCGACCGCCTCGGCACGGAAGCCGATCGACGTGTCGCGCTGCATCTGTTGCGCGCCGACGTTGCTGGTCATGATGATCACGGTGTTGCGGAAGTCCACGCGGCGACCCTTGGCATCGGTCAGGTGGCCGTCCTCGAGGATCTGGAGCAGGATGTTGAAGACCTCGGGATGCGCCTTCTCAATCTCGTCGAGCAACACGACGCTGTAGCTCTTGCGTCGCACCGCCTCGGTCAGTTGCCCGCCCTCGTCATAGCCGACGTAGCCCGGAGGAGCCCCGACCAGGCGCGACACGTTGTGACGCTCCATGAACTCGCTCATGTCGATTTTCACGAGGGCATCCTCGGAACCGAACATGAACTCGGCCAACGCCTTCGCCAGCTCGGTCTTACCGACGCCAGTCGGTCCCATGAAGATAAATGAGCCGATGGGCCGCTTCGGATCCTTCAGGCCGGCACGGGCACGACGGACGGCCCGGCTGATGGTGGTGATCGCCTCCTGCTGGCCGATGTACCGCTTGTGCAGCGCGTCCTCCATGTGGAGCAGCCGCTCGGATTCCTCGACGCTGATGCGGACGACCGGGATGCCGGTCCACATGCTGACGACCTGCGCGATGTCCTCATCGGTGACGACCGGCGTCTCCTTTGCGCGCTCCTCGTGCCAGGCCTTCTTGAGCTCTTCGATCTGTTCCTTGCCCCGCGCCTCTTCGTCGCGCAGTCGTGCGGCCGCCTCGTAATCCTGGCCAGCGATCGCCTCGTCCTTCTGCTGCGTGACCTCCTCGAGGGCCTGCTGCGCCGACTTGATCTCGGCTGGCGCCTTGGCCGAGCGCAACCGAACGCGTGACCCGGCCTCGTCGATGAGGTCAATCGCCTTGTCCGGCAGCGCACGGTCGGCGACGTAGCGCACGGATAGGTCCACCGCGGCCTTCACCGCTTCGTCGCTGATCTTGACCTTGTGGTGCTGCTCGAAGCGCTCGCGAATCCCGAAGAGGATGGCGACGGCCTCGTCCACCGTTGGCTCGTCGACCATGACCGGCTGGAAACGACGCTCGAGCGCCGAGTCCTTCTCGATGTACTTCCGGTATTCGTCCAGCGTCGTCGCTCCGATGCACTGGAGCTCGCCGCGCGCCAGGGGCGGCTTGAGGATATTGGCCGCGTCGATGGCTCCCTCCGCGGCGCCCGCTCCCACAAGCGTGTGCAGCTCGTCGATGAAGAGCACGCTGTCGTTCGAATTGCGCAGCTCCTCGATGATCTTCTTCAGCCGTTCCTCGAACTCACCGCGGTACTTCGTCCCGGCCACCAATGAGCCGATGTCGAGCGTCAGCACCCGCTTGTCGGTGAGCGTTTCGGGCACGTCACCTGAGACAATCCGATGCGCGAGGCCCTCCGCAATCGCCGTCTTGCCG
>JBBSLF010000077.1:0-8246 GCA_038255505.1 Candidatus Limnocylindria bacterium
GACTCGACCGCCCTCCGCGAGGGCCGATCGTCGGACAGCAGGGCCACCGTGCCAAGCGCCGCCACCATCAGGAGCGTCATGATCACCAGGATCAGGCGGTAGGTGTCCGGTCCACCCGGATCGAATCCGAGGAGTCCGCCGATCCCCGCGGCCACGATGCCGCCGAGAATCGCGGCAACGATGTTCGTCACGGTCTGAACAGCGGCCTGGAGCGCGAACAGTTCGTTGCGGTGCTCGGGATCACTGTGCTCCGCCAGGAATGGGGCCTGGACGACCATGAATGCCTGCTGGCCGATAGCCCACATTGCCGCGAAACCGATGATCAGCGGCAGTGCCTCGCTGAGCAGCAGACCGACGAGTGCCAGAATCGAGACGCTCATCCCGGCCGCGATGACGGTGCGGCGCCCGAAGCGATCGGACGCAGCACTGGCCGGGAAGGCCGTCAGCGCGCCGCCCACCGACGCGACGGTCGCGACGAGGCCGATCGTTGCCGGCTCGAACCCGAGCGATGCAAGGTACAGGTTGAAGTCGATCCAGTACAGGCTGAGCGCCGCGCCGGCCACGAGCGTAGTGACGAGAAACAGCCGTGCGTCGCGGTGGAAGCGGTTGAAGTGACCCAGCCCGCTCAAGGCGAACACGCCCTACCGCCCGTCGGTGAGGTCGGCCAGATCCTCGAGCTGGCGGCGGAGCCACCAGGTGATGTCCTCGCGTTCGACGCCGCGGCGAAGCTTGGCCAGGCGGCGCTTCCGCTCCTCGACAGGCATCTCGAGAGCAGCTGCAAGGGCATCGGCAGTGCCGATCACATCGGCCGGTGCGACGGCCAGCACGCCATCGGCCATCTGATCGAACGCACCGGCCGTCTCGGACAGGACGAGCACCGCGTTGCGTTCCGAGACGACAACCGCCTCCTTGGCAACCAGGTTCATGCCATCGACCAGCGGGTTGACGAGCACGACATCGGCCATCGACAGGCCGGCCAGGGCCTGCGCGTAGTCGTTCTCATAGAACAGCTGCACCGGCCGCCAGCCCGCCCGACCGAAGCGGGCATTGATGCGATCGACCGCGTTCTGCACCTGCCTGCCGTAATGGCCGTATTCCTTCAGCCCGGTGCGTGAAGGCACCAAAAAGGCCAGGAAGCTGATTCGGCCGCGCAGGCGCGCGTGGCGCTGGAGCAGTGCCTCGTAGGCGAGAAACCCGCGCAGGATGTTCTTCGAGGGCTCGAGCCGGTCCACCCGCACGATGACCCGCTCGCGCGTGCCGCCGAGCAATTGGTCGGCACGCCGCCGCGACGCACGTGACGACGCGACCCGGCGCGTCGCCTCCACGTCGATGCTGATCGGGTAGCTGCGCACGTGAATCGTGCGCCGCGCGTACCGCACCGTTCCCGACTCGTAGTCGACGCGGGCCTTCGGCACGAATGACTCGACCATGCGCAGGAAGTTGTGGGCGTAGCGTGCGGTCTGGAAGCCGACGACGTCGTTCGCCAGGAGCCCGGTGGCGATGCCCTCCCGAATCCGTGGCGCGATGGTGAGCCAGATCGACGACGGCGGCCATGGGATGTGCGTGAAGTGGCTGATGATCGCCTTCGGGCGGGCCCGACGGATCGGCTCGGCGGCCAGGTAGAGGTGGTAGTCGTGCAGCATGATGCGTGGAGTTCGATCGCCGCGCGTCTGCTCCAGGACCGCGGTCGCGAAGGCGTTGTTCAGGGCGACGTATCCGCGATCCCAGGCGCGCATGACGGCCGCATCGATCACCGGCCGCTCCGGCAGGTTCCACATCTGGTGCTGGAGGAACCACAGCAGCGGATTGGCAATGACGTTGTAGGCCTGCTCGTAGACGGAGCGTTCAACGGCGGCGAAACGCAGCCGTACCGCGTCGTCACCGCCGGCCGCCTGGCGCAGCAGCTTCGGATCAGCCGCCGCGCGGCGATCGCCTTCGCCCATGGCCGCCGCGACCCACGTCAATGGCACGTGCCGGCCGACCTGTCCGAGTGCCGTGACCAGGCCACCCGAGCCGCGGCGCGGACGCAGCGATCCATCCGCGGCGCTGGCGAACGTGATCGGCCCCCGGTTGGTGGCGATGATCAGCCTGCGATCCCCGAGCAGCGCGGCGGCCGCCGCACCCAGGGCGCTGTCGGTGTCGGCACTCATCGGATCAGAACAGGCTCGCCGCGGACACCTCGACGAGGGTCAGAATTGCCCCCGGGAAGATTCCAAGGGCCAGCACGCCGGCCACGGACAGGCCCAGTGCCAGCGAGCCGAACGCAGAGGTTTCCAGCGGCGCCGGATCCGGCTCCGGGTCGCGCATGTACATGTACACGATGACGCGCAGGTAGTAGAAGGCAGCCAGCGCGGCGTTGAGCACCACGATCACGGCGAGCCAGGCGAGGCCGGCCTCGACCGCCGCCAGCAGCACGTACAGCTTGGCGAAGAAGCCGACGGTCGGTGGAATGCCGGTCAGGCTCAGCATGAGGATGGCCATGGCTGCGGCCCGCATCGGCGCCCGCGAGGCCAGCCCGGCGAACGAGTTGAGGCCGCCGAAGCGGGTCGTGTCGCGCTGGAGCATGCCGACCACCGCGAACGCGGCGATGTTCATGACCGCGTAGCCGAGGACATAGAACAGCACCGATTCAATGCCCTGCGCCGCCACGTCGGGGTCGGAGGTGTTCGCGAAGGCAGCGATCCCGACCATGATGTAGCCGGTATGCGCGATGCTCGAGTAGGCGAGCATGCGCTTCACGTTGAGCTGGGTCATGGCCACCACGTTTCCGAGCGTCATGGTCAGCACGGTCAGAACCACGAAGATGGCCAGCCAGTCGGCGCGGAGTGGCTCGAGCGCTTCGGCGAAGACCCGGATCAGCAGCGCGAAGGCGCCCAGCTTGGGGCCGACCGACAGGAAACCGGTGATCGGCGTCGGGGCCCCCTGGTAGGCGTCCGGCGTCCAGTAGTGGAAGGGGACGGCGGCGATCTTGAATGTGGCGCCGACCGTCAGGAAGGCGATGGCGACCAGCAGCGCCGGGCTCATCTGTCCGGTCAGCGCGGCCGCGACCTCGGCCACGTTGGTCGTCCCGGTCAGCCCGTAGACCCAGGCGATGCCGAAGAGGAGGATCGCGCTGGCGAAGCTACCGAGCAGGAAGTATTTCAGCCCGCCCTCGTTGCTGTAGCGATCGGTCTTGTGCAGCCCGGTGAGCAGGTAGGAGGGCATCGTCATCAGCTCGAGGCCCAGGAACAGGGTGATGAGGTCGCTGCTGGAGGCCAGCACGCACATGCCGATCAGCGCGGTGACCAGGATCATGTTGAACTCCCCGAGCGGGATGCGGCGCACGGCCAGGTAGCCGGGTGCGAAGAGCGCGCTCAGGATGCCGATGACGATGGTTGCTGCCTTGAGGAAGACCGACAGGTCGTCGACGATGTAGAACCCGGAGTAGACCGTCTCGTTGATGTCCCACACCACGACGCACGCGGCGCCGGCCAGGATGAGCCCGCCAACGGTCAGGGGCGTGAGAACCCACTTGTTGGGGCGCGACAGGAACAGGTCGGTGGCGATGATGACGAGCACCAGCGCAGCGAGGATCAGTTCCGGCAGGAGGGTCACGAGATCGTCGACGTAGTTCATCGGTCGTTCGCTACCTCCATGGCCCGAATGCGGTCAGGCCGGCGCCGTCGACGGCCTCGATGATGCGATCGACCGGTGCCGCAAGCAGCTCGAGGACTGGTCCCGGGTACACGCCAAGCGCCACCACCAGCACGACGAGCGGGCTCAGGGCGATCCACTCGTTGCGGTTGATGTCGCGCAGGGTGGGCCACCACTGGCGCATCCAGTCCGACGGCACGGTGAAGAACACGCGCTGGAACATCCACAGCATGTACACCGCACTGGCGATCACCACGAGCATGGTGGCCGCCGCGACGTAGCCGTTGTAGGCGAAGGCGCCGAGGATGACGAGAAACTCGCCCACGAAGCCACTCAAGCCGGGCAGGCCGATGCTGGCGAACGTGAACAGCCCGAACATGGCGGCGAAATGCGGGAGGCGGGCGTTGAGGCCTCCCATGTGCGCGATCTGACGATCGTGCGTCTGCTCGTAGATGATGCCGACAAGCAGGAAGAGGGCCCCGGTGGTGATGCCGTGGCTGATCATGGTGAAGGCCGCGCCCTGGAGTCCCTGCTGGTTGAAGACGAAGGCCCCGAGCATGACGAAGCCCATGTGGCTGACGCTGGAATAGGCGACCAGCTTCTTCATGTCCGGTTGCACCATCGCAACCAGGGCGCCGTACAGGATGGCGATGACGGCGAGACCGATGATGATCGGCGCGAAGCTGACGGCCGCATCGGGCAGGAGCGGGATGGCGAAGCGCAGGAATCCGTAGCCGCCGAGCTTGAGCAGCACGCCGGCGAGGAGGATGGAACCGGCGGTGGGAGCCTCGACGTGCGCATCGGGCAGCCAGGTGTGCAGCGGCCACATCGGCACCTTGATGGCAAAGGCCAGGAAGAAGGCGATGAAGCCGAAGGCCTGGATGGCATCGGTGTACGCGAATTGGCGCAGCACCTCGTAGCTGAACGTGAACGGGTTGCCGGCACCGGCCTGCGCGATGGCCACGGCCAGGATGGCGACCAGCATCAGCAACGACCCGACGAGGGTGTAGATGACGAACTTGACCGTCGCATACACCCGGCGTGGACCACCCCAGATGCCGATGACCAGGTACATCGGGATGAGACTGATCTCCCAGAACACGTAGAACAGGAACAGGTCGAGCGACACGAACACGCCGAGCATGCCCACCATCAGCAACAGGAGCGTGACGTAGTACTCCTTGATGCGCGTCTTGATCGGGTTCCACGAGTAGAACATGGCCACCACGCTCAGGAGCGTGGTGAGGAGGACCAGCACGGCCGAGAGGCCATCGACGCCAAGCGTGTAGCGCATCCCGAAGGCTTCGATCCAGGGCAGGTCCTCGCGGAACTGGAACTCGGCGCCGGCCGGGTCGTAGCCCAGCAGCGTGAGACTGAATCCGAGGCTGGCGAGCGCGGCCGCCAGCGCGAC
Source organism: Candidatus Limnocylindria bacterium (assembly GCA_038255505.1). GTDB lineage: Bacteria > Chloroflexota > Limnocylindria > QHBO01 > QHBO01 > JACDBZ01. Next base: position 5,045 of record JBBSLF010000077.1, read on the forward strand.
CCACCGGACGGCGCGATGGTTGTGGCCCGGGACGAGTAGCAGCGCCAGCGCGCCGATCAGCGGTGAGAAGACGATGAGGGTCAGGATTGGCAGGCCGTCCATCAGCGCACCACCGTGGCAAATACGAGGATCACCAGCGCCAGGCCGGCAGCGATCCCGAGCCCGTAGTTCTCGACATGCCCCGTCTGGACCTTGCGCAGTGCCCCGCCGATAGTCGTGGCCAGCCAGCCCGCTCCGTTGACCGCGCCGTCAATCACCTTCGCGTCGAACCACCACAGCGCGTTACTGACGAGCACTCCGCCACGGGACCAGACGAGCTGGTAGAGGTCATCGACGTAGTACTTGTTCATGCTGGCCCGATACATTCCCGGCCCCAGGCCCAGCGGAATGCGCTCAACGAACCGCGCGGCCGACTCGGGGCGCTGCACGTACCAGCGGTAGGCCAGGAACACGCCGGCGGCGGCGACGCTGGCACCCACCAGGAGCAACAGGCCACCCAGCCCGAACAGCTCGAAGTGATGCGTTTCGCCGCGCTGGTTGTAGCCGTCCAAGATCGAGCCGGGGAGGGCGCCGACGTACGTCACGTCATGGAAGATCGGTTCGAGCCAGTCGTGGATGATGCCCTCCTCGGGCGGGATCCCGAGGATGAGCCCCAGCACGACCGTCGGCACCGCCAGGATCACGAGCGGCGCCACCATGGTCGGAGCGCTCTCGTGGATGTGATCCCAGGCCGCGCGCGGTCCGCGCCACTCGCCCCAGAAGGTCATGAAGATCATGCGGAACGTGTAGAAGGCCGTCATGGCCGCAACGATGGTTCCGACAAGGTAGAACACGAGGTAGCCGCGGTTGAAGGCCTCGGCCAGGATCTCGTCCTTGCTGAAGAAGCCGGAGAAAATCGGGATCCCGGCCAGCGCCAGCGAGCCGATGACCATGGTGACGTAGGTCCAGCGCATCTTCGCGCGCAGGTTGCCCATGTGGCGCATGTCCTGCTCGCCTCCGGCCCCATGGATGACCGATCCGGAGCCCATGAACAACAGGCCCTTGAAGAATCCGTGCGATACGAGATGGAAGATGGCCGCCGTCCACGCTCCGATACCAAGCGCGAAGAACATGTACGCCAGCTGGCTGACGGTCGAGTAGGCGAGGACCTTCTTGATGTCGTTCTGGGTCAGCGCGATGGCCGCCGCGAAGACGGCGGTGAAGACGCCGATGATCGCCACCGTCCACATGGCAATTGGCGCCTCGGCGAAGATCGGATTTGCGCGGGCGACGAGGTAGACGCCGGCATTGACCATGGTCGCGGCGTGGATCAGCGCGCTGACCGGCGTGGGACCCTCCATGGCGTCGGGCAGCCAGACGTGCAGCGGGAACTGGGCTGACTTGCCGACGGCGCCCGCGAACAGCAGCAGCGCGATGACCGTGATGGTCGTCTCGTCCAGCGTGCCGATCTGGTCGAACACCTCAAGGAACGACAGCGTTCCGAGGTTCACCCAGATCATCATGATCCCGAGGCCGAACCCGAAGTCGCCGACGCGGTTGACGATGAAGGCCTTCTTCGCCGCTCCCGCAGCGGAGGGCTTCTTGTACCAGAAGCCGATGAGCGCATAGCTGCACAGGCCGACCGCCTCCCAGCCGACGTACAGCATGAGGAAGTTGTCACCCAGGATCAGCAGCAGCATGCTGAACATGAACAGGTTGAGATAGGCGAAGAAGCGCCAGAACCCCCGGTCGCCATCCATGTAGCCGATGCTGTAGATGTGCACCAGCAGCCCGACCGTGCTCACCACCAGGAGCAGCATCGCGGTCAGCTCATCAACCAGGAAGCTGATGTTGATGACGAAGTCGCCTGATGCGATCCACTCGTAGATCTTCACCTCGAAGACCTGGCCGCCGAAGATGACCTGGACGAATACGGCCATGCTGATCAGCCACGAAATGCCCACGAACAGGGTCGGGATGATCCAGGACCGATAGCGCGGCCGCTCCCCGCCCGGGGTCACATGCCCGGCCTGTCCCAGCCCGTCACTGAGGTCGGCCGGAATGACCCCATCGGCGCCTTCGGCGTTGGCGAGGTCATCGGCGTGCCCGGCATGCGGGCTGGTGGCGCGCTGCTCATCCTCGGTTGGCACGGCACGGAATGCGGAGTCATCGACGTCGGTCCCATGCGCATCGGTCCCATGCGCATCGGTCCCCTGGTGGTCATCGGTATGGCCATGGCCGTGGATCGGCACGTGGTCGAGCCGGGGCCCGACGAGCACCGCGAACAGGAAGCCCGCCAGGGGCAGCGCCGGAATGAGGGCGATCAGCAGCTCCATGTGGCCTCCGCTACTCCTTCAGGTCGGAGTACTGGTCGACCTCGGAGGTCTGTCGCGTTCGGATGATGGCGATGACGAGGGCCAGCCCAACCGTCACCTCGGCCGCGGCGACCGCCATGATCATGAGCGCGAACACGGCGCCGGCGTTGTTGGCCGGCGGAAGGTACGCGTTGAAGGCGACGAGGCTGAGGTTCACCGCGTTGAACATGAGCTCGATGCTGATGAGCATCAGGATCGCGTTGCGCCGTGCCATGAATCCGAAGACACCGATGCCGAACAGCAGGGTCGACACGATCAGGTAGCCCTCAATGCCCATCGGTCAGTTCGCTCGCTCGTCTTCTTCCGGTCGACGCGCCAGGTAGATGGCGCCGATGATCGCGACCAGGATAAGCAGGCTGATGATCTCGAACGGGAGCGCGAAATCGGTGAACATGGCGATGGCGATGGCGTCGACATTGGCGCTCACCGCTTCGGCGGCGAGGCCCCAATCCGTCTGAACGACCGCCCAGCCGACGAGGCCGATGATGGCCAGTGTGACGACGATGGCGATCGGAACCTGTCGGTGGAATGGCGTGGGCAGATTCGCGTCACCGGCCTGCGTCAGCATGATCGCGAACAGGATGAGCACGCTGATGGCGCCCAGGTAGATGAGGACCTGGGCGGCGGCGACGATCGGCGCGCCGAGCAGCGCGTACATCCCGGCCAGCGATCCGAAGCAGATCATCATGGCAATGGCCGAATGGATGATGTTGCGCAGCGTGACGACGGCCAATCCGCCGCCGACCACGCCGAAGGCGAGCAGAAAGAAAAGGACGCTGGAAATGTCCAGGGTCGGTGCTCCGATGCGAAGTGTCGAGCGCTCAACGGCCCCGCTTCGGGACCGTGCC
>JBBSLF010000078.1:0-8203 GCA_038255505.1 Candidatus Limnocylindria bacterium
AATAGCGGACGTAATGAACACGAACTTCAGGTCATCGCCCAGGCTGGCGAGCAGCGCATGGTCGTTGGCGTTCACCTGCAGTGCCACATTGGCTTGCAATGACGAGCCGACCTTGCCATCGGCGCGCAAGGTTTCGAGGTCCTTGTTCACCGCGTCGCGGACCTCGCGGATGATCTTCTCGTCATCAGCCAACCGGACCGGCCAGCCGGCCGGCGCCTCCAGCTTCGCGCGACACCCATCACCGCGCACGCCCGCGAGCATGGGCTGCGGGTCGTGACCCCGAACCGATTGCGCTCCGACGAGGCGCGTGCATTGCTCCGCGACTTCGCGCCGGATGGGCTCCTCCTGGTCGCCTACGGGCAGCTCGTGCCGCAGGACCTGCTGGACCTTGGATCGCGCGCTCCGCTCAACGTTCATCCATCGCTATTGCCCCGCCATCGTGGTGCCGCCCCGGTCGCCGGCACGATTGCCGCCGGCGATCCAGAAGGCGGCCTGACGCTCATGGTCATGACAGCGCAGCTCGACGCCGGTCCCGTGGTCGCGCAGTGGGCGGTGTCGCTCACCGGGCGTGAGACGACGCCGGAGCTCGAGGCGCGTTTCGCTGACCTGGCGGCCGAGGTGGTGCCTCCCGTGTTCGAGCGCTGGGCGGCTGCGGAGCTGCCGTCGCAGCCGCAGGACGAGGGCAAGGCAACGCACATCCGCCCCTTCACGAGGGCCGATGGCTGGATCGACTGGTCCAGTTCGGCGATCGAGATTGACCGCCAGGTCCGGGCGCTCCAGCCGTGGCCGGGGGCGTGGACCACGGTCGATGGGCGTCGCCTTCACGTGCGACGCGCGCACCCGGTGACCGGCGTGGACGCCATGCCCATCGGCGCGCTGTTGCCGGGCGAGGTGCCGTGCGTCGCGTGCGGGGTCGGGGCCCTTGCCCTCGAGGTCGTGCAGCCCGAAGGCCGGGCGACCATGGTCGCCGACGCCTGGCGACGCGGACTGCCGCGCGAGCACCTGCTGCTCGGGGCCGGTAGGCCCGACGAAGCCCTCCGCTAGAGACGATATACTCGCGCCAGCCCTCTCGGAGGTGGGCCACCACATGATCCTGTACATCCTCGTTGTTCTGATTCCAACCCTGGCCATCACCGGCTGGGCAGCCTGGCGCGTGAAGTCAACCTATGCCAAGTGGTCCAAGGTGGACTCCGGCATCAACATGGAAGCGTCCGACTTCGCGCGGCGCCTGCTCGATGAGCAGGGTCTCTCGCACGTGCGCATCGAGCCTACGCCCGGGAAGCTCACCGACCACTACGACCCGCGTGGGAAGATCCTGCGCGTCAGCACCCAGGTCGCCGACGCCTCGGCGCTCTCCACGGCGGGCGTCACGACGTCAGCCCCTCGTCTCTCCGTCGCTGCGGCGGCGGTCATCGCGCACGAGGTCGGCCATGCTCTCCAGGACGAGCGCAAGGAGCCGATGATGGCGCTGCGCCAGGCGATCGTGCCCGCCGCGCAGTTCGGCTCGGGCATCGCGCCATGGCTCATCATCGCCGGTGTCTTCCTGCAGGTCACCGGGCTGGCGATCGTCGGGCTCATCGGCTTCGGCGCGGCGGTGCTCTTCACCTTCGCGACCCTGCCGGTCGAGATCGGCGCATCAGGCAAGGCGCTCGCCTTCGTGAACGGGCTCGGCATGGTTGGCGATAAGCAGACCGGCGCTCGAGATGTCCTCAAGGCCGCCGCCTGGACGTACGTGGCCGGTGCGCTCACCGCGCTGCTGACCTTCCTGTACTACGCGTGGCTGATCTTCGGACGCCGTGACTGAGTTGCCTTTGGTGAGTCTGCCTTCGGTGGGCGTTCCCCTCGCCGGGCCGAGTCCGGCGATCAGTGAGGTTGACGCATCATCGCTCGCCGCGTGGCTCAACGCCCGCGGCGAGCCCGCGTATCGGGTCGGTCAGATTCTCGCCGGGTCTCATCGGCCCGAGGTTGCCGGATGGGACGACCTGACGGATGTGCCGATGCCCCTGCGCGCTGCACTTGCAGAGGACTTTCGCTTCAGCACCGTCGTCGACAGCCACGTCATCGGCGCCGATGCGAACCTGACCGCGAAAGCGGTCCATGAGCTCTCCGACGGCCAGCGAATCGAGTCGGTGCTCATGCGCTACCCGGCCCGCGGTGCATCGGCTGAGCGCACCACGATCTGCATCAGCTCGCAGGCGGGCTGCGCGGTGAACTGCCCGTTCTGCGCGACCGGGCAGGCCGGCTTCGGCCGCCAGCTCACGCCGGGCGAGATCGTTGACCAGGTGCTGCATTGGCATCGGGCTCCGTGGCAGGCGCTTGGGGATGCGCGCAGGGGCCATTACAACGTCGTGTTCATGGGAATGGGCGAGCCGCTCAACAACGCCGACCATGTCATCGAAGCCGTGCGACTGCTGAATGATCCCGCGCGCCTGGGAATCGGTGCGCGACATATCACCGTCAGCACTTCGGGCGTGGTTCCCGGCATGGATCGCATGGTCGACGAGCTGCCGCAGGTCAACCTCGCGATCAGCCTCCATGCCGCGACGGACGTGCTTCGCGACGAGCTGGTGCCGATCAACCGCAAATGGCCCGTACGCGAGGTGGTTGCGGCCGGGCGACGGTTCGCCGCGCGCAGCGGGCGCCGCGTCAGCCTCGAGTACGTGATGATCGACGGCCTCAATGACACCGACGAGCAGGCATCCGGCCTCGCCGAGCTGGCGCGCGGCTGGCGCTCCCACGTCAACCTCATCCCGCTTAACCCCACGCCCGGGTCACGCTGGAGTGGGACGCCGAGATCGGGCATTGACCACTTTGTGCACATGCTGCGGGATGGCGGGATCTCGGTCACCGTGCGCGATACGCGTGGGCGCGAGATCGACGCGGCGTGCGGACAGCTCCATGCTCAGTTGTCCGGGCGGTCGTTGCGTGACGCGCGCGAAGCGGCATCGGTCACGCCCCCATGAGTCACGGACGCCAGATCAGCGCGAGCATTCTCAACGCCGACTTCAGTCGACTGGGTGACGAGGTTCGCCGCGCCGATGTGGGCGGGGTCGACTCGATCCACCTCGACGTGATGGACGGCCACTTTGTCGATAACCTGACCATGGGACCCGTGGTCGTCGAGGCGGCACGCCCGCACAGCCGCCTCCCATTCCACAGCCACCTCATGATCAGCCACCCGCTTGCCTACGCTGAGCGTTTCGCCGATGCAGGCAGTGACCTCATCGTCTTCCATATTGAGGCCGATGATGCGCCCGACGCCGTGATCGCCGAGATCGAGCGCGCAGGCAAGCGAGCCGGCATCGCTCTCAACCCCGAAACCGATATGGCGGCGGTCGTGCCGTACCTCGAGCGCGTCGATATGGTGCTGGTGATGACCGTCCACCCCGGCTGGGGCGGACAGTCGTTTATCGATGAGGTTCTGCCCAAGATTGAGGCGCTGCGGGCCGAGATCGACCGCCGCCGGCTCGAGGTCGAGATCGGCGTGGATGGGGGAGTCAACCTCGAGACGATCGGCCGCGCCCATGCAGCCGGGGGCGAGGTGCTCGTCACCGGCAGCACCCTGTACAGTACCGATGGCGACCTGGCGCCCACGGTTGCCGCCCTGCGCTCAGCTGCTCTCGAACGCCCCGACGCCGATACCGACGCCGAAAGGACCTGACACTGCTGCCTCGCAAAACCACGTCGCTCTCGATCCTCCTCCTCATGCTGGCCATCGTGGTGGCCGGTTGCAGCGAGGAAAGTCCGCAACTCCCGTTCGTGCCGACCCCGGAGCCCACGCCCGAGCAGCCGCGCGAGGTCGCGGTCAGCATCATCGCAAGCGGCAGCGAGGAGCCGGTGCCCAACGCCGAGGTCACGGTCGACGGCGACGTGGCGGTCACCGCTGCAGACGGCACGGCAACCCTGACCGCCATGCGAGGCGCGGACGTGGCAATCCGCTCCGCGGACCACGACCCTGCCGAGGCCACCATTCCCGACGAGGGGCCACTCACCGTCGAAGTTCGTCCGAACGTTGCCCGCGGCACCGTGACCGGGGCGGAGGGTGAGCCGCTCGAGGGAGTGCGCGTATTCCTCGACGGAGACAGCGACGCCGACACGGCGGACGTTGCGATGGTCGAGACCGACGAGGAGGGCGCGTACGAGCTGGCCGGTGTGCCCGAGGATGCGACCCTGATCTACAAAATGCCCGGCTATCGGCTCGTCGAGCTCAGCGTCGGCGATACCCTCGAATACGACGTCGCCATGGAGTCGTTCATGGCGCGCGCGCTCTACGCGCCATCGGCCATCTTCGAGGGTGCCGGACGGCTTGACGCCATGCTCGCATTGCTGGAGCGGACGGAGGCCAACGCGCTCGTGATCGACGTCAAGGAGACCGATGGTCGGCTGTATTACGCGACCGAACTTTCCGAGGCCGTCGAGCTCGGTGCGGTGCGCGAGGCGCCGGTCTTCGACCTGGAGGAAATCCTGCCGATGCTTCGCGACCGCGGCATCTACACCATCGCGAGGGTGGTGGCCATGAAGGACAACACCAGTGCCGCGGCCCGCCCCGAACTCGCCGTGCGGAACAGCGCCACCGGTGAGCCGTGGCGCGACAACATCGGCGGCGCCTGGCTCGACCCATCGGCCCCGGGCGTGGCCGAATACATTGCCGCCATTGCTGGAGATCTTGCCGAGAAAGGTTTCGACGAGGTGCAGCTCGATTACATCCGCTTTTTCAGTGACGGACCGTATGACGTGGCCGACACGAACCTGCCGAACACGCAGTCGTTCCGCCTGCCGGCCATCGGTCGGGTGCTGCGCGTCGTCAGCGAGGAGCTCGACATGACGCGCACGTTCCTGAGCGCGGACGTCTTCCCGATCAGCTTCATCGTGCCTGACGACCAGGGCATCGGCCAGCGGCCCGAGGTGATCATGCCGTACGTGGACTACTTCAGCCCCATGGTCTACCCGTCGCACTACGGCCCCGGCGTCTTCGGCTTTGAGGTGCCGAACAACTTCCCGTACGAGGTCGTCGACCAGACGCTCGAGATCATGAACGAGCAGACCGAGGGCCTGCCGGTCGTCATCCGGCCCTGGATCCAGGACTTCGGCTACGGACCGTTCCCGCCGTACAGCGCGGACCAGGTGCGAGCCCAGATGACCGCCGCCGCCGATCGCGGGGCGAAGGGCTGGATGATCTGGAACGCTCGCGCCACCTTCACGGAAGCCGCCCTCGGCGCCCCGCGCGAGGACGAGGACGCCGGACCGGTCACCTCTGTTCCGCCCGCCACGCCCGAGACTCCCGAGCCATCTCCCTCCGAGTCCCCATAGACCGATGCGCCTGGTCGTGCAGCGCGTCGCCCGCGCGTCCGTGCGCGAAGGGGGTGAGTTGCTGGGCGAGGTCGGTCCGGGAGCGGTCGTCCTGGCAGGGATCGGGCACGATGACACTCCCGAGATCGTGGACCGCATGGCCGACAAGCTCATCGGCCTTCGCTACTTCGAGGACGCGGACGGTCGGACGAACCTCGCGATCGCTGATGGTGGGGGTGCCTTGCTCGTCGTCAGCCAGTTCACGCTCTACGCGGACCTGCGACGCGGTCGGCGACCCGGCTTCACGGCGGCTGCGCAACCGGAAGTCGCAACGCCGCTCATCGACCGATTCGTCGAGCGGCTGCGCGGCCATGGCGTGGCCGTCGAGACGGGACGCTTCGGCGCCGAGATGGTTGTCGAGCTGGTGAACGACGGCCCGTTCACGCTCATCCTCGACTCGGAACGCGATCTGGGCTGACACGCGGAGTTCCACCTGGTCCGGAGGCCTGAGATAGCACGACGCCCGCGTCGGTTACGCGGGCGCATCGGGCCGAGATGGAGAGGGTCAGACCTTCTGGGCGGTGCGGCGGCAGCGGCTGCAAGCCTTGACCTTCGAGACCTTGCCATCGGTAACGAGGGTCATCGGCTGAAGGTTGGGCAGCCATCGGCGCAGGGCGCGCTTGCGGTTCATCCCGACCGACTGGGGGTTCCAGCCGGTGATCGGGCGCTTGCCGCAGATGTCGCAGACGCGAGCCATGGTCGAGCGGTTCTCCAGAATCAAGGGGACGCCGGCACGGAGGTGCCCGGCGATCGGGATGGTAGCACGCTAGGATCGGGCCATGCAATCGAGCCGCCGGTGACCGTGCTCGAACCGGACGATCTCGATCGGCCCATCCGGATTGCGATGCCCGACCTGACGCGTGGCTCGGCGGCGCTGGCTCGATTGGGCATCACGACCGCGCGCGACGCGTTGTGGTACCTGCCATTCCGGTATGACGACTTCAGCGACCTGCGTCCGCTGGGCGAGCTCCTGCCGGACGAGAAGCAATCGGCGCGCGTGCGTGTCGAGGCAGTTCGCGTCGAACCTGGTTTTGGACGTCGACCGCAGCGCGTGATCGCGCAGCTCAGCGATGACACGGGTAGCGCGGAAGCCATCTGGTTCGGGCGGCAGTTCGTCGAACGACGGTTGAAGGTGGGGGACGAGTTGATCGTGTCGGGCAAGGTGACGCAGCGCGGCTGGCGGTCGCAGTTCACGTCACCTGAGTTCAGCCCGGTCGGCCGCGAATCGGTGCACACGGCACGGGTCGTACCGGTGTATCACCTCGCAGCCGGCGTGACACAGAAGCGGCTGCGCGAACTCCTGGCGCGCATCCTGGATGCTGCTCTTCCCGCGGTCGAAGACCCGCTCGACGAGAGCGAACGCGGTGATCTGCCGGTGCTGAGCGAGGCCATGCGAACGGCGCACTTTCCCGAGGATGCCGGCGACGTGACCGGCGCGCTTGACCGGCTTGCCTTCGACGAGCTCCTGGCGCTCCAGATCACATTCGCCCAGGCACGACAGGCGCGCGACCTCCTCACGGCGCCACGGATTTCCGTGACCGATGCGCAGCGCGACGAGATCGTCAGTGCGCTCCCGTTCTCCCTTACCGATGACCAGGCCTCGGCGGTCGCGGCAATCGGTGCGGACCTGGCTCAGGAGCGGCCGATGCGACGCCTGCTCCAGGGCGACGTTGGCAGCGGCAAGACGGCCGTCGCCGCGGTGGCCCTGGCGAGCGCCGTGCGTGCGGGCTGGCAGGGCGTGCTCATGGCGCCGACCGAAATTCTCGCGCGCCAGCACCACATCGGCCTTGCGCCGCTGCTCGACGGACTTGGCGTCCGCGCGGAGTTCCTGTCGGGCTCGCTCAGCATGGCGAGCAAGAAAGGGATCCACGACGCCATCGCGAGGGGTGAGGCCGAGGTCGTGATCGGCACGCATGCCGTGATCAGCGAGGCTGTCGAATTCCCGCGGCTGGGTCTCGTCATCGTGGATGAGCAGCATCGGTTTGGTGTGGGGCAGCGTGCGGCACTCCAGGCCAAGGGGAGCGGGGGAGAGCCGCACGTGTTGGCGCTCACCGCCACGCCGATTCCTCGCACGCTGGCGCTCACGGTGTACGGCGATCTCTCGATCAGCACCATCCGCGAGCTGCCACCCGGCCGGCAACCGATTCGTACAGAGATCCGGGACCGGCGCGCGATGCCGAGGATCGAGGCCTTCCTGACGTCGGAGGCGGCGGAGGGCCGGCAGTCGTTTGTCGTTGTCCCGCTCGTCACCGAATCGGAGGCGCTCCAGGTCGCCAGTGCCGAAGCTGAGGCCGAGCGACTGGCCGTCGCCCTGCCGCAGCTGCGCATCGGTGTCGTGCATGGCCAGCAGAAGGCGAACCTGCGGGACGAAACCATGAGTGCTTTCGCCGCCGGTGAGAAGGATGTGCTGGTGGCGACCACGGTGATCGAGGTGGGGATCGACGTGCCGAACGCCAGCGTCATCCTCATCGAGGACGCGGAGCGATTCGGCTTGGCTCAGCTTCATCAGCTACGAGGTCGCGTGGGCCGCGGAGCGCACCGGTCCTTCTGCATCCTTCTCTCTGACAACACGGACGAAATGGCGCAGCGGCGTCTCGAGATTCTGCGCGGCTCGAACGACGGCTTCGCCATCGCGGAGGCCGACCTGGAGCTGCGGGGCGCGGGCAACGTGCTCGGGACGCGCCAGTCGGGGTTGCCGCCGTTGCGCGTGGCTTCGCTGTTCGAGCCGCGCCATCTGCGGTTGGCCGAGCGCGCGCGCACGTTAGCTGATGCGGCGGTCGTCGACGATCCGACCCTGGCCCGGCGGCCGGGGCTCGCGCGCCTCCAGGCCGATTTCGCCGTGCCCGAAGCCGAT
>JBBSLF010000079.1:0-8152 GCA_038255505.1 Candidatus Limnocylindria bacterium
GAGAACAACGAGTTCTATCTGAAGTCGCCCGCCCAGATGCGCCGCCTCTTCAACGGCGAGCTCAACGATGCCATGGACAACACGCTGCTCATCGCAGAGCAGTGCGAAGTCAACCTCGACTACGCGGGCCTGCGCCTGCCGCACTTCGACGTGCCCGATGGCGAAACCGAGGCGTCCTGGCTGCGCAAGGAATGCCAGCGCGGACTCATTGACCGATACGGCACGGTGACCGATGAGATCCAGCACCGGCTCGACTACGAGCTCGGGATCATCGACCGGATGGGATATTCCGCCTACTTCCTGATCGTGGCCGACTTCACCCGATTTGCGCGCGAGCAGGGGATCATGATCACCTGCCGAGGATCGGCGCCGGGCTCCATCGTCACCTACAGTCTGAAGATCACGCCGGTCGACCCGCTCGAGTATCGGCTTCCGTTCGAGCGTTTCCTGAACCCGGACCGGGTTACGATGCCGGACATCGACATCGACTTCCAGGACAGCCGCCGTGACGAGGTGATCGAGTACGTCACGCGCAAGTACGGCGATGACCGGGTGGCGCAGATCATCACCTTCGGGACGCTTGGTGCCAAGGCCGCCATCCGCGATGTCGGGCGCGCCATGGGCCTCACCTACGCGGAGGCCGATCGTGTCGCCAAGGCCGTCCCGCTCGAGCTGAACATCTCGCTCGATCGCGCGGTGGAGACCTCACCGGCGCTCCGGGAGCTGATGGCGGGGGACGACCGGGTCGACAAGCTCATCGGCATCGCGAAGCAGCTCGAGGGCGTTTCGCGCCACGCCTCGACGCACGCGGCCGGCATTGTCATCTCGCGAGATCCGCTGACCGAGATCATGCCTCTCCAGCGCGCGACTGACGGCAAGACGACCATGACCCAGTTCGAGATGCATGCCTGCGAGGCGCTGGGCCTCCTGAAATTCGACTTCCTGGGCCTCATCAACCTGACGATCCTGGCGGATGCCGTCGACCTGGTCAGGACGCATCGGTCCATTGATCTGGACGTCGATAAGCTGCCGCTGGACGACAAGAAAACGTTCGAGCTGCTGTCAACCGGTGAGACGACGGGCGTCTTTCAGCTGGAAGGCTCCGGGATGCGCCGATACGTCAAGGAGCTCAAGCCGACCGAGGTGCGCGACCTGGCCGCAATGGTCGCCCTCTTTCGTCCTGGACCGATGGCGAACATCCCCGCTTACATCCGGCGCAAGCACGGACTGGAGGCGGTGACGTACCTGCATGACTCGCTGGAACCGGCGCTGCGCGACACGTACGGGATCTTCGTGTACCAGGAGGACATCATGACCGCCGCCATCGCGATGGCGGACTACACCGGTCCCGAGGCCGACAACCTGTGCTACGCGATCCGCAAGAAGAAGGAGGATGTCCTTCGCCAGCACGAGGCAAAGTTCAAGGCGGGGGCGCGCAAGAAGGGGATCTCGGCGCACATCGTCGACAAGGTCTTCCACGAGTTCGAGCCGTTCGCCCGCTACGGCTTCAACAAGGCCCATGCCACCTGCTACGGGCTCATCGCCTACCAGACGGCCTACCTGAAGGCGAACTATCCGATCGAATTCATGACCGCCGTCATGAACGGCTTCAGTGGCCGCGCCGAGAAGGTTGCCGCGGTGATCGCCGAGTGTCGCCGTCTCGGGATCGAGGTGCGGCCGCCGGACGTGCAGAAATCATCGGCCCCATTCACCGTCGAGACCGATGCCGCCGGCGTGCCCGAAGCGATTCGCTTTGGCATGGCCGCAATCAAGAACGTGGGCGAGGGTGCCATCGAGGCGATCGCCTCCGTCCGCGACGGTGGGGACGAGCCGGGACCGTTCCGCTCCTTGGCTGACCTGTGCCAGCGCGTGGACCTGCGCACGGTGAACAAGAGAGTGGTCGAGTCGCTGATCAAGGCCAACGCGCTCGCTTCTTTGGGAACGGCGGGCGCGCTGCTGGCCGCCCTCGATGGCGCCCTGGAATCTGGGCAGCGCCATCAGCGAGACGTGGCCGCGGGCCAGTCGACGATGTTCGACCTGTTCGCGGTGCCGGCTGGTGAATCGGTCCAGTTCCTGGACGGAGGGGAGGAGATCCCGCGGCGGGAGCGGCTGCGTTGGGAAAAGGAGCTCATTGGCCTCTACCTGTCGGAGCACCCGCTGGGCGACATCGCTGATGTGCTGCCTGCCTACGTGACCGCCTACACCGGCGACCTGGCGGAGGAGTCCGATGCCGCGAAGGTCACGCTGGGCGGAATCCTGATCTCGTCGCGACGCGTGGTGACGCGTGCGGGTTCCACCATGCTGGTGGCCACGCTGGAGGACCTTCAGGGGTCGGTCGAGGTCGTCGTCTTCCCGAAGGTGTTCGAGCAGACGGCGAACGCCTGGGCCGATGACTCGATCGTGCTGGTCACCGGCCGCATCGACCGGCGGGACGAGACGCCGCAGATCCTGTGCGAGGCGGTCCACCAGTGGGACGACGCGGTTCGGATGGGTGTGCCGGCGTTCACGGCCGAGCGGGACCGGTTGCTGGCCGTTCGCGGCGGGCGCCGGTGGGAGCGTCAGCCCGAGCGGGCGCAGGGTGTCTGGAGCGGCGGTTCCCGCGAGGCAATTGCGGTCGAGGCGCCCACGTTAACCGCCCTTGCGGTCGCCGAGTCGGAGGTTGCGACGTTCGCTGGCGCGCCGGAGCCAGCCGAGGAGACGGCCGCTCCGCTGGACGCCGTGCCGATTCAATCGGCGCCGGAGGCGTCCGCTGCCATGGTCAGTGTCTTGATCGGGGATGAGGTGCCGACGGATCGACTGCTGGGTGCGATCGAATCGGTCAAGGGTGCGCTGGCGGGTCGACCGGGGCCGCTGGCGGTGGTGCTCACGCTATCCGTGGCGGGAGCCAAGCGCCAGGTTCGGCTGCCTGACCGCGTGGCTTGGGACGACCGCCTGGGTGAGGTGGTGCGCCGCGCTGCCGGGGTGCCGGTGGCCGTGGAGCTGCGCTCGGGCGTCGAGGAACGCCTGGCCTAGCGTTCGCCTTCCTTCGTTGGCGTGGATCGCTTCTGATGCATTCGCCTTGAGCGGTCATCGTCCAATCAAAGAGGCCGTGACTCAGACAATGCGCACGTGGCGGGCGTTGCATGGGACTCTCGCGCTGTCGGACGTTCCGTTGCGCACGATTGCGGGTCATTCCGGCCGTATTTCCCATGCAATGTGCACCGTGGGCGACATTGTCCGAGATGCAGGCCCGAGCGTCTCAGTCGCCGAAGCTGATGCTTGCCATAATCGCGTCGATCTGCATGAGCATCTCGGTCTGTTCGATCTCCTGGCCGGTGATGTCGGCGCGGATCTCGATCCATCGATCCGGAAAGCCGGGCGGGCTGAGCTGCCACCACAGGATGGTCGTGCCATCGGGGCCCTGCCGAATCTCGGTGGCGGCAGGCTCGCCGCCGATGATGGCATCGGCATCCAGTCCGAACGGCAGGGCAACCACCGGATCAGGTACCGGCGGTGCTCCCTCGGCCCACGCAGTGATGACGATGGACGCCTGGCCGGGAGGGATCGGGTCACAGGCGTCGGTAAAGCTCGTGCAGAGCTGCTCAGGCTCCACGTCAAAGGTCGCGAGGCGGGCTATGACCTGGTGTCCCGGTGGATCGGTCCCGTCGCCGGGCGTGAGGGTCCAGGCCGGCCCGTAGGTGAATTCGAGCTCCCTGCCACTGAACCGGTGCCGCTCGTCGGGCGGTGCAGCGGCGACCGAGACACCGATCATGACGACCGCCATGAGCGTGGCGGTAGCCGCGATGATGCCGATCGTGAATAGCCCCGAGTCGGAGCGCGAGGCAGGGGCCTGCGATCGCGGAGGGGGACGGTGCGACGGTGCGGCCGGAACGGGTGCCCAGCGCGCCGACGCGATGGACGTCGTCGATGAGTGATCGCGATCCCATCGGGCGCGCCGAGCCGGATCGGACAGCGTGTACCAGGCGTCATTGATGCGTGCCATCAGGGGGCTCGGCGCGGCGCCGGCATCGGGATGGTGCTGCTTCGCCAGGGCGCGAAAGGCGCGAGCGATCTCAGCGCGCGGGGCGCTTCGGGCAACGCCAAGGACCATGTACGGGTCGAGTTCGGTCACGACCTTCGCAGTCTACGCCGCCGCGCTTGCTATCCTGTTGCGCGTGATCACGAAGCGCGAGGGCCAGCCCGTCGAGACGGGCGACCCGGCATCCACCGATACGCCGGCGGCCGACGAAGCCGCGGCTCTGGCGACCATTCCGCCTGCGACGGAAGCGCCGATCGACCGCGCGCAATTGGATGCTGCCATCCTGCGCTCACTTCGCAAGCGGCCGAACAGCACCGTCGACCTTGAGCCGCTGGCCGCTGAGCTCCAGGTCGATCCGTATCGGCTCCAGTTGGCGATCGAGGATCTCGGGCGGCGCAAGATGGTCGTGGTGCCGTTCATCGAGCCCGGCACGGCCGGCGGTGCGACGCTGACGGCGGTCGGGTTGCGGTGGCTGATCGGGCGCGAGGGCGGCTCGCCAGCCGACAATCCGGTCGCGCTGCAGCCCGCCGAGGAGCGGGTTCGTGCCGAGGATGAGGCCGCTCGCTTGCCGCGTGCCCAGGTCTACGGCACCAAGAAATCGTGATCGGGCGCGCCGCGCGTGCGGTTGGTCGGGCGGTGAAGCGCCTCTTCAGCGGCGGTCAGCGCGATGATTCACGGCCCGAGGCCATGTGGGCCGAGCGCCCCGAGCCGCGCGGCGTGGCGGGCATCACCCTGCGTGCTTCGCTGGTGGTCGTCGGCGTGGCGCTGGCGCTCGTGCTCGCGTACCAGCTCCGGCTCCTGCTGATTCTCTTCTTCCTCGCCGTGCTGTTCGCTGCAGGCCTCTACGGTCCGTCGAACTGGTTCGAGCGGCTTGGGCTGCCGCGCGTGCTGGCCGTCGTCGCGACGTATCTCATTTTCATCGCTGTCTTCGCGTTGGCCATTTACCTCATCTTTCCACCCCTCGTCGCGCAGGCGGCCACCTTGGTCGATGACTTCCCCTCGCTGATCGAGACGCTCCGCCAACAGGCGATTCAATTCATCGACCAGTTCGGCGGCGCGGGAGCTGGCGAGCGGGTGATCGACTCGATCACCGCGGGAGCGCGGGGCGCGATGCCCGATCTGTCGAGCGCGGTCCAGCTGCCGTTGACCCTGGCCGGCATCTTCGTCAACGTCTTCGTCATCTTCATCCTCAGCGCGTTCGTGCTGCTCGAGCGCGACAACGCGCGCGAGTGGCTCCTGCGATTCGTCGACCGCCAGGACCGGGAGCACGCGTTGAACATCGGGCGCCAGGCCGTCCTCAAGCTCGGAGCCTACGTGCGCGGCCAGCTGGTGATCATGAGCGTCATCGGTGTCGGGTCGGCGGCGGGCATGCTTCTCCTCGGAGTGCCGTTCGCCGTGCCGTTGGGTGCCCTGTCGTTCATCGGAGCAGCCATTCCCATGGCGGGGGCGTTCCTTGCGGGGGTGCCGATCGTCCTCATCGCGTTGATCGATGGCGGACCGGTGACCGCGCTGCTGATGGCGGCCTGGATCATCGGCCTCCAGCAGCTCGAGGGCTACGTCATCACGCCGTTCATTCAGGGTCGCGCCGTGAACCTCTCGCCGATGGTCGTCTTTCTCGGCGTCTTGGGCGGCGCCTCACTGGGCGGCATCCTTGGGGCCATCATCGCCATACCGGTGGTCGCAGTTGCTGACGTGGTCGTGCGCGACGTCGTCTTCCCGCTCCGTCGCCGCCAGGAGGAGCGCCGCGGTCGCCGTGAGGCTCCAGCCCTCTAACGGTCGATGAAGCGGCGGAGGAAGTGGATCGTCTCCTCGTGGCGCGGGTCGCGAAGGAGCTGCTCGGGTGGCCCCTGCTCGACGATGACGCCGTCCTCCATGAACACGACGCGATCGGCGGCCTCCTCCGCGAAGTGCATCTCGTGGGTGACGACGATCATGGTCGTGCCCTCGTGCGCCAGATCTTCCATGACGCCGAGCACCTCACCGATGAGCTCCGGATCGAGCGCCGACGTCGGCTCGTCGAACAGCAGTACCTTCGGCTCCATGCACAGGGCGCGCGCGATGGCCACTCGCTGCTTCTGGCCGCCCGAGAGCCGTGAGGGATATTCGTCGCGCTTGTCGCTCAGTCCGACCTTGTCGAGGTAGCCCTCGGCGCGGGTAGCGGCCTCGTCGCGAGTGAGGCGGGTGACGCGCATTGGTGCCTCGATGCAATTGCCGAGCACGCTCATGTGCGGGAACAGGTTGAACTCCTGGAAGAGCATGCCGGCGCGGAGCCGGATCTGACGGATCTGCTCGCGATGCCGGCGGTCGCGCGCATGGAGCGGATCGGCGTCGACGCGAACGCCGTCGACTTCGATGGCGCCGATGGTCGGCTCCTCGAGGAAGTTGATGCAGCGCAGCAACGTCGTCTTGCCCGAGCCGGATCGGCCGATCACCATCACTGCCTCGCGCTGGCGCACCTCGAGATCGACCCCGCGCAGGACATGGTGGTCGCCGAAGTATTTGTGCAGCCCCTCGACGGCCACGATCGGCTCACCGATGTGTGGCGGGAGCGTGGAGTCCCGCTCGTAGCCGCTCGTCGCCGTCGCCGGCCGCTGCCCGCGGTCGGGAACGTCGGTCTGGGTCATCGGTCACCCCGGGAAAGGCGACGCTCGAGCCGCTCCTGGAAGAAGCTGAAGATGATCGTGAGCGTCCAGTACACCGCACCGGCGATCAGGAGTGCTGCGATGGGCTCGAAGGCGCTGCGGCCGATGCGCTGTGCCATGAAGAGCGTCTCGTGCACCGTGATCGTGGAGACGAGTGCCGAATCCTTGATCATGGCGATGAACTCGTTGCCGATTGCCGGAACGACGATGCGTACCGCCTGTGGCAGCACGATCCGCTGCATCACGAGCCGTTCGGGCATCCCGAGCGCCTCGGCGGCCTCACGCTGTCCGGCTGCGACAGCCTGGATGCCAGCGCGAAAGATCTCGGTCATGTAGGCGCCGTAATTCATGCTGAGGGCGACGATGCCGGCCGGGATGGCGGGGAGGACGATCCCTAGCTGAGGGAGGGCGAAGAAGATGAAGTAGATCTGGAGGAGGAGCGGGGTCCCTCGGATCAGGGATACGTAGAACGACGCGATGCCGTTGATGAGCGGGTTCCCGCTCAGGCGGCCCAGCGCGCCGAGAACCGCAAGGATCGTCGCAAACACGATCGAGAGGGCCGAGACGAGGATCGTGATCCCGGCGCCCTGGAGGACGATGACCGGCCCCGAAACGAGGACGAACTCGAGATCGGCGCCGGAGGCGATCCACATGCCGCCGCCGATGAGCACAATGAGCCCGATCCATACCGCCGCGAACACGGCGCTGAACCGTCGCCGGGCCCCGCGTTGCGCCCGAGCGACCTCTTCGACAATGGGCGCGACGCCCCTGGGCTCAGCCCCCGCGGCGGCGGCCATCGGCATACCTCGGTGATTACCATGAAGGGCGCGACGACTCGCGTCACGCCCTCATGGATGCTGGGGCTACTCCTGGGTCGTCAGGTCGACGCCTTCATACCAGGTCTCAGAGAACGAGGTCAGCGTCCCGTCGTCGTGCATCTCGCCGATGATGGCGTCCACGGCGGCCACGAGCGAATCGTTATTCTCGACACTCTTGTCGAACGCCACGGCGAGCGGCTCGAAGAACACCGGGTCGCCGACCAGGGTGACCGGATAGTCCTCATCGATGGCGCCCTGGGCGGTCGGCAGCGCCGTCAGCCAACCGGCGAAGTCGTCGGTGCGACCGGATCGCCACGCCTCGGCGCAATCGAGGTCGGTCGCGAAGGTCGTCGACGTCATCCCATCCGGGACATCGGCGATGTCGCCGGCCTCCGCTGGCAGGCTCAGAGTTCCGTCGATCCAGAACACGTAGGTCGTGGACTCACCGGCACAGACGGTCTCGCCGGCAAGGCCGTCCAGACTGGTGATGTCGCTGCCCTCGAGCACCGACATCTGGGCCGGCGTGAAGTAATACGGCTGGGTGAAGTCCAGCACTTCCTTGCGATCTTCGGTGACAGTGACGGACCCCACGCTCACGTCCCACCGCCCGGACCAGCTCCCGGCGACGACCGCATCGAACGTTGGATCGGTGACCTCGAGGGTGACGCCGAGCC
>JBBSLF010000080.1:0-8055 GCA_038255505.1 Candidatus Limnocylindria bacterium
ATCGTCCATCTCGAGGCCATCGGGAACAATGCCAGCATCCAACTCGATCGGTACCGTCTTGGTTTCGAGCTCGTCGATGGTGACGCGCACGTCCGGCGGCTCGACCGACAGGATCTCGATCCCATCCGTCAGGGCAACGACTTCGATGTCGAGTACCTGCACCTCGGGGGCGAGCTCCATCTCGTACTCGGACAGGTCAACGGTCGCCACGAATGCCTGGGCCGCGATGGTTCCGGCCACGTCATTCGACGTGCGATACCTGACCGTGACGGTTCCCACTGCCCCGCTCAGCACCTGTGAGCGGTCCGGTTGATTCACCGCGTCAACGGCGACGTCGACCGACGCATCGGTGAACGAGCCGGAGAAGACCAGGCCGGTGTACAGGACGGTGGCGAGCAGGACAGCCGACAGCTTCAGGTGCCAATTGCGGAGCAGAAATCGCATTCCCTTAGTGCCTCACGGGCGGGGTATCGGACGCGGGTGACACGACCCGCGCCTCGGGATCGATCGGCTCGTCCGTCTCACTCCGACCAGCGCCGACCTGCCAGCGCCCATCGAGCGAGCGGCGCAGGAACGGCACGGCCCGTCGAGGAGTCTGCGGCCGGATGAGGTTGAAGATGCGGCGCCGAAGTTGCTGCTCCGTCAGGTTGCGCTCGATTCGACCTCGGACGACCAGGCTGATCGAGCCGGTCTCCTCGCTGACCACGATCACGATCGCGTCGGTCTGCTCGCTGATGCCGATGGCGGCTCGGTGACGGGTGCCGTAGCGCTCGGAGTCCAGGACGTTCTGGCTCAAGGGAAGCAGAACACCGGCGGAGCTGATCTTCTCGCCCGAGATGACGACCGCGCCATCATGAAGTGCTGTCCCACGGTAGAAGATCGTCACCAGCAGCTCGGCCCGCAGGTCGGCGTGAATCGGAACGCCGGACTCGGAGGCGAGGTCCTGGAGGCCGGTCTCACGCTCCAGCGCGATGAGTGCTCCATGGCGCGACCCCGCGAGGATCCGCGCGGCGCGACTGATCTCCCGAGCCACGCGCTCGGCACCGGCAACCTCCGAGCTCACGAAGAAGCGGTTCACGCTGCCAATGCGGCCGATCTGCTCGAGCCCGCGGCGCAGCTCGGGCTGGAAGACGACGACCACCGCGAACAGCCCGACCACCGCGGCCGTCTCCATCAAACGGCGCAGGAGCTCGAAGCCAAACAGGATTGCCGCCAGGTACACCAGGTACAGGATCGACAGGCCGATGACGATCCGTACCGCACGAGTGCCACGAATCAGGATGAAGAGCCAGTAGATGACGAGCGCCACCAGCCCGATGTCGATGATCGCCGTCGGGCTGCCCTGAAGATAGTTGTCGAAGAATTCGCGAATCGCGTCGATCACGATGCTGCGTTCTGCGATGCATGGTGCGGCAAGGACACCGATGATACCAAAGAGCCCCGGCGTTTCCGCCGGAGCTCATCGGTCGCCGTTGCGCGAGCAGTGGGTCAGCGCTTCGTGTACTGGGGTGCCTTACGAGCACGCTTGAGGCCGTACTTCTTGCGCTCCTTGGCACGCGGATCCCGGGTCAGCAGGCCGGCCTCGCGAAGCGCGGCGCGGGCGTTGGGATGCGCGGCCAGAAGGGCGCGTGCGATACCGTGTCGGATGGCGCCGGCCTGGCCCGAGACCCCGCCACCCGAGACCAGCACGCTGGCGGAATAGCGGCCCTCCGTCTCGGTCACCCGAAACGGAAGCAGGATCGCGCCCTTTGGAGATGCGCCGCCGAAATATTCGGTCGCCGGCTTGCCGTTGACGATGACACTTCCATCGCCGGGCAGCAGACGGACCCGCGCAACCGCGGTCTTGCGCCGACCGGTGCCGTAGACGTAGTTCGTGCTCACGTTCGATCCTTCCTCATCACAGCTCGACCGTGGACGGCTGCTGCGCCTGGTGCGGGTGGTCCGCGCCCTTGTAGACCTTCAGCTTCTTGAACATCGCGCGCCCCAGACGGTTCTGGGGCAGCATGCCTTTCACCGCGCGCTCGATGACGAGCTCGGGCTTGCGCTCGAGCAGGATGCCGAGCTTCTCCTCTCGGAGGCCGCCCGGGTAGTTGGAATGGCGGAAGTAGCTCTTCTGCTTCAGTTTATCGCCGGTCACGCGGATCTTGGCGGCATTGAGAACCACGACGTGGTCCCCGGTGTCGAGATGCGGCGAGTAGATCGGCTTGTGCTTGCCCTCCAGCAGGGTGGCGATGCGCGTCGCCAACCGGCCGAGGGTCTGGTCGGTCGCATCGACGACCCACCAGCTGTGCTCGATCTCGCTCGCCTTCACGGCATAGGTCTTCACGTTGAGCTCTCCGGCTTCCGTTGGTCTGCCGCGGCCGCGCCATCTGACGCCGCCGCCGTTGATTGCTTCGCCATTGATTGATTCACTTGTCCGGATGATGGATAGATCACACGCTCCAGGGTCAGCCCCTGCGCCGGCGCCGCCCGCCCGTCGAGGGCACGCGCCTGTCCGGCGAGGATCCGATCGACCTCGCTGATCGCCAGGCGTCCGCGCCCGACGGCCAGGAGAATCGCGACGATGCTCCGCACCATCCGACGCAGGAACGAGTCGCCCGTCGCGCGAACCTCCACGAGGTCTCCGCGACGCGTCACTCGCACCTCGGCGAGGTGCCGCACCGTCCGACCGTGCTGATGGCTTCCGAGGGACGCGAAGTCGCGCTCCCCGACCATCCGCTCCGCAGCCGCCCGCATGGCGGTCACGTCCAGCCGATCGTTGATCTCGAGCGTCCGATGCCGCTCCAGCGGCCGCACGGCTCCATTCATCAGGATCCGGTAGCGGTACACGCGCCAGCGCGCATCCCGCCGCGGATCGAAGCCTTTGGCCGCTGATCGAAGTGATCGCACCGCCAGGTCGTGCGGCAGGACGGCATTCAGCCGTCTCCGCAGGTCGGCCAAGCTGTCTCCGCCCCCGCGAAGGCGGCGACGAAGGCAGAACGCCGCGACCTGACCAGTGGCATGCACCCCGGCATCGGTTCGCCCGGCAAGTCGGACCTGCGTCCGCTCGCCCATCAGCCTGTTAAGCGCCTCCTCCAGCTCCCCCTGCACGGTCCGAGCATTTGGCTGGACCTGCGAGCCGGCAAAGGCTGTTCCGTCGTATTCGATCACCGCTCGCAGCACGCGCTGCGCGCTGCCGGTCACCGAGGACGTCGGTGTTGTCATGGCTCGTCCGCGTTAGACGAGCTCGATCTGTACCATCGGTGCGGCGTCACCCAGCCGCTGCCCGATCTTGACGATGCGCGTGAACCCCGATGGACGATCCGCGTACTTGTCCGCGATCTCGCCCAGGAGCTTGTCGACGATCAGCGGCTCGTGCGGCATCTTGCTCACAAGCTGCCGTCGGGCGTGAAGGTCGCGACGCTTGGCAAGCGTGATCATCCCGTCGACAAGGCCGCGAACCTCCTTGGCCTTGGCCTCGGTGGTGGTGACCTTCTCATAGCGGATGATCGAGACCGCGAGGTTGCCGAGCATCGACATGCGGTGAGCATGCTGACGGCTCAGCTTGCGACCTGCGATCCGGTGCGGCATCCCTCTAGGCCTCCCGGTCGAGCTCGGCCGCAGCCGCCTCGTCCAACTCGGCCGAGGCGGGAAGATCCGACTCGTCGGTGCTCATCGATGTCGCATCGGAGCTGATGAAGCCACGAAGCGCGAGGCGCTCCTTGAGCTCGTCGAGGCTCTTCTGACCGAAGTTACGCATGCGCAGGAACTCGTCATCGGACAGAGACAGCACCTGCCCGACCTTCGTGATGCTGTTGCGCTTGAGCGAGTTGTAGGCCCGCATCGGCAGGTCAAGCTCTTCGATGGGGGCGTCAAGCATATTCGCCGCGGGCGCCGATACGCTTGTCTCGCCACCAGGGACGGACGGACGCCCGATCTCGGCGAACCGGCCGAACTCGCGCACGAGAATATCTGCCGCCTGGCTCAGAGCCGATTGGGCGGTGGTCGTGCCATCGGTCTCGATCTCAAAGGTGAGCTTGTCGTAGTTCGTCATCTGGCCAACGCGGGTCTTTTCGACCTGGTAATTGGCACGACGCACCGGTGAGAAGATGGCATCGACCGGCACGACGCCGATGGCCATGTCCTCGGTGTGCTCGGCGGGGCGATAGCCCATGCCGGTCTCCACCACCAGGTCCATCTCGATGGACCCCGAGTCGGAGTCGAGCGTCAGCAGTACAAGGTCCGGATTCACGATCTCGACATCGGCCGACTCGCCGATATCGGCGGCGGTGACCGGACCGGCGCCATGCTTGACGAGTTTGAGTGTCAGTGCATGACGGGCAAAGGAGCGGAGGCGCAGCTTCTTGACGTTCAGAACGATCTGGGTGACGTCTTCCTTGACGTTCTCGATCGTGCTGAACTCATGGAATACGCCATTGATCTGGATGCTGGTCACGGCAGCTCCCTCGAGAGAGCTGAGCAGGACGCGGCGGAGGGAGTTGCCCAGAGTGACGCCGTAGCCCTCCTGGAGCGGAGTGACCTCAAAGCGGCTGAGATTTGCCTCCGCGTGCACCTCGTCGATGCGCGGGGTCGGGGGCGGCTCAGGCTGCTGCGGCTGAGGTGTCTCGAGTTCGATCATAAGTGGAAAGTTGACTCCTAGCGCGAGTAATACTCGACGACGAGCTGCTCGTTGAACTCGAGCGGCATCTGCTCGCGCGCCGGTTCGGCGAGAACGGTGCCCGACAACTTCGTCGGATCAACGCTCACCCATTCGGGGATCTGGGCCGCCTTCATCGTCTCGGGGGCCATCTTGAAGTACTCGCGGCTGCGACGGCCGTCGCGGACCTCGATACGGTCACCGATCTTGGTCCCGAAGCTCGCGACGTTCGTCGGACGACCGTTGACGGCAAAATGGCCGTGCGTGACGAGCTGGCGCGCCTGGGCGCGGCTCGACGCGAAGCCCATGCGATACACGGCATTGTCGAGCCGCATCTCGAGCATCCGGAGCAGGTTCTCCCCGGTCATGCCCTTGCGCTGCTCGGCCTTCTCGAAATAATTGCGGAACTGGCGCTCCAGCACCGAATAGCTCTTGCGCACCTTCTGCTTCTCGCGCAGCTGGAGGCCGTACTCGCTCACCTTGCGACGACGCATGGTGTTCATGCCCGGCGGTGTGCTGCGGCGCTCGAAGGCGCATTTGCGGCTGTAGCATCGGCTGCCTTTGAGGAAGAGCTTCAGGCCCTCCCGGCGGCAGATGCGGCAGACCGCATCGGTATAACGTGCCATATCGATCCCTCTCTCTAGACCCTGCGCCGCTTCGGCGCTCGGCAGCCGTTGTGCGGGATCGGCGTCACGTCGGTGATGGCGGTGACCTCGAGACCCGCGGTCTGAAGCGAACGAATCGCCTGCTCGCGGCCGCCGCCAGGCCCCTTCACGAAGACCTCGACGTGACGCATGCCGTGCTCCATCGCGCGGCGCGCGGCCAGCTCGGCCGCCTGCGACGCGGCGAAGGGCGTGCTCTTCCGAGAGCCCTTGATGCCGACCAGGCCCGCGCTTCCCCAGCTGATGACGTTGCCGGTGGTGTCAGTGATCGTCACCATCGTGTTGTTGAACGTCGACTGGATGTGCGCGTGCCCCACCGGCACGTTCTTTCGCTCGCGCTTCTTACCGCGCTGAGTGCGCTTACGCTCTACCATGGAACTCCCGTTACTTCTTGCGGCGCACGCCGACCGTCTTCTTGACGCCTCGGCGTTGTCGCGCGTTCGTCTTCGTACGCTGCCCGCGGACCGGCAGGTTGCGCCGATGACGGAGGCCCCGGTATGAACCGATCTCCATCAGGCGCTTCACATTCATGCTGACTTCGCGGCGAAGGTCGCCCTCCACCTTGAACTGACGATCGACCACCTCGCGGAGGCGGTTGACCTCTTCCTCGGTCAGGTCGCGCACCCGCGTGTCCGGTGACACGTTGGCGGCGCTGATGGCCTTGGTGGCCGAGGTCAGGCCGATGCCGTGGATATACGTGAGGCTGATGATCACTCGCTTGTCGCGAGGGATGTCGACGCCGGCGATACGTGCCACGATCTTCCTACCCCTGCCGTTGCTTATGCTTGGGAACGACACAGATAACCATCACCACGCCGGAGCGCTTGATGACCTTGCAGCGCTCGCAGCGGGGCTTGACGGATGCAGAAACTTTCATCTCATCCTGTATGTGATCCGACCCCGGGTGAGGTCATATGGGCTGAGCTCAACACGGACCGTGTCGCCTGGCAGGATGCGGATGAAGTTCTGGCGCAGCTTCCCGGAAATGTGAGCGAGCACCTCGTGCCCGTTCTCCAGGCGCACCTTGAACATCGCGTTGGGCAGAGGCAGAATCACTTCTCCCTCGACCTCAATGGCATCCTTCTTTGGCAAGCGACACGCACCTCGGTTCGGCGTTGAATACATGAAAATGGGTCTGACACACGGAAAGGCCGCCGCACAGGGCGACCCACGGAGCGGAGAGTATACATCCGAGGGCTAACTGGAGCAAACGCCATCATGGGAGCACGGTGAGCAGCTCGGGACCGTCAGCGGACACCGCGATCGTGTTCTCGAAGTGGGCCGAGAGGGCGCCATCCGCGGTTCGCACGGTCCAGCCATCATCCGCCACGCGGACATCGTCGCCACCGAGGTTGAACATCGGCTCGATGGCGAAGCACATGCCCGCCTCGATCAGCATCCCGGCTCCCGGCCGGCCATAATTCGGAACCTGCGGCTCCTCGTGCATGGCCCGGCCGATGCCGTGGCCGACGAACGGACGCACGATGCCGTAGCCATGCTCGTGCGCCACGGATTCAATGGCGTGGCCGATGTCGCCCAGATGGTTGCCCGGCACGGCCACCGCGATCCCGGCCTCCATGCCGTGCCGCGTCGCGTCGATCAGTTGTTGCACTTCGCGCGGCACCGACCCTACCGTCCATGTCCGCGCGCAGTCGGCGTGCCAGCCGTCCACGATACAGCCGATGTCGATGCTCACGAGATCGCCCGTGACCAGGCGCCGACGCGGCGACGGAATGCCGTGGACCACTTCGTCGTTGACGCTGGCGCAGATCACGCCTGGAAACGGCGGATTGCTTCCATACCCCTTGAATGACGACGTGGCGCCGGCATCACGGATCATGCGCGCGGCAATATCGTCCAGCTCCCCGGTCGTCATGCCGTCGCGAAGCTCCGCCTCGAGCACGTCCAGGATGCCGGCCAGGATCCGGCCGGCCGAGCGCATGCGCTCGATCTCGGCCGGTCGCTTGATGGTCACCGCGCTGGCGCCCCGCGTGCCCATGCCGTCAGCTCCGGATGCGCGCGCCGACGCGCGACAGGATCGCGTCGGTCACGGCATCGATCGGCTGGGTTCCGTCGAGGTGGTCGACGATGCCGGATCCCTCGTAGTGGTCGACGACCTGGAGCATCGGCGGCACCTGGCGCTCAAGTCGAGCGCGGACGACCTCGGGTCGATCATCGTCGCGCTGGCGCAGTTGTGCGCCGTCCTTGTTGCACACCCCGTCCGTCCGTGGCGGGTCCGTGATGGCGTGGTAGGGGGTGCCGCACTGCGGACACACCCAGCGGCCCGCCACACGACGCACGAGCTCCTCGGTCGGCACTTCGATCGAGATCACGCGCCGAATTCGCTCACCCTGGGCAGCCAGCGTCTCGTCGAGCGCAGTCGCCTGGCCGACGGTCCGCGGGAAGCCGTCCAGGATGGCGCCCCGCGCGGCACCCGGTCGCGCCAGCTCCTCCATGAACATGCCGATCGTCGTTTCGTCCGGCACGAGCTCGCCGCGCTCCATGTACCCACGCGCCTCTTCGC
Organism: Candidatus Limnocylindria bacterium; assembly: GCA_038255505.1. GTDB lineage: Bacteria > Chloroflexota > Limnocylindria > QHBO01 > QHBO01 > JACDBZ01. Next base: position 7,823 of record JBBSLF010000080.1, read on the forward strand.
CGAGAGGCGTGCCGGCGGCCATCGCCGCGCGGAACAGGTTGCCCGACGCGAGGTGCGGAATCCCGAGTACGCGCGAGAGGATCGAGGCCTGAGTGCCCTTGCCGGCGCCAACGGCACCGACGAGCAACAGGATCAGCCGCTCGTCGGCCACATCGGGCTCGCGAGGGGCAGAAGCCGTCACCGAATGAAGCCTTCGTAGTTACGCATCATCATCTGCGCCTCGAGCTGCTTCA
>JBBSLF010000081.1:0-7850 GCA_038255505.1 Candidatus Limnocylindria bacterium
CCACGTGGCGCTCATCGTGATGGGGATCCTCCTGGCTGCGTTGCCGCTCCGGGGCTGACCGCGATGGTGGAAACGTGGAGCCAGGTGGCGGGCAGCCCTCCCCGTTGGGACAAATGCCGTCGTGGCGAGCATTAGACGCGAAATAGGCCCGTGAGCTGCCGAATCTGAGCGTGGGCAAGCATGATCTGGCCCCCATCTCCCGGCTAATGCTCGCGGGCGCAGCGTATGACCCAACGCGGGTCGCCGTGGGAACTAGTGCCGTCCATACTGGCAATAGGCACAACCAGGATCCGCTTGGCGCCGGCATGCACCAAGAGCCGCACCTGGCCGTTTCACCCGGTGAAGGTAGCGGCGAAGAAGTGGTGGATATCGGCTCGCCGATGGTTGTGCATTGCACCGCGTGATCGGATGCGCGCCGGAGCGCGGCAAACCTCGTCGATAGCTCCGCGGGGTGAAATGCAACGGATGGTGGTCAACGCCTGCGGTGCAGGGCGATCAGCAGGCCGATCGGCTCGCCGGCGGGATCATCGTCAGCGCTTGCCTGCCCGATGATCTCGATGAGACGCTGTTCGAGCTTCTCGATCTGCTCAGGTCGAAGACGGGGGCCGAGGCGCGACAGGGTGAGGACGGCGCCTGGACCGGCATCGGCCAGCTCGGCCCGGACCGCGTCAATCATGGCCAACTGACCGGTTGAATCGGGCTCGAAGCTGAGTGCCCATGACTTGCGCGTCGCGCGATAGGGGAGTTCGCGCGCGCCGCGCCGGCCACGGCGCTCGGCCTCTCGCCTCAGAAACTCGGTCCTGACCAGCGTGCGCACGTGATATAGGACGGTGGCGGGCTGCTGACCGAGCCGATCGGCAATCTCGCGATTCGTGAGTGCCTCGTCAAGGCAGAGGCGAAGAATCCGGAGGCGCAGGGGATGGGCGAGTGCGCGCGCCTCGGCTCGGGTGGCGGGTCGACGTTCGGACGGTATCGGTCTCATCGGCTCATTGTTCATCATACTGGTTGACAGTTCTCAACCACTTACGGCAGACTCCGACCGATGAAGGGTCTGCCGACAAACTTCTGGCGCCTGTGGGGCGCATCCGCGGTCTCGAATCTTGCCGATGGCATCTTCTTCATCGTCCTCCCGCTGCTGGCCGTCCGCCTGACCGATTCGCCGCTGCTCATCTCGGGCCTTGCACTTGTTTCACGACTGCCGTGGCTCGTCTTCGTGCTCATCGCCGGCGCGCTTGCCGATCGCATGGATCGGCGACGCACCATGAGAAACGTGCAGCTCTTCCGCGTCGTGGCCGTCGGCGTCCTCGTAGTGCTGTCCCTCGTGGACGGGTTGTCGCTGCCGGTGCTGTACGTTGCGGCGCTCGCGCTCGGCGTGGCTGAGACCTTCTTTGACACCGCCGCCCAGTCCATCCTCCCGTCGATTGTCGGGAAGGACCAGCTTCCGTCCGCCAACGGCCGCCTGTATGGGGTCGAGCTGGTGGCGAACCAGTTTGTAGGCCCGCCATTGGGGGGCCTGCTCATCGTGATCTCGCTGCCGCTCGCGCTGGGGAGCAGCATCATCGGCTACGCCATCGCGGCGGTTGGCCTGTCGATCATCGTTGGCAACTTCAAGCCCGTGCGCGCTGGTCCGCCGACCCGGCTCACGGCGGACATCGGCGAGGGACTGCGCTACCTGTGGGACCGGCCCGTCCTGCGCACGCTGGCCATGATGGTCGGGGTCATGAATCTCGCCTCCGCGGCAACCCAGGCCATCTTTGTCCTGTTCGCCCTTGGTCCGATGGGGCTGAGCGAGCCCGAGTTCGGGGTGCTCATCACCACCTTTGCGATCGGCAGCCTCGCCGGTTCGTTCACGGCCGCCGCCCTTCAGCGTCGGTTCGGTCGCGTGCCGCTCCTGTTCGCGTGCGTGATCGTCACGGCCGTCGGCTTCGCCGTTCCGGCGTTCACCACGAACGTCTTCATCATCGGCGGCAGCTTCGCGATCACCGGCCTCTTCATCGTGGTCTGGAACGTGATCACCGTCTCGCTCCGTCAGCGGATCGTGCCCGATCATCTGCTGGGACGGCTCAACTCCGCGTATCGGCTGCTGGCGTGGGGAACGCAGCCGATCGGTGCGCGGGCCGGCGGCCTTGTCGGTCAGTTCATCGGCCTCCAGGCGGTGTTTATCATGGCCGGAGTCCTGGGACTGACGCTGCTGCTCACGCGCGCCGTGCTTACCGAGGATGCGCTCAGGGCAGCGGAGCGCGAGGGCGAAGCGACAGCCGCCGCTTGACCGCGCGAAATGGTGGTTCGAGGGGCTCTGCTACGGTAGGACGGACATGTCCTTCATCTCGATGCGCGCACAGCGCATGGCGGCGGGGACGCTCTCGATGGTCGCTCGCGCGGCCTCCCGCGTGCTCAGCGTCCTGCCAATGGGCGATCGCGCCGAACGCTTCCTGTTGGAACGCACATGGAGCTCCGGGTCGGCGGCGATGCTCGACAGGTACCTCGTCGCCGGGTACCAGAACCCGAGGCTCAACCTCCAGAGCATCGCTCTCCGCCACGTCCTTCTATCGAGGCTGTTCGGAGCGGAGTTCGAATCGATCATGGACGCGGAAATTCGCTTTGCGATCGGCCTGAATGAGTCGCTCCGCGCCCGGGCTGCCGAGCTCGGCGTGACGATGGGCTCGTATCGGAATCCCATCAAGCAGGCGGCGGTCCGGCGCGTCGACGCGGCCATCGCCGACCGCCAGATGCAGCTCGTCGATCGATGGCGCTCAACGCTCGAAGGCCGCTCCATTGAGCCGCTTGCCGTCCTCGAACTCGCGTGCGGGTCGGCAAACGACTATCGAGCCTTCGCGGAGTCAGGACTGGCGCGCCACCTCGACTATATCGGGGTGGATCTGAGCCCCAAGAACGTGGCCAACGCGCGTCGGCGTTTTCCTGGAGCGAGTTTCGAGGTGGGAAACATCCTCGAACTGCCGTATCCGGACGGAGCCTTCGACGAGGTGATCGCCTCCGATATCTTCGAGCACCTCTCGTCCGAGGCCATGGAAGCTGCCCTGGAGGAGGCGATGCGCCTCGCGCGCCATGGCCTTATCCTGACCTTCTTCAACATGGCAGGCTGCTGCGTGATCGGTATGGATATGCTCACTCGTATAACCGGCATGCCTGGACGATCGTGGCCCGACGTGCGGCGCCAGCCGACTTGCCCGAAGCATGGACGTCGCGTGTCCGTCCAAGCTGATCGGTCGAGTCGGGTCGCACGTTCGGCGGAGCGACTGGTGTCCCATTCGCCTACGCCGCGGCGACCATCCAGGTCCATGAGCTCATCGCGGAGGCGCTGCCGAGCGAGCATCGGCGTGCGCTGACGCTCGAGATTCCGCTCTTCGGTGGCGACGACGCGCTTGCGGCGCTCCAAGCCGACGTCGGATCGGTCGACAGGTCTTCTTTCCGCCGCGCCGGGTCCTGACTTCGCGTGAGTTTTGCGCCCCGGTGCAAGCAACTGGGAGGGAGAGGCGATTTCGGCCCCAGTCGGCATCAGGATTTGCACCCCGGTGCAAACGATGAGCGAAACCCGCCCCAATACGGCCCTTCTTGCCAGTTGTTTGCGCCTCGGTGCAAATCCCGGCGCGCGGCGTCGCTTTAGACCTGCTCCATGGCCTCGGACGGCTGACCGGCGCTGACGCCGAGGCCGATCGAGCAGGCGACGCCGGTCGAGTGGTCGGGACAGTAGCCGGCGGGATTCTTGGCGAGATACTGCTGGTGGTAGTCCTCGGCGAAATAGTAGGTTGGAGCGTCGACGATCTCGGTGGTGATCTGTCCGAATCCCGCCTTCGACAGCTCGACCTGGTACGCGTCGCGCGATGCTTCGGCGGCGGCGCTCTGCGCATCGGTATGGGTGTAGATGGCTGACCGATATTGAGTGCCCCGGTCGTTGCCCTGCCGCATGCCCTGGGTCGGGTCGTGGTCCTCCCAGAAGAGCTTCAAGACCTGCTCATAGGAGATTCGCGCCGGGTCGAACACGACCTGCACGACTTCGGCGTGGCCGGTCTTGCCGGAGCAGACCTCGTCATACGTCGGATTGGGCGTGAAGCCCCCGGCGTAGCCGGCCGAGGTGCTGATGACGCCCGGCGTCTGCCAGAAGAGCTTCTCGGCGCCCCAGAAGCAGCCCATGGCCAGGGTTGCGATCTCGCTTCCATCGGGGTACGGCGGCTGGATGGCCGAGTCGTTGACGAAGTGCCGTTGTGCGGTGGGAATTGCCTGGTCGCGACCGCGAAGCGCATCGGCCTTATCAGGAATGGTGGTGGGTCTGCCGAATCCGAACATGACAAGAGCATACGCCGGTACCGATGCATCCGCTTCGCGGCTGCTAGCCTTCCGCGCATGACCGATGTCGAACCGATGCCGCGTTGCGCGCGAATCGTCCTGCTCGGGATGATGGGCAGCGGCAAATCTTCGATTGGACGAGCCCTCGCCGATCGGACCGGTTGGCCTTTTGTCGATAACGATGCCCTCGTCCTGCGCGCCACGGGCCGCACCGCGCGTGAGATCCTGGCCGCTGACGGAGAGGCCGCGTTGCGCGAGGCCGAGTCGGACGCTCTGCGTGCCGGGGCATCGGTCGCTGGCCCGGCCATCGTGGCGACCGCTGCCGGGACAGTGCTCGACCCGGCGGATCGCGCCGTGATTCGTGGGAGCGGCTTCGTGGTCTGGCTGACCGCGCCGGTCGAAGTGCTGGCCGGCCGCGCGGCTGGCGCGGCCCATCGGCCCTGGCTGGATGAGGATCCGGTCGGGTGGTTTCGCGCCGCGCTCGAGGAGCGGGCTTCGCTGTACGGTGAGATTGCGGACCTCGAAATTGACACGAACGCCATGGATCCTGCCGAAGGCGCCGACGTCATCCTTCGCGCTTGTTCCGCGGTGGCGCCGGTTGCGATCGAGTCATGAGCGATGAGCATTCCGACCGGTTCGCCGAGGTTCGCCTCGCCGAGTTGGTGATGCCGAATCGGACGAACCACCACGGCACTCTGTTTGGCGGCCATGCCCTGGGCCTGATGGATCATGCCGGTTGGGTCGCCGCCACGCGCTGTGCTCGCCGCACCATGGTCACGGTCGCCTCCGACCGGGTCGAGTTCAAGGTCCCGGTGCGCGCCGGCCAGCTGGTGGAGCTCGTCGCCCGCGTCACCCGCGTTGGGCGTACGTCCGTCACCGTGGGCGTCGACATGTATGCGGAGGATGTCGCGACCGGCGACCGTCGACTGGCAACTTCCGGAAGCTTCGTCTTCGTGGCCCTCGACGACGATGACCATCCCACTCCGATCCATCCCGCCGAGTAGCGGCTTCGGGTCGCGATCTATCGTAGGCGCCGTCCGTGAGCACGCATGATCGTGCGCAGATGGTCGGGGTCGAGCGCATGGGCCGTGATCCGGTCGCGGCCGGTCAACGTCTCGGCGGCAAGCAGGGCGTTGACGATGGCCTCTTCGGTGGCCTCGACGGTTGCCTCGAAGAGTGGGTTGATGTGCTCATCGGTCACCATGCGGAGCGCCACCGTCTCGCGCGGATCGTCCTCGCCGGCGTGGCGCGAGAGGTCGCGGTTGCCTGTTGCGAACGCGCAGAACAGATCGCCGGATCCATGCGACGCGTAGCTGCCCATGCGAGCAACGCCCAGCCCCACGCGTTGGGCAAGCCGCGCGCACTGGTGGGGCAGCAGCGGCGCATCGGTCGCGACTATGCCGATGATCGAGCCGCCCTCCGGTCCGGAGCGGCCGACGAGCGCGTCGACCTGGTCCCAGGGTGACGGCACGTCGGCGGTCGGAATGGCTGAGCCGACCGGTACGCCGTCGATGCGCAGGAGCTCGCGCGTCCCGTAGTTGGCCTGGACGAGCACGCCGACGATTCCGGCCGGCGTCCGACGCGACGCGGTTCCGATGCCGCCCTTGAACTCGTGGCAGATCATGCCGGTCCCGCCGCCCACGTTGCCCTCCGCGACCGGGCCACCGGCAGCGGCCGCCAGGGCCGCATGCACGTGCTCGGACCGAACGTGAAATCCGTTGATGTCGTTGAGTGCACCGTCGTACGTTTCGCCGACGACGGGAAGCGCCCACACGTTGTCGCGCATGGCATGGGCCCGCGCGGCTGCCGCGATCAGGGCGTCGCGAACCACGCCGACGCTGTGCGTGTTCGTGATGCCGATGGCGCCGCCCAGCATGCCGTTCTCACGGATCCACTCGAGCCCGGTGAGCTCGCCATTGCCATTGAGCCGATGCGCTCCGGCGAAGACCGGCTCGGTCCAGATGTCACCGTCGTGCGGGATGATCACGGTCACGCCGGTGCGGACGGGGCCACTTCCTGGCCGAAGCGCGCCGTCGCCGGAGATCAGTGTCGTATGGCCAACCCGAACGCCGACCACGTCGGTGATGGCATTGTGCTCGCCGGGCTCCAGGCGCCCGATTCGAATGCCAAGGTCTCGCGCACGCATCGGCGCAGTCTAGGTGACCGCTGGCCCTGCGCTCGTGGCCTTCGACGCTGGGCCGTGGACGGACTGTGGATAGGTCGACGGATGAGCGGAATCTTCGGGGATAAGCGGTATTGCGTCTCCAGGTCCTTGGAGTCGATACTGAGGTCGTCCTGAAGGGGCATGCGAACCGGATCACACGATTTCGATTGAGTGGCCCGGTACCGGCAGCGGTGGCTTCGGTCGCCGAGGTTGGACGCCTGTTCCTTCGGGACATTTCGCTGCGTGCCGCTGACCGCGATGTGCCTTGTGCCTATTGCCGCCGTGGCGGGCGTATGCTCGATCCGAGCCTCGCGTTTGGACAACTGCGCTCCTGGCGGGCACTAGACGGCCGATTCATCAATTCGGGGCCGGATCCACGCTCAGTCGACCGCATTCGCGCGCTCAAGTCACTCCTATTGCCGTCTGGGCAGGCGTATGACCCTTCCGGCGGCGGCATCATCACGGATCACTACGGCCCCAGCGATTTCCGCTGCGGCGCGCAGGTGATGGATGGCAACGAACCCTTCGGTGGGCATGGAGGCGAGGGAGCCGTACAGCCACTTATGTTGGCGACGGATGGCGGCCGCTGGCGGGCGGGGTGCGGGCCGCGCCGCGTTTCGCTCGAGCGCATCGGTCAGTGGCAGGTCGAGGATGATTGCCACGGAAGGCCGGCGATGGCGCCGAGCCATGTGGTGCAGCTCCTCGCGTGCCCACGCCTCGACGTTGGTGGCGTCGATGACGGTGAGGCGACCGCGTCGCAGGCGCATGGCACTGATTCGGTGCAGCAGGTCGAAGGCGTCATCCGTGGCTCCCTGCGCCGTTGGATCGTCGGTGATCAGCGCGCGGAGCCGATCCGACGAGAGGACCTCGGTCGGCTCGAAGTGGCGAGCCGCGAAGGTGGACTTGCCGGATGCGGCAACGCCGATCAGGAGGACAAGCGCATCGGGCGGCAGGGAGATGGAAGCAGACCGACCGCCGGGTTCAGCGGCGGTCGGTGGTGTTGCCAGCGTCGCAGTCCGCGCACATCTCCGATTCGGGGATCGGCGCCTTCGGCTCTCCGGTGGCACGCGGAAGAGCGCGACCACACACGGTGAACCCGGTTTCGCCGACGAGATGGACCTTGCTGAAGTGGCGATCCGGCAGGCGCCAGGTCACGTACTGGCGCTGAGCATTTGGGGTCGAGGACACAGGGCGGAGCTCCGGTTTTGCGGATGCCGATTGTCCCAGAATTGGCCCGTTTTCACAAATCGGCCGCGATCTGGCAGCATGGCCGTTGCATCATGAAACGCATCGGCATCCTCACCGGCGGCGGCGACGTCCCGGGCCTCAACTCGGTCATCAAGAGCGTCGTCTACCGATCCAGTGAGGTCGGATGGGAGAC
>JBBSLF010000082.1:0-7781 GCA_038255505.1 Candidatus Limnocylindria bacterium
AGGATGGCGACGATGAAGCATCTGCCGTGCGTGGCCGGCATCTTCGCCACGTTGATCTGGCTGAAAACGCCCACCGCGCTGATCTTGCCGTCCTGCGCCGTCAGGGCGTAATCGCACAGCAGCAGGGTGTGGAGTTCGAGGTCGGCCATGCCAGGAAGTGTACCCGGCTCAGACCAACAGACCGATGCGCCGCGCGTCCGATCGTCATGCCACCGAGCTGAACCAGCTCGAGGCGTCCGAGCGGGAACTTGCGGAGCTCATCGGGCTCGTCGAAGCGGCGGGTGGTCGCGGCGGCCTCGGGCATCGGTCAGTCTCCTTCGTCATCGGTGTAGAGGTCGGGGTCGAGCAGCCAAGCGATTTCGCCACCGCCCGGTTCGGGGACACCATAGAACTCGACACACGCCAGGCCGCCCTTTCGCATCCGCACCGATGATGCGCCGGTCAGGAGCGCGACGGCCCTCGAGAGGTCCGGCTCGTGGCCGACGAACATCGCCCGTCGGGCGTCGCGATGCGAGGCCATGGCACGCGCCATGTCGTCCCAGCCAGCGCCGGGTCGGAGGCGGTCATCGGTCAATGGTTGGCCCCCGACGGCCGCGCAGAGGAGCTCGGCCGTCTGAAGGGCACGCGGCAGCGGCGAGCTGAGGACGACATCCGGCCGGAGGTTGAGCCGGCGCCAGAGCGGGCCGGCTCCTCGGAGCGCCGCCGCACCCTTCGACGTCAGCTCGCGGGCGTCGTCGTTCTGCGCTTGTGGCGACCCTGCCTTGCCGTGGCGGAGGAAGTAGAGGATCACACGACCGTCGTCGCGCTGCTGTCGTCGTCCGGTGTCGGGTCATCGTCGGCGCCACCGCGCGTACCGCTATGTCCGATCGCGACGCCGCGCGCGTGGCCAGTACGCTCGACCAGGACGCGGCCGGCGTTCGTCGTCGCCACCTTCGGGAGCGCCACCGACAGGACGCCGTTGCCGTAGCTCACGTTGGCACGAAGCGCGTCGACCGCGCAGGGCAGCTCGATGGTGCGTTCGTACGGACCGTACGACCACTCGCGCGTCAGGTAGGCGATCCGCTCCTGCCCCTCGCCGTGCTGGGCCGCGCGAAGGGTCAGGTGACCGTCATCGGTCAGGTCGAGGCTGATGTCCTCGGGCGCCACGCCGGGCATCGGCGCCACCACCATCAGCTCGCGGTCGTTGTCGAACAGGTTGACGGGAATGGCGGTCGGTTCAGTCATGGCAGGCCTCCTGGTGGGATCGTCACGATCGTACTGCGAGTTTCACACCACCGTCACCGCTGTGATCTCATGTCCGCGGACACCCTGTCGCAGCTGCGACGACCAGTCGGGCACGGGCGGTCAGTCGGGGAACGCCTCGGGGCCTCGCTCGCTGAGCTCGCGCGCGTGCTCTCCGCCGTCCTCGGGCGGCATCCACGAATACGGGTAGCGATCGTCCTCGAGTTCGGACGCCTGGCGGGTGAGATGGAGCGGATGGAAGGTGTCGATCATCACCGCCAGCTCTTCGGTCGCCTCTTTGCCGATCGACGCCTCGACCGACCCCGGATGCGGGCCGTGCGGGATGCCCGCCGGGTGGATCGTGAACGAGGAAATGTCCACGCCGCGGCGGCTCATGAAGTTGCCCGCGACGTAGTAGATGACCTCGTCGGAGTTGATGTTCGAATGGTTGTACGGCGCCGGGATGGCGAGCGGGTGGTAGTCGAACTTGCGCGGCACGAATGAGCAGATCACGTAGTTGCGCGGCTGGAAGGTGAGGTGCACCGGCGGCGGCTGGTGCACGCGCCCGGTGATCGGCTCGAAGTCGCCGATGTTGAATGCGAACGGCCACAGGTGCCCGTCCCAGCCGACCAGGTCGAAGGGGTGGTGGCGGTAGTGATATGCGGTGATCCGGCCGCGGGTCTTTACTTCGATGACGAAGTCTCCCGACTCCAGGCTCGGGGCCATCTCCGCGGGGGCGCGGATGTCGCGCTCGCAGTACGGGGAGTGCTCGAGCAGCTGGCCGAAGTCATTCCTATAACGTTTCGGCGGCACGATGCTCGACGGCGACTCCACCCACAGCATCCGCTGCTTGTCGCTGCCCGGTTGCAGCCGAAAGGTCGTGCCGATCGGGATCACGAGGTAATCGCCCGGCCCGTAATCGATCGGCCCGAAGTTCGTTTCGAGCGTTCCGGTGCCGGTGTGGACGAAGTACATCTCATCGGCTTCGCCATTGCGGTAGAACCGCTCCATCGGCTCGGATGGCAGGACGACTCCGAAGGTGACATCGGAGTTGTAGAACAGCGGGACGCGCCCGGTCACGCCATCCCCGCTGGCCGGAAGGTCTTTCGTGTTGACCAGCCGATGCCGATGCGGACCACTCGCTTCATCGGTGGACTGCTCGATCTGAACGTCCCGCACCTTTTCGATCTGGTGCGTCTGCGTTGGCGGCGTGTGGTGGTACAGCAGGCTGGCGCGGCCGCTGAAGCCCTCGACGCCGAAAAGTTCCTCCGCGTAGAGGCCACCGTCGTCCTTGCGGAACTGGGTATGGCGCTTGTGCGGGATCTCGCCGCGCTGCACGTAGAACATCGGCCCCATTATCGCCCAGCGCTGGTGTCGCTTCGCGCGAGTTGCACCCCGTGAGACCAAAGTCGAACGAGAGCCCGTTCCACCGTCCTCTGTTGCACTCGGTGGAACAGGTGACGATGGAGCTCTCGCTACTTCGGTTTTAGTGTCACCGGGTGCAACCGCCCGCGAAACGCGCTCGACCGGCTCTTCGATTACGAGGCGATCCCGAGCACGATCGTCGGCGGCCCGGACGCTGCCGCCGCGATCCTGTCGACGATTGCGACTTCAATGGTCAGCCTTGGCCGCCCTCGTCCTCACTATTACGATGGTGGTCGTCTAGCTCGCGATGAGTCAATTCTCGCCGCGCATCGTGCAGCGTATCCTCCAGGACAAGCCCAGCCAGCTCGCGATCGGCCTCTTCGTTGCGACCTTCGTGCACGCCATCCTTGCCCGCCGACGGGCGGTACCGCGACAGGGCGGAGGAGATGCGGTTGACGGTGCCGTCGATGAACTGGGACGCGTACGTCCACCTGGCCTTCGACGAGATCCGCATGGCGGGGGCGGGTTCGCCGCAGGTTGCGCGCCGGCTCCAGGCGGCGCTGGTGGATCTCAGATCGATCGCCCCGCCCGAGCGCGTTGGGATCATCGCTGAGCAACTCGAGCTGCTCAGCGCCGCCACGAGTTCAGCCATGGACGACGAACGGGACATCCAGATGTCGCTCCAGGCGGATCCCGAAGGATCGGTGTCGCGGCGGGGAGGGCGACGGGGCCGCGCCGGGAGCGTCGAGTGCCGCCAGTTGCACCCGCCGCGACCAAAGGCGAACGAACGCGAGCTCCAACGTCAGGCGTCTCGCCGGGTGCAACAGGGGACGTGTGAGGCGTCCCTCCTTCGGCTTTGGTCGCACCCGGTGCAACCGGACGTCCAGGCGAGAACGTCGAACTGACGTGTGAGCTCCTCGACCGGGCTGTTCGAGGTCGGCGCGCATGCGGCGCGCCCGTCGCGGGGATCGGTCGGCCTGTACCATCTCGCCTGGGAGATCGATACGATCGAAGGACTGGCAGAGATGTCGAAATCACTCGGCGAGCTGGGTGCCCTGACGGGCGCATCGGATCATGGCGTCAGCAAGTCGCTCTATGGGCGCGACCCGGACGCCAACGAGTTCGAGGTCATGTGGTCCGTGCCGCCCGAAGCCTGGGGCGAGTTCGCCGACCAGGCGACCATCATGCCGCTCGATCTCGAGGGGGAGGTCGCCCGCTGGGGAGTGGGCTGATTTATGGCGGGATCGACGGGCGCATTCCGAGGCGAGACGCCGGTCCGGCCGAACTTCGCGATCCTCAGCAGCTTCCTCAGGACCGAGGCGGGCGGTGCCGTCGTTCTGCTCGCGGCGACCGTCGCCGCGCTCGTCTGGGCCAACTCTCCGTGGAGCGACGGCTACGAAGCGCTGTGGGCAACCGAGATCAGGCTGACCGCCGGTCCGTTCAGCCTGGGCGACGACCTCCGGCACTGGGTCAACGATGGCCTGATGACGCTCTTCTTCCTGCTCATCGGTTTGGAGATCCGTCGCGAGTTCGACATGGGCGAGTTCCGCGAGCGGCGCCGGCTGGCCGTGCCGGTCATGGCCGCGTTCGGTGGCATGCTTCTGCCGGTCGCGATATTTCTGGCCCTCAACCGCGGTGGTGATGCGGCGCAGGGATGGGCCATGGTCATGGCGACGGACACCGCATTCGCGGTCGGAGTTCTTGCGCTGGTCGGACGTCGGAGCTCGTTTCGGCTGCGAACTTTCCTGCTGACGCTCGTGATCGTCGACGACGTGGCCGCCGTGAGCGTGATTGCCATCGTCTACAGCACCGATGTCAATCTCGTGGCGCTGGCCATCGGCATCGGCATGCTCGTCGCCATGGCCGTGCTGCGCGGTATGGGCGTGCAGCGCACGTCGCTGTATGCGCTGCTTGGGATCGGAATCTGGCTGGCCGCCTGGGAGGCGGGTGTGCATCCCACCGTGGCCGGCGTCGCCATCGGGCTGTTGACGAGCGCGTATCCGCCCCGACGGGCGGTGCTCGAGGAGGCTTCGGGCGTCGTGCGCGACTTTCGACAGCGACCGAGCCCCGCGTTGGCGAAGGTGGCCGCGCAGCGGATCACGATGTCGCTCTCGCCCAACGAGCGACTTCAGCACGGGCTTCATCCGTGGACGAGCTTCGTGATCGTGCCGCTCTTCGCGCTCGCGAACGCCGGGTTGGTCCTCAGCGGCGACCTCCTCGGCCGCGCGCTCACCTCGCCGCTGGTGATCGGGATCATTCTCGGGCTGGTCGTCGGCAAGACCCTGGGAATCCCGGCCGGCGCGTGGCTGGCGACACGTCCGTGGCTCGGCGGTCAGCCCCTGTCAGTCGGGTGGCCCTCGCTGATCGCCGCGTCGTCGGTTGCCGGCATCGGCTTCACGATGTCATTGCTCATCGCCGAGCTCAGCTACGTCGGCCCGCTCCTTGACGAGGCGAAGCTCGGCATCCTGGCGGCTTCCCTCGTGGCAGCCGGCTTGAGCATTACCATGTTCTACGGCCTGTCGCGGCTTCCGCGCGAGTTGCTCGGTCGCAGCGAGGCCAAGGCGGCGCCGCCGGTCATCGACCTTGCCGATGCCGTGGATCCGGTGCGGGACCACGTCCAGGGGCCGCACGATGCGCCGGTCACCCTGGTCGAGTATGGCGACTACGAGTGCCCGTACTGTGGCCGAGCCGCTCCCGTGATCCGGCAGCTGTTGGAGCGGTTCGAAGGGAGGCTTTGCTTCGTCTTCCGGCACCTGCCGTTGTCGGACGTGCATCCGAACGCCGCCCTTGCCGCGGAAGCCGCCGAGGCCGCAGGCGGGCAGGGCAAATTCTGGGAAATGCACTATTCCAACTTCGCGCGCCAGGATGCTCTCCAGCTGGCTGATCTGCTTCGTTATGCGGGCGAGCTTGACCTCGACGCGGCGACCTTCGAGGAGGATCTGCGCAGCGGGAAGCACGCCGCGAGGGTGAGCAAGGACGTCAACAGCGCGGGCGAGGCTGGGGTGGCCGGGACGCCGAGCTTCTTCATCAACGAGGTCCGCTATCGCGGTGCCTACGACCTCGAGTCGCTCGCCGCTGCCGTATCGCAGACCGGAAGCATGGTCGAGAACCGGGCTCGCGCTGCCACGGAGCCTGATTAGGGCCCGAAGCGTTTTCGCGAGTGGCGCTCCTGCGCCAACAGCCGGAGCGAGGCAAGCGCGCGTCCAAACAGGACGGTGCCGATGACGGTTGCTTCCACAGCCGACTCCGGATCATTCGTTTCGGCGACGTAGGCGATCTCCGCCTCGGCGATCGCGTCGGCATGGTCCGCGTAGCGATCGAAGATCTCGGGTCCGGCGTCCCATCCAAGCCGTCGGAGTGCGACCAGCGTCCCGGCGACATCATCAACTGCCGGCGTGCCAGGCGCCAGGTTCCAGCCACGCCGCGCGAGCCACGTATCAATTTCCAATCGGGCTGCAGGCAGCGACGGATCACTCGAAATCTCGTCGGCACCAGAATCGCGCCGGCTCGCCGGCATCCTCCTCATCCTTGTTCCGACCGTGGCTTTCGGGGGCGCGAGCCTGCTGTCGATGATCCTCGGCCAGGCACCCGGCTACCTCGACAACCCCGTTCGCCAGGACCTGTGGCGGGCCGGTCACGCGCACGCCGGCATCATGCTCATCCTCGCGCTCATCCTGCTGCGCTACGTGGATGAGACGAACCTGTCCGGCCCGTGGATGGCGCTGGCGCGCCACGGCGTCCCGATCGCGGCCACCCTCATGCCGGCTGGCTTCTTCCTGTCGATCCTCAGCCCCGACGCCACCGAGCCAAACGCCTTGATCTACCTGGTGTACGCCGGGGGGCTCTTCCTGGCTGGCGGCGTCATCACAACGGGGATCGACCTGATCCGCCGCCCCGCAGCAGGTGCCTAGCTCCCCTGAAGTTCGGTGTTGACCGGCTGGCCGGTTGTGGCTATTGCCCGCCTGGACGGCATGTGGCGCCACGGCGACCCGCGTTGGGTCATACGCCGCGCTGGCGGGCACTAGCCGGCAGATGGAGCCCAGATCATGCTCCGTTGCGCTCAGAGCCGGCAGTTCGCGGCCCACATTCGCGTCTAATGACCGCCACGACGGCATATGACCCAAAGGGAGTCGACTCTCACTCCCCGCACCGGTCTTATGCGCCGCCACCGGGGCGGCTGAGAGCGTCGAGCTGGTCGGCGTGCTCCTCGAGATGCTTGACGATGAATTGTTCGACGAGCGCCGATACCGTCATTTCGCCGAGGGTCGGATGAGCGCCGCGGAGGTCCCAGGTGTCCGTATCCCACGATTGCGCTGCGCCAGTCACCTCGACGAGCGACGAGCGGACGCGCTCCAGGAGCGCTGCGGGATCGGTGTGGCGGTCGCGCTCGATGGCCTCGATGCGGCCGGCATCGGTCTTGACTCGGCCGAATGGTACGGGTGGGTTGGTCGGCGCCGAGATCACGCGCTGCGCCTGCGCCAACCAGTAGGCCGGAAACTCCGCAAGATGGGCCCAGACCTGGCCGGCCTCCCACTGCTCATTATTGACCGAATCAGGGTCCGTCAGCCCGGTCGGCACCGGCGCGGCCGCGTGCTCGGTCAGGCGGCGTTCGGCATCGGTCAGGCGTTCGAGCAGGGCGTCGACTGCGGCGGTCATGCCGGCCGCTCCACAACCGGCGCGCTCAGCTCGCCCAGGCGTTCGATGGCCAACGTCACCGTGTCGCCGGGCCGAAGGTAGCGCTCGAGCTTCTCGTCGCGGATCTCGAGCAGGCAGCCGGTGCCCACGGTGCCGGATCCGAGCAGGTCGCCGGGACGCAGTCGAACGTCGGCGGATGCGCGCTCCACCATCTCGCCGAAGCTGAAGTGCGCCGCAGACCAGTTGCCGCGGGAGAGCTCAACCCCGTTGACCGATGCCGTCAAGGCCAGATCGTATCCCTTTCCTTTGCGAGCGTCGCTGAGCTCATCCGGAGTGACCAGCCACGGACCGATGGTCGACGCGAAGTCCTTACCCTTGGCAGGACCCAGTCGCACGGTCGATTCGTCGCGCTGGAGGTCGCGCGCGCTCCAGTCATTGAGGATCAGGTAGCCACCGATCGCCTCTTCACCGCGCGCGGCGTCAAGGTCACGCACAGGCGTGTCGATGAGCGCGGCCACCTCGAGCTCATAGTCCAGCTCCTCCGAACCGCGCGGCGCATG
>JBBSLF010000083.1:0-7693 GCA_038255505.1 Candidatus Limnocylindria bacterium
AGGAGCGACTCAACAAGGAGATCCGGCGGCGGACCGATGTCGTGGGGATCTTCCCGACCCGGCGCAGCCTGCTCCGGCTCGTCGGGATGCTCCTGGCCGAGCAGGACGACGAATGGTCGGTCGGACGGAACTACTTCAGCGCCGACTCGATGGCCCTCATCGACAGCCCGCCATCCAGCGAGGAGGTGCCAGCCGGGCTACTCATCGCCAGCTGAGCAGATGTCGTCGTGACGATGACGAGGATGCGCTGTTACACCACGGGCTGGGACTTGACCCCGCCCGGCGCAGATCGATGCGCTGAGCGCAAGAATGCGGGGCCTCCGGCGTGGCCAAGGCATCTCCGGTCCGATGTTGTAGTATGTGACACGTGATTACCGTTCCCGACGCCGCACGTCGAGTGAGGCGTAATCCTGAGACGATTCGTCGCTGGATTCGCTCGGGCCGCTTGGCATCTCAGCGGATCGGCACGCAGCACCTGGTCGATGAGCGCGAGTTGGATGAGCTCGTTGCGCCGCCGACGCTTGCGGTACCGACCGGATGGAATCGCACGGCCACCGGTGAGCCGATGCCGGCCATCCTGGACGCCCTGGACCGATCGCGCTCGGGGCGCTGAATGCTGGTCGTCGATGCCAGCGTCGTGGTCAACGCGTGTCTCGCCGAAGACGGATTCGTGCCGTTCGAGAGGCAGTCGCTGGTCGCCCCGCCCCTGATGTGGTCCGAAGTTGCATCGGTCCTGCATGAGATGCGTTGGCGTTCTGCCATCTCGTCGGGGCTCGCCGAACTTGCCGTTCGTCGCCTGGACGAGTCACGCATCCAGTCCCAGCGACCGGCCGAGCTTCGCCGGGAAGCATGGCGCATCGCCGATCAGCTCGGCTGGGCCAGAACCTATGACGCCGAGTATGTGGCGCTGGCCAACCTTCTCGGGTGCCGCTTGGTGACGATCGACGGCCGGCTCCGGCGTGGTGCCGGACACCTGGTTCAGATCGTCGGCCCAACAGAGATCTGAACGGACCGATGATCCTGCCAATCCGCGCCCCCGTATCTGCCGCATGACGACTGATGGGCCGCGCGCGGCATCGGCGCCTGAGCACGAAGGGGCGATCGCGGGGGCGGCGTACACCAGGCATCGGCGGATTCATCGGTCTCGAAGCCATCCGCGGCCCAGGATTCTGCAGCTGCTCGCGACCGGTGGCAACGGCGGCGCCCAGGAGTCGTACACCGGGCTGCTCCTGCGGCTGGATCGGTCCAGGTATGACGTCCGCGCCCTGTCGCTTTCGGCAGGTTCGGCCGTGCAGCGGCTGCGCGCGTTGGGTGTGGCGGTCGAGGTCCTCGATGACATGGATGACGAGCTTGCCGTTCGCGACCTCGCGGCATGGCTGCGGCGCGAGGAGATCGATCTCGTGCACGCCCACATGTATCGCGCCGAGGTGGTGGGGACGCGCGCGGCCGTCGCGGCCGGTGTGCCGGTGATCATGGCCACCGTCCATTCCTCGCGTGTCCGCTCGGCCGCGGACACGGCGGTGCTCGCTGGGCTGACGTCCGCGATGGATCGGCTCATTGTTCCGTCGGACGCCATTGTCCGGAAGGTCGTGTCCGAAGGTCGTGCCGGTGCTCGTTTCGCGGTCATTCCCAACGGGGTCGACCTCTCGCGCTTCGCCACGCCTCCCCCGGCGTGCGGGTTGCGTCAGTCATTGGGGCTTTCTGATTCGGCGCTCATGGTGGGTGTCGTTGCTCGACTGGAGCCCGAGAAAGGTCATCGGTTTCTGCTGGAAGCCTGGCCCTCCATCCTTCGCGCGTCGCCTGATGCGTGGCTGGTCATCGTCGGCGAAGGCTCCCTGACCGATGCGTTGCGCGCCTCTTCGCCTGACCACGTCGTGTTCACCGGGCGGCGGGAGGATGTCTCCGCTCTGACGGCCGAATTGTCGGTTGCCGTGCTGCCTTCGTTGCGGGAGGCGCAGGGCATCTCCATCCTGGAGGCCATGGCTCGTCGCGTCCCCGTCGTCGCTTCCGCGGTCGGCGGTATCCCCGAGGTGATCACATCCGGCGTCGACGGCCTGCTGGTTCCCGCGACTGACGTTGGTGCTCTTGCCTCCGCGGTCGGCTCGTTGTTGGCGGATCCTTCGTTGCGGGAGCGGCTGGGCGAGGCGGGGTATCGCACCGTGGCCGATCGGTTCAGCATCGATGCCCAGGTGCGGCGCACCGAATCGGTCTATGACGAGGAGTTCACGCGCGCCGGCGTGCCTGTTGGCCCTGGCGGGATGAGTGCTGCTGACCATCGGCCTCTGGGGCGCGCCGCCCTCGAGGTCCCTCCGGTCTAGGGGCTGGTGCCCGCGGGCGGGCGAGCCTTGCCTGCGCCCGCGGATTTGCACTGAGTGCATGGATCTGGCCAATTCAGGCATCGGAGTTGCGGTTTACCGCCGATTCTTTCACCCAGCGCAGATTCATGGTCCTGAGTGCAAGAGTGGTCGCTAATCGCTGCGTTGAGCGCAGTTTCTGGCGGGTGTCACCGGTGCGAGCGCAGATCCATGCACTCAGTGCAAATCCGCGAGATGGGGGCCGAGCGCGGGAGCCCGGGAGCTTGGGCGCGGGAGCCCGGGAGCCTGGGCGCGGGAGCCCGGGCGCGGCCGGCCGTCAGAGCAGGACGATGGCGTTGGCGCCCGGCGAGACGCCTGATTCAAGGGAGCGCAATGCGTTGCGGGTGCGGAGTGGGAAGGCTTCCATGGCAGCGATACCAGCCTCGTGCAAAATTCGCCGATTCGTAGCGGTGTCGGCGAGGACGAAGATGATGAAATCGACCCCGAGATCGCGGCGTTTCAGGTTCGCCGCACGGTACTGGGCCTGGAAGTCCGCGAGCCGAGTGATGACCTCGACCATGCAGCGGCATGCGGGAATGGTGATGACCGCATCGGCCGCGCGAAGGTCGCCCGTGAGTGGGACGCCGACCTCGAGGGTGACGTGCCAGGCATCAGCCAGGCGCGTGCGAAAGCGCGCCCAGAGTGCGAGCTGAGGTCCGTCCATGACACGCCGGCCAAGCGGAAAGAGCTTCAGGTACGGCTTCAGCCCCACGATTGCGGCGTGCTGGAAGAGCTCGACCATATCGATGCCGGCAATCAGACCGTGCTCAACGCGGCTGATGTACGAGCCGGACTTTCCGAGCCGGCGTCCCACCTCGACTTGGGTCAGGCCTGCCAGGATTCGCGCGACGCGCAACTCGCGGCCGATGTCTCGCAAGACCCACGCGGCCAGGCGCGCGGCCTCTCGAATGGGTGAGGATGCGGCTCGGCATGCATGAATCATGGCCGAGCACCCGTTACTGGCTGCTTACTCGCGGGTTGCCGCCGCTTTGTGCGCTGAGCGCACGGATCTACGCCCGCGTGGCGGCCTCAGCCGCTCTTCAAGCGTGTTCTTGCACTCAGCGCACGAATCGGCGAGACGCACGGGGCCGATTTCGCGGGTTCGTGCGCTCAGTGCAGGAATCTGCGCGTCCGGGTACTCGGATGGGTCGTTCCTCGCAGATCCGTGCACTGAGCGCAAGAATTCGCAATACGGCATGCCCGGCCGCAGCACCACGCGAAAACGCCCCTCTCCGCCGAATTGGGAGAGGGGCGCATCGGTCCAATGAGCACTCAGGCGGTGCGACCTCGGTCGCCCAGGCGAAGGATCGCCATGAGCAGCAGGTAGATCAGCAGCCAGCCGATGAAAGCCACCAAGGCAGCGACATCGAACACGCTGCCACCCCCGGGCGACACGGCGTCGAACGAGAAGATGCCGCGGAACGGCGCGACGAAGGGCTCGGTCACGTTGTACACGAAGTCGACGATGTTGTTGGACTGGTTCGCCACGAACAGCAGGAGCAGGATCCGCAGCGCAATCAGCACGGCGAGAATGCCGAACAACAGTGACAGGACGCGTCGGACGTAATACAGCGGTCCGGGCCCCGCCGGTTCCGCGTACCCGGACGAGCCGGAGTTGACGTTCACCTGCGAACCGGCCGGCTGGGCTGCCGGAGGAGCGTAGGCGGGTTCGGCGGGTCGCTCGCGCTCAACGTAGGTCTGGCGCTCGACGACGCGCGTGTCGTCCTGGACGGGATCCCCGTTGGGATCGACGGGATCGTTGCGACGGTCGTGGGTCATGGTCGCGATGTACCTCCCTCAAGGCTCGGACATTGATATCAGGCCATGCTCTGCGGTTGCACGCCCTATGCCAGCTCTTCCGGCCACCGAGCAAGCCTACTCTTCAGCGAGCCCGTATCGGCCGATCAATGGCACGAACACGACCGGCTCCAGCTCGGTGGTGCGGTATTCGTCGCCCGCGCGTTCCACCAGCGTCAGGAACTGGCGGCGCCGATCTCCGACCGGCATGACCAACCTTCCCCCGAACCGATCCAGCTGATCCAGCAACGGCTGCGGCACGGACGGACCTCCGGCGGTGACCAGGATGGACCGATACGGCCCACCCTCCGCCCAACCCGCCGTGCCATCACCGACGATCACGGTGACCGCATTTCCCAGGCGTTCGCGAGCCTGCTCGGCAAGCTCGTCGTGGCGCTCGATGGTCGTCACGCGTGCGCCCAGGTGGGCGAGGATGGCGGCCTGGTAGCCCGATCCGGTCCCGATCTCGAGGACATTGGCTCCTTCCCATCCTTCGGGCGGTCGCGCGGCGGCGGTCATGCGCGCCACGACGTACGGCTGCGAGATGGTCTGGCCGGCCCCGAGCGGCAGCGCATGGTCGCCATATGCTGCGTCCCCCGCCACGAACTCGTGACGAGGGACGGTGCGAAACGCGTTGAGCAGATCCGGATCGATGATCCCGCGCGCCTCGAGTTGCTCGGCCACCATGCGCGCCCGATCTCGCGCCGGTCCATGCGCTGGTTGACGCCGCGCGAACCGCGGCAGGCGCATAGGTCTGGATCGGTCTAGCTGGAGGTGCTTGCGGCCCGACTGCGGGTTCGGGTGGCACTTGGCTTCGGGGCTTCAGCCTCGTCGTCGAGCGTTCCCGTCACATCGACGGGCTCGACCGTGCCGAGCGATGCGGCGTCGAGGATGTCGTTGAGGAGCCGATCGGCCTTTTCGCGCACGAGGCGGCGCGTCTGCTCACCGCTGCGCGGAGCCAGGAGCACGCCGACCGCGAGCCCGACAAAGAAGAATCTGATTGCGATGCGAACGCGGCTGAACATGCGTTGGCGTCCCTTCTTGCGTGATGGTTGTCAGCTCATTCAGTGGCAAGAAGGATACCACCGGGCTCTTTCTCTTCCCGTGCACCCCGCAACGATCACTGAATGGGTCAATCGTCACGCGAACGCCCGTCTGCGCTGCGTTTGTCCACTCCACGGATCACAGATGAGCGTGGGGCGCACGCCGGCGTGTCGTTCGCGCGTGGTGGTGTTCACTGCACGGGCCAAACCGCACGCAGCATCGGCCCCGCGTGAAAATTGACCGATACAGAGGCCACCCCACGACAGAGGCCACCCCACGGGCAGAGGCCACTTACTCGAGGCCGTATTCCTTGATCTTGGCGGTCAGGGTGCGGCGGGCGATGCCGAGCTCGTCTGCGGCACGGGCGGGATCGCGGTCCGCGCGCTCCAGCGCTTCTTCGATGAGCTGTCGTTCCAGGCTCGACACGCGATCCTTGAGCGAGGCGCCAGTGCCATTGGAGGCATGGGCAGCGGAGGCATCGGCGGCATCGGTCTTGGCTTCATCGTTCTCGAGCTCGGTGCGTCTGTCGTCGAGATCGGCTTCATCGGCCTCGAGGCGGTTGCGGCGTCGGACGAGCTTGGCGCGATCACGCGGTTCGTGGCGATCCCCGAACGGAAGGTGCTCGATCGTGATCGGGTTCCCGCGCGAGAGGACGACCGCGCGTTCGACGGCGTTTTCGAGCTCGCGCACGTTGCCCGGCCATTCGTATTCGACCAGGCGGCTGAGCGCCTCCTCCGTGATCGGCGTGGGAATTGCGCCAACCGCATGCCGGAACTTCACCAGGAAATGCTCGACCAGCAAGGGAATGTCGTCCTTGCGCTCGCGCAGCGGCGGCATGTGGATGTGGATCACGTTGAGGCGGTAGTACAGGTCCTCGCGGAACTTGCTCTTGGCGACTTCGTCCGACAGCTGGCGGTTGGTGGCCGCAATGACGCGAATGTCGATCTTGATCGGCGTGTTTGAGCCGATGCGCTCGAACTCCCGCTCCTGGAGGATGCGCAGCAGCTTGGTCTGGGGGCCCAGCGTCATCTCGCCGATCTCGTCGAGGAAGATGGTGCCCTTGTTGGCGGTCTCAAATCGGCCTTTGCGCATGGCCATGGCGCCGGTGAAGCTGCCCTTTTCATGGCCGAACAGCTCGGTTTCCAGCAGGGATTCCGGCAGCGCCGCGCAGCTGACCTTCACGAGCGGATGCGGATTTCGCTTGCTGGCCCGATGCAGCGCCTCCGCGATCAGCTCCTTGCCGGTACCGGATTCCCCGGTGATCAGCACGGTCGCATCCGACGGAGCCACCTTGCCGATGAGCTTGAAGACCTCGAGCATCGGCTTGCTGGATCCCACGATGCGTTCGCGATCTGCCGCGCTCTTTCCCAGCTCGAGCCGGAGCGCGCTGACTTCGGAGCTCATGTCGGCGTGCTCGAAGACGCGCTTGAGGGTGGCGAGCAGGTCGTCGACCTCGAAGGGCTTGGTTACGTAGTCGTAGGCGCCGTCGCCCATGGCCTTGATGGCGGTGGATGAGCCGCCGAATGCCGTCATGACGATGACTTCGAGCTCGTTGTGCTCCCGCTTCAGCTGCCGCAGCACCGCGATGCCGTCCTGGTCGGGGAGCTGGATATCCATCATCACCAGGTCGGGAAGATCCTTTGCGATCTGTGCCAGCGCCTCCGCGCCCGTGTTCGCGGTGGTGACCGTGTACCCCTCCTCGGTGAGCATGTCGCACAGGAGCGAACGGATATCGTGCTCGTCGTCCACGACGAGCACCGTACGCGGGGTATCGGGCACTCGGGTCTTTCCTCCGTCTCGGTCTTCGGTCCTCGGGCGCCCTGCGCCCCGGTCCTTGCGCGTCGCTCGGTCGGCAAGCGCCCGACCAGTATAGGTCGCGCACGAAACACGTCCAATTCTTGGCCGTGCCGTCATCGGCCTGCCGATATGTCGTCGGATTGCGACATGGACCGGTAGTGGTGTCGCACTTCGCCGACGTACTGGCCGGTGCCGAGCGTGAGCAGCGCGTCGGTCGGTGATTCTTGTCACCACCGGAGCTTATCTATCGGTGGTTTGTGACCCGGCCCGTCCGCGCGCTACGTTCTGCCGATCTATCGGTCCGGCGGCGACAAGAGCATGAGTCCTGCGCGCGCCCGAGCGTGCGCACAATCGGTGTGTCGGTGAAACGTTGCGGGGCGGTCGCGTTTTGTCACACATCGGCGACTAATCGGTCCGTAAGCGGTCAGTAAGCGCCTCGAGTGCAGGATGCGTCGATGCAGAACCTCCCGGTCTGCGTCCGCGTCCGCTCGCGCACCGATAGATCGGCGGAAAGCGACGAGGATGTGTTTCGGTGTCGCTATTCGCCCATACATCGACCAGTGCCGAGTGTGAAGAGCGCGCCAAGCGCGGGTTCTTGTCACCTCATAGCCGACGTATCGGTCGTTCCTGACGAGAGGTCCTGGTGACGCACGTTCCGCCGACGTATCGAAGATTTGCGGCGCCATGCATTCAACCCGTCA
>JBBSLF010000084.1:0-7692 GCA_038255505.1 Candidatus Limnocylindria bacterium
CGAGCCCATGGGTACTCTCATCCTCGTCCGCCACGCGACCACGGCTGCCTCGGCCGGCGGGCGCAACCTCGGCCAGCGCACGGATCCGCCGTTGGCCGATGCGGGCCGCGAGCTGGCCATGCGCCTGGGTGTCACGCTTGTCGCAGAGCTGACCGAGTTGCCGCATGACAACATGCGGATGCTCTCCAGCCCAGCCCTGCGCTGCCGTCAGACCGCAGAGGCGATCGGCAACGCCGTGGGAATCGCGGCGGATGACATCGAGCTGGCCGATGGGCTGCTGGAGCTGGACTACGGTGCCTGGGACGGACTCACCGGCCTCGAGGCGCGAGCTGCCCATCCCAAGCGGAGGGCTGCCTGGGAGGCGGATCCGTGGAGCACGCGCTGCCCCGAAGGAGAGAGTGGCGAGGACGTCGCCCGTCGCGCGTTCGCGGTTCTCGACCCCGTCGAGGCGTGGCTGGCCGCCGATCGAGCGCGTTGCGCGATCGTGGTGGCCCACAATCACGTCAACCGCGTGCGGCTGTGCGCCCTCTTCGGCTGGCCGATGCGCGAGTACCGCGAACGGCTGGCCCAGGACCCGGGCGGTTACAGCCTTGTCGGCTTCGGTGCCGAGGCGCCCGTCATCCGTCGCGTCAATGCGGCGGCCGGCTGACCACGGCCGAGCGGGGACATTCGTGTCCATCACGTATCATCGGGGGGCGCCATGGAGCGCCACACTCGTGAGGATCAATGTCGATCGATCTCAGCCAGCGACTTCAGCAGACAATGAGCGTCAAGGTCACGCCCAAGCAGATCGCTGCGAACTACATCCTTCAGATGAGCTCGGTCGAGCTCCAGGAGGCCATCGCCCAGGAGCTGGATGAGAATCCGGCCCTCGAGATGGAGGAGATGCCGAGTTGCCCGATCTGCGGTCATTCGGTCGTGGGCAACTACTGCACCGAGTGCATGCCCCGTAAGGGCGAAGGCGACGATGCGAACCGGCTGGCGAGCACCGATGACCTGCCGGGCGACGGCGCCACCCGCCTTCGGGACGAGGCTGACGAGTTCGATCCCATCGCGCGCGCCGAGGCGGATTTCACACTTCATGACCACCTGACCTGGAACCTGCATGCGCTGCTGCCATCGAGCCTCCATCGCGTGGCCGACCACGTCATCGGCGCACTGGACTCGAATGGCTTCCTGACTCAGACCGATGCCGAGATCGCGGCCACCACCGGCGTGCAGGTCGCTGGTGTCGAGCAGGTGCTCGAAGCCATGCAGGGACTTGAGCCGATCGGCATCGGCTCCCGATCGATCACGGAGTCGCTCCTGGCGCAGATCGCCTACCTGCGCGAGGAAGATGAGATTCCCGTGCCGCCGCACGCCGAGGCCGTCGTGCGGGATCATCTCGCCGACCTCGGCGAGCGTCGCTTCCGCGAGGTTGCCATCGCGGTCGGTGCATCCCAGCGTGAGGTGATCGAGGTCTGGGAGTTCGTCAAGGCCAAGCTGAATCCGTATCCCACCGCAGCCTTCACCGCGGCGGTCAGTGGCGACAGCGCGCGCCAGATCATCCGACCCGACGTCCTGATTCGTGACCTCGACGGCGAGATCACCGTCGAGGTGGTGGAGTCGCGTCGGTTCAGCCTCAACGTGGCGCCGATCTACTCCTCGCTCAGTTCGAAGCTGCGGAGCGACGAGACGACCGAGGACGAGAAG
The DNA here is from genome assembly GCA_038255505.1 of Candidatus Limnocylindria bacterium. GTDB lineage: Bacteria > Chloroflexota > Limnocylindria > QHBO01 > QHBO01 > JACDBZ01. Next base: position 1,693 of record JBBSLF010000084.1, read on the forward strand.
CAACATGTGCGCCAGTACGTGGGCCGCGCGAAATTCTTCATCGACAACATCAATCGCCGCCGTGCGACGATCCAGCGCATCGCCGAATGCCTCATCGAACGTCAGCGGGACTATCTCGTGAACGGCGTGCAGCATCTCGTGCCGCTGACGCGTGCCGAGGTTGGCGAGATCATCGGCATGCACGAGTCGACGGTCAGCCGGGCCACCGCGGAGAAGTACGTCATGATCCCGTCGGGCGAGGTCGTGCCGTTCAGCCACTTCTTTACCGCGTCGCTCGGCGTCAAGGACCAGATCAGGCGCATGATCGAGGCGGAGGATGCGGGGCATCCGCTCTCCGACCAGGAGATCGCCGATGCACTTGCGAACGACGGGATCGCTCTTGCCCGACGGACCGTCGCCAAGTATCGCGACGAGCTTCAGATTCTCCCTGCTCGCCTGCGCCACCACTGATCGGCGCCGATGCGCGCCATCCTTCTCCGCAGCATCGTCGTCATCGGTGTGGGCGTCATCGTCCTGGCGGGCGTCCTGTTCCTCGCAAGTACGGTGGATGCTCGGCCTCCCACCGTGCTCGTCGTGGCGTTGACGCAGCCGCTGGCCGATGAGCCGAATCGAGCCCTCATCACGACGAGCGTGGAGGTCACCTTCAGCGAGCCGGTTGAGACTGATGCCGCCGACGCCATTTCGTTCGAGCCCGCGGTGGACGGAGGTGCCAGCTGGAGCGGTAGCACCCTGATCTTCACGCCGGCCAGCCCACTCGACCTCGAGACCGAGTACACGTTGACGGTCGGCGCGGGAATCCGCGACCTCGCCGGCAACGAGATGGCCGAAGCGCCACCGCCCTTCGTGTTCGAGACGGCCGGCCGGCCATCCGTGGTCGATACGCTGCCGTTGGACGGCGCTGAAGACGTGCTGCTCGGCGACGTCATTGCGGTGACCTTCGCGTCCCTGATGGACACCGCGTCGGTCGAAGCCGAGCTCCAGCTGCGTCCGGGCTTTGCGCACGAGCTGCGCTGGAGTGGAGAGCTGCTCGAGGTGGTGCCCGACGAGCCGCTGAGCGCGGGCATCCGGTACCAGGTCACCATCGGCGCGGCGGCCTCCGACGCAGCCGGCGTGACGATCGGCGAGCCGATCACGTTCGGCTTTCGGACCGTTGCCCCGGGACTTCGAGCCGAGACGCTGGTGCCCGCCGACGAGGTCGATGGAATCGCGCCGGCCACGTCGATCGCGGTGATCTTCGACCGGCCCGTCGATCCAGCCTCGTTCGACGACGACATGCTGCGAATCACTCCGGACGTCGCCGGCACGTTCGAGCTCATGGCCCTGCCGCATGACTCCAGCGCGCGGCGGGTCCTCCGTTTCACGCCGTCGGGGCCTCTTCCGGTGAACACCACCTTCGAGCTCGAGCTTGCTCCCGGGCTGCTCAGTGCCACCGGCGGCGCGCTGGCCGAGCCGATCACGTGGAGCTTCACAACCGGCGCCCCACCCGCCACCGTCTCCAACCAGCTGACTTTCATCAGCGATCGAGCCGGCATCCCGAATGTGTGGGCCACGAACGCCGATGGCAGCGGGACGAGACAGCTCTCCGTCGAACTTTCGCCAGTCCTCGACTACGCGGTATCGCCCGACGGCACGTCCCTCGTGGTCGGGGATGGCCGGAACCTGATCTTCCTGCGAGCCGATGGCACCGCTCGCCGCGTCATCACCCCGGACGGCTCCGCGGACTTCGACCCGACCTATGCTCCGGACGCTCTGCGCATCGCGTTCGCGCGGGCCGATGTCGCCTCCGGCGAGGGACGGGGACTCTGGCAGTGGGAGGTCGGCGGTGGCGATCCGACACCGATCGAGTTGCCAACTGATCTGCTCGCCAGCCCATCGCCCGATGATGGCGAGGCGGACGAACGGCTCCGCGCCCCCCGCTACGCGCCGGACGGCCAGGCGATCGCCTTTGTCGATGCGGACCGCGGAATCGGCATCGTGGAGCTGCCGGCGCAGCGACTCACGCTGATCGATGTCGTGGCGATGGCTCCACCGGCCTGGCTGCCGGACAGTACCGCCATCCTCGTGACCCGAGGCGATCCAGGGCGCGTCCCGCTCGAGGCCCCGGTTGCGCCGATGCGTGCCGGTGCCGAATCCGAGGTCCTCGTGGTGTATCGGTCGGGGACGAGTTCCGAGCCGAGCGCCTTCGGAAGCGGCGCGCGTCTGGCGGCGGTGGCGCCGGACGGCCGCGTGGCGTACCTGGATTCCGATGGCACGCTCCGCGTGGCCGACGATGCGAGGACGGCCGGACGCGTTCCGGCGGCCCTCACCGGCGCGCGGATCGGGGCTGCGGCCTTCGCCCCGAGCGTGGACGCCATGATCATCATCGTTGTCGGCGAGGACGACCCCATCGACGGCGCGGGACAGGTGGTCCTGTTCGAACCGGCGAGCGGTGAGCGGACGGTGCTCGCGCGGCATGGCCTCCGGCCGCGCTGGTTGCCCTGAAACGCAGCGGCGAGCCGGGCGCGTGCTAGAATCCGCCCGCCTTCGCTGGCGGGTTCCGTGACGTGTCCAGCCGCCGGCAATTCACGTGTGAACATTCCGGTCTGAGCGCGCCCGCCTGAATGGCCGCCGGCCCCACTCGGAGGATTCATGGACTCTCAGCCCATCTTGTGGGTGATCCCGTTCGCCGGAATCGCCGCCATCGCGTTCGCCATGTACCTGGCCTGGGACGTTCTGCGCGCCGACACCGGCACGGATGCGATGCGCGACATCGCCGGGACGATCTTCGAAGGCGCCGTGGCGTTCATCCGACGCCAGTACCAGACCATCGGCATCCTCGCGATCGGCGGTACCGTGGTCATCGGCCTCGTGATCACGCTGGTCGAGGGCCAGGATGTTGCCGAGACCGACATCTACGGCCTTGACCTCGGGATCCGGACCGGCCTCGCTTTTCTCGTCGGGGCCGCATGTTCCATGGCCGCGGGCATCATCGGCATGTACATCAGTGTCAAGGCAAACGTGCGGACGGCCGCGGCGGCCCAGCACAGCCTGGTGCGCGCGGTCCAGGTCGCGATGCGCGGCGGAGCCGTCTCCGGCTTCCTGGTGGTGGCCCTGAGCCTGCTCGGCGTGTACGGCATCTTCGCCGCGTTCGGCGGCTTCACGAATCCCGAGGACGCTCCCTTCCTCATCGTCGGGTTCGGATTTGGCGCCAGCTTCGTGGCGCTGTTCGCGCAGCTCGGCGGCGGCATCTACACCAAGGCCGCCGACGTCGGCGCGGACCTGGTCGGGAAGGTTGAGGCGGGCATTCCCGAGGATGACCCACGCAACGCGGCGGTCGTGGCGGACCTGGTCGGTGACAACGTCGGCGATTGCGCCGGACGTGGAGCCGACCTGTTCGAGTCCACTGCGGCTGAAAACATCGGCGCCATGATCCTGGGCGTCGCGGTGTGGCGCATCGCGACCGAGCTGGGCTGGCCGAATCCGGAGGCATGGATCTTCTTCCCGCTCGTAGTGCGCGCCTTCGGCCTGCTTGCGACGATCGTTGCCATGTTCTTCGTCCGCGGCCGCGAAGACGAGAACCCGATGAACATCCTCAACCGCGGATACTGGGTCACGACCATCCTCTCGGTCTTTGCGCTGGCATTCGTGACCTGGCAGATGATGCAGACGGTCGGCATCACAGGGGCCAACGGCCTCCCGGCCTGGATCTGGTTCTTCGGCGCCGGCGTGGTCGGTCTGGCAACGAGCGTGGCCTTCGTGTTCATCACGCAGTACTACACAGCGGGCTCGTTCCGGCCGGTGCGCGAGATTGCCGAGGCCAGCAAGACCGGTCCCGCCACGAACATCATCAGCGGCACGGCGGTCGGCTTCGAAACCACCGCCGTCACCGCGATCACGATCGCCATCGCGCTCTTCGCGAGCTACTTCCTTGGCGAGCAGGCGCTCGCGGCGGTTCCCGATATCGAGGCCGGCATCGGTGGCATCTTCGGCACCGCCGTCGCCACCATGGGCATGCTCATGACAACGGCCTACATTCTGGCCATGGACACCTTCGGGCCGATCACTGACAACGCGGGCGGCATCGCCCAGTTCAGCAAGGCCGATGCGAAGGCGCGCGAGATCACCGACCGCCTCGACGCGGTCGGCAACACGACGAAGGCGCTCACCAAGGGCTATGCGATCGCGTCAGCATCCCTTGCCGCCTTCCTCCTGTTCAGCGCGTACATCGACAAGGTCAACCTCATCCTCGAGCGACAGATCGAGAGCGGACTGCGCGAAGCCGGGACCCTGCTCGAGTCGGTCGACCTGGCCAACGTCAACGTGTTCATCGCGGCACTCCTCGGCGCCATGCTGGTGTACTTCTTCAGCAGCCTCGCCATTCGTGCCGTCGGCACCGCGGCGCAGGCCATCATCGTCGAGGTCCGACGCCAGTTCCGGGAAATGCCCGGGATCATGGATTACACCCAGCGGCCGGACTACGCGCGCGTGGTCGACATCACCACCCGCGCCGCGCTGAAGGAGATGATCCTGCCCGGCACCGTTGCCGTCGCCACGCCGATCATGGTCGGCCTGCTCCTGGGCCACGAGGCGGTCGCCGGCATGCTCATGGTCGGCACGATTTCAGGCGTCATGCTGGCCACGGTGCTGAACAATGGGGGCGGGGCGTGGGACAACGCCAAGAAGTACATCGAGTCGGGCGAGCTCAAGGATGATGATGGCAACGTGCTCGGCAAGGGATCAGATGCCCATGCCGCGGCCGTTGTCGGCGACACGGTCGGTGATCCGTTCAAGGACACCGCCGGCCCGTCGCTTCACGTGCTCGTGAAGCTGCTCGCCACCATCAGCCTGGTCCTGGCACCGCTCTTCATCCGCTAGGAATCGTGACCCACTCAACCATATGGACGTCATCATCCAGGCCGCGCTCGCCGGGCTCATCCAGGGCCTGACCGAGTTCATCCCGATCAGCTCTTCGGCGCACCTGGAGCTGGCGCCCTGGATCGCAGGATGGGAGTCCGGCGGGCTCATCGGGAGCCTCGCCTTCGATGTTTTCCTGCACCTCGGCACGCTCGTTGCGCTGCTCGTCTACTTTTTCCGCGATTGGGTTCGGTTGATCGGCGCCGGGCTTGCCAGCGTCCGCGAGCGTCGAATCGGATCCGATCCGGATCGGCGGCTGGCGTGGCTGCTGATCGGGGCGACGATCCCGGCAGCGATCATCGGTTTCTCGCTGGAGAGCTTCATCGAAGATTCGTTCCACGGCGAGAACGACGCCGCGCGGCTGGCCATCGCCGCCTTCCTTGTGATCGGTGCGGTGGCACTATATGCGGCCGACCGCATCGGCAGCCGCAGTCGCGGGCTGTCCGACATCACCGCCGGACGCGCACTGGCCATCGGCTTCAGCCAGGCCGTGGCGCTACTGCCCGGCATCAGCCGGTCCGGAGCGACCATCACCGCGGGCCTGGCCCTCGGCCTGACCCGCGAAGCCGCCGCCCGCTTCAGCTTCCTGCTCGCCACGCCGATCACGTTCGGCGCCGGCCTGTTCGGCTCGCGCAGCCTCTTCGTCGATGCGGATCGTCCCGGCGCCGAATGGTTGGCCATCGCGATCGGTTTCGTGGTCGCGGCCCTGTCGGGGCTGATGGCCATTGGATTCCTGCTCGCCTGGCTTCGGCGCCGCTCCGTTGCCGTGTTCAGCGCGTACCGAATCGGATTCGCCGCCGTCATCGTCGTGCTCGTCGTCATTGGTCGCTGATCGCGGCAAGGTCGCTTGACCGCTACATCGGCGATTCGTGTCACGGACCACGAGACGTGTCACGGATCAGCAATAGATCGGTAGCCAGTGAGCGTGGCAAGCGCGCGGCGTACGGGACCTTGTTACGTGCGAGCCGATGTATCTCTATGAAGAGACCTCGGGCGTCAAGCGGCTGGTGGTGGACGTGGAAGGTGTGGTTCGCGAGCGGCGCTCATCTCTCTATCGCCTCATCGATGTGAGGATCAGGTCGGGTGGGAGGCTCGTTCCGGCGGCCC
>JBBSLF010000085.1:0-7688 GCA_038255505.1 Candidatus Limnocylindria bacterium
GCGGTCCTCGCCTATGGCCACCGCCGCACGGCGCAGCGCCGTCTGGCACGGCTGGCCGAATATGGCCTGCTGCGCGGCTTCTGGGCCGCCAACTCGCAGCGTCCGCGCGGCCGCTTCGCCTATGCGCTGACCAAGGCCGCACGCGAGGGCCTGGCGCAGCTGATCTGGGCCGGCGAGCTCAGCAAGCCAACCCGCGTCGAAGCACCGTCACCGGTGATCCACCAGCTGGCAACTCACGACCTGCTGGTGGCCATCCTGGCCGCGCCGTCGAGCCGCGAGACCTACCTGGCCGGCTGGGCACCGGAGCGCGCCATCGCGCTGGGCTTCGGTGGCTACCTGCGGCCCGATGCGCTGGCCGTGTTCGGGTCCGGGGAGCGGGCGGTGGAGCTGTTCATCGAGCGCGACCTGGGCACCGAGCGCGGCGCCATCCTGGCCGCCAAGGCGCGCACCTATTCGGGCTATCTGTCCGGCCACGCGGTGCCCATGAACGTTGGCTTCGTGGTCGAATCGGCCCGCCGCGCGGCTGCCCTCGCCTACCGCCTGCGCCACTGGACCGAGCATGAGCTCCCCGGCCGCGGCAAGGCACCGTGCTGGGTCACCACCGCCGACGAGCTGACCGCCGATCCGTTCGCTGCCATCTGGCGCGCACCGGATGGCCGGCGCGTATCGGCGCGCGCGATGGCGTCGTTCGAGCCGGCCTGGCAACTGCCGCGTCTGGGCCCGCTGTGCCTGCTGACCGATGACGGGCCAGAGGCGACCGATGACCGGCTGCTGACCGCGGTCGGCAAGCTGGGTCGCGACATCTGGCGCTAGGCCTGCGTTCGGGCTGTGTCACCTCCCGGAACGTGTCCAGCGCGGGTGTGTCGGCAACAGCCGCGACAGTTGGGTGACGATGGAGGCGTCACTCGCTCGTGCTCAGGGCTCGGCCGCGCCGAAAGCCGACATCACTAAAGTGATCTAACCTCTCTCGCCCGTAGGGACCTCCCCATGACGTTGCCACCTCCGCTCACCCATATCTCACCTCATCGCCCCAACCCGACTGACGCGGGATACGCTCTGCATGTGGCCTCCTCTGGATCAGCCGACTGCGCTGCTGGTGACGAACACGATGCTCGGATTCGGACGGCCGTTCGGTCATCAGCTTGCCGACAAGCTCGTCGGCGAACGCGCCGGACATGACGGTCACCCGTGACGGGTCGACCTCAAGGCGGCCGTCGTGTGGGAGCGAATTCAACTGTGCCGTGATGTCCCTGCGAAGTCGCTCCGCTGGCGCGTCGCCGCGATCTCGCCGGGAACCAGATAGGTTGCCTACATCGTCTGCTCTGCCATTATCGCTTGGCTCGCTAGTCGCCGCACGGGATGGCACAGGCAGCACGCCAGCCCGGGAAACGCCGTTAGACGGCGGCCCGGCTCGCAGCGGGATACGCCAGCCAGACGTCCTGCGTGTTCCAGTCGGCGGCGCCCACCCAACCGAGCTGAGGATCGTGAACCAGCTCGCCTTCGACGATGTCCTCGCCGTCTACGAACACGATGCGGCGGTGCTTCTCGGCAATCTCGTCGAAGGGCGTACCGCGATGCATTGCTAGGCCCTCGAGGCGCAGCCGGCCCCGCGGATCTAGGTGATTGAAGTCAGCTTCGAGCGTGATCATGGTGACCACCGTTGTTGCACGGGCCAAGGATTCGGTTCTTCGGGCCCGAGAATGGCATCGAAGCGACTGGGCGTCAAACCTTGTAGCTCACAGTGGTATGGCGGACCAGGCGACACGCGCAGCGTGCCTCCTGCTGCCAACACCTGCCCGATGGTGGTCTGCCGCACGGTTCCGTTGCGGCACGATCGAACAAGCTCGCGAAACGAGATGCCGGGTGCCGCGAAGACAGACCATGAGCCGTCGGCGTCGAGCCGCCGCCGCAGGCGTTCGACATCGCGCATTCCACCGCGCACGACGGGCGTGCCACCCGGCCACCTCGTCGGGTCTGCCGGTCCCGGAGTTAGGGTCACAGCCGGTCGCCGGGGGACAGGCGTCGGTGGGCCGCGCGGGCGCGCTCGTCGGCGGCCGACGCGCCGTAACGGGACAGCATGTCGCGGGATCGCCAGCCAGCCAGGCGCATGAGGTCGCCCTCGGTCCCGCCGGCGGCCAGCCACTGGTGGGCGTAGGTGTGGCGGAAGACGTGGGGATGGAGATTCTCGATGCCCGCCTGCCGCCCACGGCGCCGGACGAGCTGGAGCACGCTGTTGGCGACCAGGGCGCCCTTTCGGCCCAGCCACAGCGCCTCGAGCACGGCGTGGGGATGGCGGGCGCGCAGGCGCAGGTAGCGATCCAGCGCCTGGGCCGTCTTGTGGCCGAACGGGCACGACCGCGCGCGGCGGCCCTTGCCCATCACGATCGCCACGTCGTGGTCGAAGTCGACGTCGGTGAGCTTCAGCCCGACAAGTTCGCCGCGGCGCATGCCGGTGTCGATCAGCAGACGGATGAGGGCGGTGTCGCGGCGAGCGTCGAAGTCAGTCCCGGCGCACGCCTTGAGCAGCGCCGTAAGTTCATCATCACGCAGCACGGCCGGCGGCTGCTCAGGCACCTGCGGCGGGCGCATGCGCTCCATGGGCGAGTGGGTCAGCTCGTCCTCGTCGACCAGCCAGGCGAAGAAGCTGTGTAGGCTGCGGTAGCGGTTACTGACGGTGGCTGGCGCTTGACCGCGGTCGGCGAGGTCGACCAACCAGGACTCGATGTGCTCGCGCCGGATGGCGCCCACCGCGGTCGGCATGCCCTGAGCGGCGAGGAAGCGGCCGAACAGGTCGACCGCGTCGAGGTAGGTCTCGATGGTGCGCGGGGCCTTATTGCCGGCGCGCAGGTGGCGCAGGAAGCTCGCGCGCGCCGCGTCCGTCGTAAGATGGGCGGGCTGCGAGTCGGCGGCAGGGCCGCCCGCGGCGGGGATTGTCGGCATTTCGAGGCCATTTCCGAAGCAGGATGTTTAGCGGATCATGGTGTATTCGAGCGGTGTAGTCAATCTTGTGCATCGTCCGATTCGGAGTTAGGCGCGCTCGCTGAGCACGGAATTGGTCGAAACGGTCGGGGCGTAGATCAGTCTGGCAGATCGCCTGCTTTGGGAGCAGGAGGCCGCCGGTTCGAATCCGGCCGCCCCGACCACCACTCCTGCCGCTACCATCGGCCGATGCCAACGGCGCTCACTTCCGCAGCTGCACTCGTGATCGCGCTGATCATCACTCCCATCGTGCGGATGTACGGCCACAAGTTCGGCCTGCTCGACGAGCCGGGCGGCAGAAAGATCCACTCTGTCCCCGTGCCGCGGCTGGGGGGCATCGCGATGGCCATCGCCTTCGGCATTGCCATCGGCCTGGCAGCACTGTTCTCGAGCGATCTCGGCGCCACGCTCGGGCTCCGGCCAAATCGGGCCCCGGCCATTCTTGCCGGCGTCAGCCTCCTGCTCGCCGTAGGGATCATCGATGACACGCGTGGCATGCGGGCTTTCGTCAAGCTCGCATGCCAGATCGGGGCGGCCGTACTTGCCTTTTCGCTGGGCCTGAGCCTCGAGCGCTTTCACTTTCCGTGGGGCATCCTGGAGCTGGGGCCACTTGCCCTGCCGATCACCGTGGCCTGGATCGTGGGCGTCATCAACGCCGTGAACCTGATCGACGGGCTCGATGGTCTTGCCTCGGCCGTGGTGCTGACCGTGCTCGGGGCGTTCGGACTCATCGCCGTGACCGATGGCGCCCATCCGACCCTCTTCATCACTGCCGCGACCGCGGGCGCGGCCGCCGGATTTCTGGCCTACAACCTCCATCCGGCCTCGATCATCATGGGCGACACCGGCGCCATGTTTCTCGGGTTCGTGGTGGCGGCCATCGGTATCTCGCTGACCCAGGACAGTGTCACGCCGCAGGCGCCATGGGTTCCTATCATCGCGCTGGGCGTGCCGATTCTCGATACGGCGTGGGCGGTCGTCCGCCGCACCGCACGCGGTGAGCCGTTCTTCCGTGCCGACCGCGGCCACATTCACCATCAACTTCTTCGGATCGGCTTCAGCCAGCGTGACGCGATGCTGAGCCTGACCGCCGTCTCGGGCGGCCTCGCCATCCTTGCCGTCGTGCTGGGCCGGCTGGACTGAGTCGGTCAGGGTGTCGGAGTCTCGGTCTCCGCCTCGGCACCGGGTGTGGCGGCCATCGTGCCGAGGTACCAGCCGCGCAGCGCATCGGGCGCAAAGATCCTCGCCATCTCATCGCGGATGGCATCGCGTTTCGGCAGGAGCAAGTAGTTGGTGTCGGCGTCGACCGGCAGGTCGACAAAGTCGGGATAGCCGAGCACCAGCCGGTCGATATCAGGCCCGGTGATCAACGGCAGGAGCGACGAGAGGTCACCGGCCTGGTCGCGCGGGAAGTCCGTGCTGACGGCTCGACCGATGGCGCCCAGGATGGCGGGAAGCTCGAATATCGTATCGGCCTGTGCCAGCTCTTGGCGTACGGCGAGCAGGAGGCGCTGCTGTCGGTCGCTGCGCGCGAAGTCGCTCTGCGGCACGCGTTCGCCGTCGGGCATCTCGATCCAGCCCTTGCGGCTGCGAGCGTAGGCCAGCGCGTCGATGCCGTTGTACTCGTGGCAGCCCTGCGGCAGGATGAGCGGCTCACGATCGCCCTCGTTGTCGAGGCTACCGTCAAATGTGGGATCGACCAGGCGGCCCGGCAGGCACAGTTCGATGCCCCCCAGCGCGTCGATCAGGTCGGCAAAGCCCGCCATGTCGACGCGGGCGTAGTGGTGAATCTCGATGCCGAGATACAGGCCGACCGATGCTTCGATCGCGCGCAGCCCGCAGGCTGTCGGGCTGTCGGGCCGATCCGGGCACCATAGAGCTGGATTCCCCGAGGCCCGGGCCGGCATCTCGTTGACCTTGCCGGGATAGAGTCCGCCGATGTACATCCGCTCGTCGGGAAGCGGCACGAAGCCCGTGTCGCGCGGCACCGAGATCATCACCGCTGTCTCGTCGACCGGGTCGACGCTGATGACCAGGATCACGTCGGTCAGGACCGCCTCGCGGCCCGGCGCCGCATCGGTCCCCAGCAGGAGAATGTTGATGCGCTCGTCGCCGTCCCAACGATATTCCGGCGCGCTGATCGGCTCATCAGGATCAGGATCCTCACCAGGCTCTTCGCCATCGTCATGTGAGGGAATCGCACCCGGCTCGTCATTGGGGTCGGTGCCGTCGAAGATCTGCGCAAGTGATCCCTCCAGGTGGGCCACGACCACGCCGACCCAGGCATGCATCGCCACGGTAGCGATCAGCAGGGCACCGACCGCCATGAGTGCATTGCGCCGGCGGGAACCGGCGAGTTCGCGGCGCGGGGTGAGGCCAGCGTGAGCAATCGCTGCCGCTCGCCAGAACAGCAGCGCGCCGTTCAACACGAGCACAGCGGTCAGGAATCCAGTCGAGAGCAGGCTGTTGCCCAGGTCGCCGGCGATCCCGCTGACGACGGCCATGGTGAGGGCCGCCAGCAGCAGCACCGGCACGGCGAAGAGGACCGCCGGGCGCCAGCGGCTCGCGTAGGCCTGTCCCAAACCGGGAAACACGAAGGACAGAAGCGCGGCGAGCCAGGGCCGAGGGGGTCGCGAATAGACCGCGTGGGACTGAAGGGTGTCGACCATGGAAGGGCCCGGAGTGTATCACCGCAGCGCGTTTCGACCCGCGTTAGCACCTGCGCCGCAAAATCGGGGTAGTACGGATGGGTTAGTACGTTTGCGCCATCTCTCTCGCGGCCGCCATACTGGGCCGGCCGACATTGCGCGGGCCCCGAGCCATGTGATGCCGCGCCGCACCACCGAGGAAATGTGCCGCTAGAACTCACGATCATTGCTGTCACGGCACTTCTTGCCGGCCTCTTGTTGGTCGGGGTGATGCTGGCCGGCCGCAGCGTGCCCGGCGCCGCGCGCCCCTCTAGCCCCGAAGTGACCGTGCCGGGGCGGGTCTCGGGACCCCGACCGGGGCCAGGGGAGCGGGATGCCTCAGACGCCGAGTCCACCTTGCGCGTCGTCTGGTGGCTGACCATCACCATCGTGCTGCTCGGCGTCGGGGCAAGCGGGTCCTTCGCCGGCGGCCAGGCGTCGATCTTCCTACTCGGCGGCATCGCCGTTCTGGCCGTGGTGCTGTTCCACGAGCTGATTGCTCCATCTCGGCGCGGGAGCCTGGGCCGGCTCGCCGAGGTGCTCACGGCGGTCGCGCTCATCGGCGGCCTGCTCGTGCTCACCGGGTTCGCGTCATCGCCGTTCGCCATGCTCTTCGCGCTCGTTGCGGTGGCTGCAGCGCTCGCCTACGGGCCGCGGGCCGGGCTCACGGCCGCCGGACTGGCCACCGCCGCCTTTGCCACGGTGCTTCTTGCCGACCCCGCCCTGGCGTCATACGGAGCGGAGGACGCCCTGCGCCTGTCGATCGGGCTCGGGGCGACGTGGCTGCTCGCATTCGTGGCCGTCGCGTACTCCGGGCACCAACGTCGGACCGTGGACCATGCGCTGGCGCTGTCGCGCACGGATCCCCTCACCGGGCTCTTCAATCGATCGCAGCTGTTCGTGACCCTCGAACAGGAAGTCAGCCGCACGCGGCGCAGTGAACGCGGGTTCTGTGTGCTGATGATCGACCTCGATGGGCTCAAGGCGATCAACGACACCTCCGGCCATCTCCGCGGCGACGGAATCCTGCGCTCGGTCGGCACAGTGATCCACGACTCGATCCGGACCGTGGACAGCGCCTACCGCTATGGCGGTGACGAATTCGTGGTGATGCTGCCGGAGACGGACATCGTTGGTGCCTTCGTCGTCGCGGAGAAGATTCGTGTCGGCGCCGAAGAGGTCGGCATGTCGCTGGCCGGTACCGAGCCGGTGACCAGCGTCAGCATCGGGCTCGTCTCGCACCCGGAGGACGGGCTGTCCGCCGAAGAGCTGATGAGCGCCGCCGATCGCGCCATGTACACCGCCAAGAGGCTCGGCAAGAACCAGATCAGCGGCAATCCGCGACCACGACCCGCACTGCTGGCTCGCCGTTCGACCACCGTTGAAGTGCCGGTAGAGCCGAAGCCGATGACCGCCGAGGCGACGCCTGAGCCGGCCGCGACACCACCGCCGGCGACCGCCGTGGCGCCATCCGAGGAGGGCGCGGTGGCCGTCGAGCTCGGGCCAGTGGTCATGCCGCAGGGTGAGGTGGATGACGCCGAGCCCGATGCGCGGGACGTTCGGCGGCAGATCGCAACGGCCAGTCGCTCGTTCGATCCTGATCACCAGATCCGGCGCGCCATGGACGCGTTCTTCTCGCCGTCGGCGCCACCCGACTAGGAGCGGCGGACGCCGGATCACGCGCAGAACTAGCCTTCGGAGATGCCGCTCCCGATCGGAACGATGTGCCACCACGTCTTGCCCGCCGGGAGGATGACTGGGTCGCCGCTGTCAGCGTAGGTCCAAGTGGTGACATCCTCGGGGGTATCCCGCGACCACCGCACATCATGACCTCGGCCCTCGAGATAGAGCACGCCGACTCCGCTCTCCACGAGATACTCGCGACGCCGGGGGAACCCTCCCGGGTCGTTCTCGCCGATCAGCACGTCCTGGCGCACGACCTGCACGATCACCGTCTTGGTGCTGATTCGGTCGCCGGTGAGCGCCTCGTAGTTCGGGGCGCCGGCATCGGTGCGCAGCCAC
>JBBSLF010000086.1:0-7494 GCA_038255505.1 Candidatus Limnocylindria bacterium
CGCGAGCGGATCGACCGCCTGCTTGACCCCGGCTCAGCGTTCCTCGAGCTGAGCGCCCACGCCGCCAATGGCATGTATGACGACGATGCGCCGGGCGCCGGGATCGTGACCGGCATCGGCCGCGTGGAGGGAGTCGAGTGCGTCATCGTCGCCAACGACGCGACGGTCAAGGGCGGCACGTACTATCCGATGACCGTCAAGAAGCATCTGCGCGCGCAGGAAATCGCGCTCGAGAATCGGCTGCCGTGCCTCTACCTGGTGGACTCGGGGGGCGCCTTCCTGCCGCTCCAGGACGAAGTGTTCCCCGATCGCGATCACTTCGGGCGCATCTTCTACAACCAGGCCCAGCTCAGTGCGCGCCGCATCCCGCAGGTCGCCCTCGTCATGGGCTCCTGCACGGCAGGCGGCGCGTACGTCCCGGCCATGTCCGACGAAACGGTCATCGTCAAAGGCACCGGCACCATTTTCCTGGGCGGCCCTCCGCTGGTGCAGGCCGCCACGGGCGAGGTCGTCACGGCCGAGGAGCTCGGCGGGGCCGAGGTTCATACCACCCAATCCGGAGTCGCCGACCACTACGCGCTGAACGACGAGCACGCGCTCGCAATCGGTCGCCAGATCGTTCGCAACCTGGCCTGGCGCAAGCCGGATCCGCCATGGGAGGTGGGCGAGCCGCGCGAGCCATCGGTCCACCCAGAAGACCTCTATGCCGTCATCCCCGCAGATTCCAGGCAGAGCTACGACGTTCGGGAGGTAATAGCGCGCCTCGTCGACGGATCAGACTTCCACGAGTTCAAGGAGCGCTACGGCACCACCCTCGTCACCGGGTTCGCCCGCATTCATGGCTATCCGGTGGGGATCATCGCCAACAACGGGATCCTGTTCAGCGAGTCGGCCCGCAAGGGCGCCCACTTCGTGGAACTCGCCAGCCAGCGCAAGATCCCGCTCGTCTTCCTCCAGAACATCACTGGCTTCATGGTCGGCCGCGAATATGAGGCCGGCGGAATCGCGCGCGACGGCGCCAAGCTCGTGACCGCGGTGAGCACGACGAACGTGCCAAAGTTCACGGTCATCATCGGCGGTTCATTCGGCGCCGGGAACTACGGCATGGGCGGTCGCGCGTACTCGCCGCGCCAGCTGTGGATGTGGCCGAATGCGCGGATTTCGGTCATGGGCGGTTCCCAGGCTGCACGGGTGCTGTCGACCGTCCGCGGAGGCTTCGAGACCGATGCGGATCGGGACGCCTTCGAAGCGCCGATCCTCGAAAAGTACGAGCGTGAGGGTTCCCCCTACCACTCGACGGCGCGGCTGTGGGACGACGGGGTGATCGACCCGATGGACACGCGCCGCGTGCTGGCGGTTGGCATCTCCGCCGCCCTGAATGCGCCGATTCCGGAACCCGGATTCAGCCTCTACCGGATGTAGCCACCGGCAACTCGACCCGTTCGACGTCGAAGCGGACTCCCAGCGAATCCACGGTGCGCGGTGCATCGACGTCCGCGCCGAGGGTGATGACGGCCGGTACGGCCATCTCGCGATTGGGGACGATGCGCACGACGTGCGACCCGACGTCCGCCACGGCCAGGTCGGCAACTGCCCAGAAGTCGAGCCCGAACTCGGCGTGCAGGTCGGCTGCGAGCGATGGAGGATCCGCGGCGGCGATGTCGAGTCGCGCGAGGAGGACCGGCGAGCCGATCGGGTGCGCGAACGCAGCCCGAGCCTCGAGCGCCTGGCGGCCCCATTCCGACCCGACGTAAGCGTGCTCGATGAGGAACGGTGACATCGAGGTCAATGGGGCGTCGGGGACGGCGGTCCACCACTCCACCACCTCGCCATCGGTGCGGGTGCGCGAGCCGTGCTGGACGGGGCCCAGCGAAGATCCGGCGGCACGCAGCCCTGCCGCGGTCAGCTCGATGTCGTCGACCCGGAGCGCGTATGTCGCCAGGCCCGCACCATGCTCCTCGAGCATGCGGACCGTGGCGGCTCCGACCGGCTGCATCAGCGCCGCCTCACGATCGTCAACGCCGATCAACTCAAGGTACGAGCCATCGGCCAGCCAGGCAATCCGATTCCACGTACCCCGCCCGGCGTGTCGACCCCCGCCGGTGAGGGTGAGCCCAAGCGCCGATTCAAGTTCGGCCGCCGCCGCGTCCGGATCGGCACAGGCGATGACGAGGTGGTCGATGCCTCGGATCATGCGCCGATGCTACCACCATCCGCTAGGCTCACAGGGCCCATGCTTCCTGATCGCCCGGCCCCGGGCTCACACGACCGCAGCATCCCTTCGGGGGCGCTCGAGACAAGCGCCGCGAACCTGTTCGACGCCATGCTGGCCGCGCGCGAGGGCGAGGAGCGCGGCGACCGCGGCCCGCTCGTGGCCTTCTCCCGGACGCTCATGAGCGGCACCCTCCTGCTGCCCGTGCCGCCCGAGCATGGCGATGAAGCGAAGGCGGCGCTGGCATCGGCCGTCAACGATGACGAGCAGGTCGAGATCAGCGTGATGCTGGCGCAGGAGGGCGAGGGTAAGCCCGTGAGCGTGATGTTCGCCTCCGTCGGGGCGCTTGCCGCATGGGCTCCGGCACGGACCGGCAATCTGCCTCTGCCGGCACGCATCGCGATCGCGAACCTTGCGGCGGCGGGTCTGCCGGCGATCATGGACCCCGCGGGCCCGGTGCCATATCGCTTCGATGCCGAGGAGCTCGCCGCGCTGGCGGATGGCCGCCTTCCCGGCACCGACCAACCCCTCTTCGAACCCACGGCACGGCACTCGATCCGCGTCCGTCTCCCCGGGCAGGACACCCGAGCCCTTGAAGCCAGCCTGGCCGCGGGGCTGCGGAACACCGGTGTCGAGGCCGCCTATCTCGTCGAGACCGACGCTCAAAGTGGGAGAGCGCGCCTCATGCTCGGCCTCGTCGGCGAGCCGGGCGCACAGGCGACCGTGGACGTGCCCGACGGCACCGATGTCGTCTGGCTCGAGGAGCCGTTGCTGACGCAGGTGCGCGCCGTGGCGGATGCATTCCACCGTCGAGGCCGCGCCAGATGAACGCTCTGCTGCACGTCGAACGGGACGGTCCTTTCGCGCGAGTGACGCTCACTCGTCCCGAAGTGCGTAACGCGTTCAACGCCGCGCTCATCGGCGAGCTGCGCTCCACCTTCGAGAGCCTCGCGACCGAGCCACCCGACGAGCTGCGCGGCGTGGTGTTGGCCGGGGATGGCGCCACGTTCTGCGCGGGTGCCGACATCGAGTGGATGCGGAGCGCCATCGGCCTCTCGGTTCATGACAACGAGCGTGACGCTGCCGACATGCAGGCAATGTTTGATGCCATCGACACGTGCCCGGTGCCGGTCATCGCGCGCGTGCAGGGCGCAGCCCTCGGCGGGGGGATGGGCCTGTGCGCCGTCAGCGATGTCGTGGTCGCGACCGCCGATGCCACCTTCGGCTTCACTGAGACGAAGCTGGGCATCATTCCCGCGGTCATCAGCACCTTCGTGCTACCGAAGATCGGCGAGTCCCACGCCCGCGCGCTGTTCGGCACCGGGCAGCGCTTCGACGCCGGCCGCGCGCAGCGAATCGGGCTCGTGCACGAAGTTGTCGCCGACGAGGCGGCGCTCGACATGGGCGTGGAGGCGCTCCTGAACGAGCTTCGCGCGTCGGGGCCGACGGCGATCCGCGGCGCAAAGGAGCTGGCCCGCGCCGTCCGCGTCGCTGGCCTGGCGGAAGCTCATCGGCTTGCGCCCGGTCGCATCGCCCGGCAACGGACTTCGCTCGAGGGCCAGGAGGGGCTGCGCGCCTTCATGGAGAAGCGTGAACCGAGCTGGCGGCGTTGAAGGGACTGTTGGTGGCTTGGAGCCGGAAATTGGGACGATGGACTCGGCGCGGACAATGCGCTCATCACCGTCGGCGGAGTGGGAGATTCGACCGCCAATCCCACTGATCCCAACGGACCGGGCGGAGAGGACGACGAGCTCTACGACATCGTCCCGTTCCTGTCCACGGGAGACACCAGCGTGGAGATCACATCGGCCAACCCGTCGAACGACGACTACATCTTCCTGGCGGTGATCTCCATCACCGCAGAAGCGGTCGTCTACGGCGAGGACGACCCGACACCGGCCCCCACACCCACACCCACACCGACGCTGGCGCCAACGGCGACGCCCACACCGACACCGGCGCCAACGGCGACGCCCACACCGACACCGGCGCCAACGGCGACGCCCACACCGACACCGGTGCCGACCGTCACTCCAACGGTCGCGCCGACGCCGATGAGCTCCGCGTCGCCGCCTGCCACCCCTGTGGAGTCCGCCGCGCCGAGCGCGTCAGCCACACCACCGTCGCTCGTGGTGAGGACGCCGGTCGTCCAGGTGGGTGACCGACTCGTGATCGAGGTGGCCAACCTGCTTCCCGGCAGCTCCGCGACCTTCGGATTTGACTCCGCACGGACGTCCTTGGGGACGCTCGTGGCTGACGCAACCGGCATGATCCGGCACTCCTTCATCATGCCCGCCCTGTCCGATGGACCGCACACGCTGTTCGTTCATGGGACGGACCAATCTGGCGCGGCGAGCACCCTCGAGGGTGCCGTCGAGGTGACGAGCTCGAGCGACCTCCCGAATACCGCGATGCCAACCTCTTCGATTGGCGTGACACCACTCGCCGTGATGATCGGGACCCTCGGGGGTGCCGTCCTGGCCGCGCTTGCCACCCTCGGGTGGATCGCCGTCGGCGATGCGGCGCGACGGAGGACCATCGGGCAGCCCACCGGCTGAGAGATTCTCGGCGCGACACACGAGTGGGCCCCGCTCCTGCGACAATCGCGGCATGAACACGGACCTCACGCCCCGACAGGTCGCCGAGGCGCTCGGCGTCACCGTCAGAACGGTGCAACGCTGGATTGCATCCGGTCGGTTGCCGGCGGTTCGGGTCGGTTCAAGGGTCCGGGTGTCGCGTTCGTCGCTATCTGTCGTGGCGGACGCGCCGGACTCGCCGGCCCCACGAGAGATCCATTCCCTGCTCATCGCCAATCGGGGCGAGATCGCCGTCCGCATTGCCCGAACCGCCCGACGGCTGGGGATCCGGGTCATCGGCGTGCACGTGGCGGGCGAGCGCCCATCAGACGGCACCAATGAGTCGCACGAGCTCGCATCCTATCTCGACGCTGAGGCGATCCTGGAGATTGCTCGTCGCACAAGCGCCGACGCGATCCATCCCGGCTACGGGTTCCTCGCCGAAAACCCGAGGTTCGCGCGCGCGGTGACAGACGCCGGTCTCGCATGGGTGGGACCACCCGCGATCGCCATCGCGGCCATGGGAGATAAGGCGGCCGCACGCCGGCACGCCGCGGAGCATGGTGTGCCGACCGTGCCCGGCTATGACGGTGAGGCTGTGGACGAGGTCACACTGACGGCGGAGGCAGCCGGCATCGGCTACCCGCTGCTTGTCAAGCCGAGCGCCGGCGGCGGCGGCAAGGGCATGCACATCGTCCGCGCGGCAACGGACCTGCCCGACGCGCTGGCGGCGGCGCGGCGCGAGGCGCATCGGTCCTTCGGTGATGATCGGCTCATTCTCGAGCGCTACCTGGAAGGGCCCCGGCACGTGGAGATCCAGGTCCTGTTCGACGCGCACGGCAACGGAATTCATCTTGGGGAGCGCGATTGCAGCGCTCAGCGCAGGAACCAGAAGATCGTGGAGGAGGCGCCTGCTCCATCGGTCACGCCGGAGCTCCGGGAGCGCATGGGCCTGGCGGCGCTGAAGTTGGCGTCGAGTGTCGGATACGTCAGCGCCGGAACGGTAGAAATGCTCCTGACCGATGCGGGCGATTTCTTCTTCCTCGAGATGAACACCCGGCTCCAGGTTGAGCACCCCGTCACCGAAGCCGTCACCGGCCGCGATCTCGTCGAGGACCAGCTGCGCATCGCTGCCGGCGCAACGCTGGCGGAGCTGGGGTTGAGCGGACCGCTCGAGATCACGGGTCACGCCATCGAGGCGCGCATCTACGCCGAGGATCCGGAAGGCGGCTTCCTGCCGGCGACCGGGCATCTGGCACGGATCGATTGGCCTGAAGGCATCAGGGTCGACACCGGGGTTCGAGAGGGTGACCTCATCAGCGATCGATACGACCCGATGCTCGCCAAGCTCATCGCCCACGGCCGGACGCGCGATGAGGCGCTCGATCGGCTGCGCGCCGCGCTGGTCGCGACGACCATCCTGGGCGTGCGCACGAATGTGCGATTCCTGCGCTGGCTGCTCGATCAGCCCTCCGCGCGTGACGGCGAGATGCGAACCGACACGCTCGCCACCCTCGATCTGCCGGCCCCGTCGATCCCCTCCGACGAGCACTGGCAGGTTGCTGCCAGCCTGCTCGAACCTGCCGAAAGGACACCATGGACCGATGGCTGGCGCCTGAATGGCTCGCCCGTGCGCCGCATCCGATTCGGCGACGTGGAGCGCAGTGTGGCGCTTGACGAGCTGCCCCCGCCCGATGGTTCGGCCATGAGGCATGGCGATCTCATCCATGTCGATGTCGACGGTCAGTCGCTCGAGTTCTCGCTCGCGCCGCCTCCCACGATCGAGGACGCGGTCCGACACGTCGCCGCGGGCGCCGACGGCACTGCGATACTGACCGCTCCGATGCCGGGCCGCGTCATCGCGGTTCGGGTCGCCGAAGGCGCATCGGTCACTGCGCACCAGGCCGTGATCGTGATCGAGGCGATGAAGATGGAGCATGCGGTCGTCGCACCGATGGACGGCACGCTCATCGGCCTGGCCGTGGAGGAAGGCCAGCAGGTGCAGCGCGGAGACCAGCTCGCATCAGTCCGGGCGGATGTGTCATGACGACGCATGACGTGCGCATCTACGAGGTCGGGCCACGCGACGGGCTCCAGAACGAAAAGTCTCCGATTTCAACCGATGCCAAGCTGCGCTTCCTGTCGCTTCTCGCCGATGCCGGCCTGCGCGAGATCGAGGCCACCAGCTTCGTGGCCCCCAAGGCCATCCCGCAGCTGGCCGATGCGGACGACCTCATGGCACAGCTGGAACGGCGGCCGGGCGTGCGCTACCCGGTGCTGGTTCCGAATGCTCGCGGCATGGAGCGCGCGGAGGCTGCCGGAGCCGATGCGGTCTGCGTGTTCACAGCTGCTTCCGAGCCGTTCACGAAGGCGAACATCAACATGACGATCTCGGAATCCATCGACGCGTTCCGGCCGGTGGTGGCCCGGGCCCGTGAGCGCGGATGGTGGACGCGCGGCTACGTGAGCACGGCCTTCGGCTGCCCCTACCAGGGCGATGTGGGCGAGGCCGTCGTCGTGGGCGTCGCGCAACAACTGCTGGAGCTTGGCGTCGACGAGCTGAGCATCGGGGACACCATCGGCGTGGCCGGTCCGGCGGACGTGCGACGCGTGATCGGCGCGCTCGGCAGCGCAGGCATTGGCGCGGACCGGCTGGCCATGCACTTTCACGACACACGGGGCACAGCACTGGCGAACGTGAGCGCC
>JBBSLF010000087.1:0-7476 GCA_038255505.1 Candidatus Limnocylindria bacterium
CGCCGCGGTCCGCGGGTCGAATCGCCGATAGACCGGCGGGCTCCGAGCGTGGGGCGCGCGCCGCCGTGAGGTCCATGTCGACGGGGAACCGGTAGGTCGCCGAACGGTCACATGGCACGCGATCGAGGTGATGAACCGCCGACACATCGGCAGTCAAGTGACACGAACCGAGCACTTGCGCCCTCCCCAGCGTGATCGCCGCCGATGTACCACTGAAACGTGGCATGGCACCGGTTTACTGTCACAGATCGTCGATACATCGGCGGCGCAAGCTATTGCGGACCGTAGACTCCGACTATGGACGTGTTGGTCATCGGTTCGGGAGCGCGCGAGCACGCGCTCGCCTGGAGGCTTGCGCGCGACGAGAGTGTGCGCCGTGTGCGAATCGCGCCGGGCAACGGCGGCACCCTCGCGGTGGGGGAGAACATCGATCTCGACATCACCGACACGACCTCGGTTGCGCGTCATGCCGTGAGGGAGCGATACGGGCTGGTCGTCATCGGTCCGGAAGCGCCACTGGCCGCCGGTCTGGCTGACGAGCTCGAATCAACGCGGATTCCGACCTTTGGACCGATGCGTGCCGCGGCGCGCCTGGAGTCGAGCAAGGCATTCGCCAAGCGCCAGATGGAGCGGGCGGGCGTGGCGACCGCATCTGCGGCCACCTTCACGGATCCTGATGCGGCGGTTGCGCACGTCCGGGGCTCCGAGCGCGTCCCGGTGGTGAAGGCGGACTGGCTCGCGGCGGGCAAGGGAGTCGTTGTTCCCGAGACGCACGCGGAGGCGGAGGCCGCGGTGCTCGATCTGTTCGGGTCGGTTGCGCGCGGCGCCCGGGTGATGCTGGAGGAGCGGTTGGATGGGCGCGAGGTGAGCGTCTTCGCGCTGGTCAGCGGCGAGTCGGTGGTGCCGTTGGCGGCCGCGCGCGACTACAAACGCCTGGGTGATGATGACGTTGGCCCGAACACCGGCGGCATGGGTGCGTACGCGCCGGTGCCATGGTTCGGCCGGTTCGCGCTGGAGCAGATGGCGGCCGAGGTCTTCGAACCCGTTGCCTGGCGAATGGCGCGCGACGGCTTTCCTTATCGCGGAGTCTTGTACGCCGGCCTCATGCTGACCGATGACGGACCGATGGTGCTCGAGTTCAATGCCCGCTTCGGCGACCCCGAGGCGCAGGTCCTGTTGCCGATGCTCGACGGCGATCTGGCCTCGGCGCTGCTCGGCTGTGCGATCGGTGACCGTGGACTGATGGAGGGCTCAGTGGCGTTGCGCACAGGCGCCGCGGTCGGTGTGGTCGTGGCGTCCGAGGGTTATCCCGGGGTGCCGCTGATTGGCCGTCGAATCGAGGGCGTTGAACCATCGTCGGCTGCCGATGAGGGCGAGGTATTGTGCTTCCATGGTGCCACCCGTCGCATGGCCGATGACGCCTATGAGTCAACCGGTGGTCGCGTGCTCACGCTTGTTGGTCGTGGCGTGACCCTGGAGGACGCTCGCGCCTCCGCGTATCGCGGCGCGCGTGAGGTTGCGCTCAACGGCGGCCAGTACCGGACCGACATCGCCGCGCGCGAGATTTCGCCGGCGCCCTGACGATTCCGCCATCGTGCCCGACCGCGCCTTGCGCTCAGCGCATGGAAGTGCCTCCCAGCGTTGCGCGGCCGCCGGAACTTGCGCTCAGTGCATGGATTCGTGGGATCCGGAGGTAAGTTGACTCGCGCGCGGTCAGGTTTCTGCAGCGCATGCAAGACGCGGCGGTTTTGGACCGAGTTCGGCCCAGATCCATGCAGTGAGCGCAAGAACTCCGGGCTTGCTAACCGGGGGACCCGTATCCTTACCTGACCGATGCCAACAGTCGCCGTCATCTGCGGCTCCCGCTCCGACCTGCCGACCCTCAAGGGCTGCTTCGACGTGCTCGATAGCTACGAGATCACGTGGGAGGCATCGGTCATCAGTGCCCACCGCCAGGCCGACGCGTTGCACGCCTACATCGCCCAGGCCGAGGCTGCCGGCGTGCAGCTCTTCATCGGTGCCGCGGGCCTTGCCGCCCACCTGCCCGGGGTGCTTGCTTCGCTCACGGCGAAGCCGGTGATCGGGGTGCCGCTGGATGGCGGTTCGCTGGGGGGAGCCGATGCGCTCTATGCCGTGGTCCAGATGCCGCCCGGCGTGCCGGTGGCGACCGTTGCCATCGGTTCGGCGGGAGCGAAGAACGCGGGGCACCTGGCCGCTCGCATCCTCGCGCTCTCCAACGCGTCCGTGGCGGAGCGCGTGGCTGACTTCCGGGCCGAGCAGGCGTCCGGGGCCGAGCTCCGGATCGACCCCCGGGCGTAGAGGCGGCGACCCATCGGCGGTTGCACACGGTGCGACTAAAGTCGAACGAGAGCCAGCCCACACGTCGGCAGTGTCACCGGGTGCAACTCAGGACGCGTGAGCCGGGCTTCGTTCGGAATTAGTGTCGTCCGGTGCAACTGCGGGGACGGCAGCCGTTCTGGTCGGGCCGTCCGGCGCGTGGGACGTGCTGATAGGCGCCGCATGGGTCCTGGGCTCTTCCGGTTCGTGCATGCGGTGCAACATCCCTCGCCCGGGCGCTGGGTCGTACCATTCCGGACATGATTGATCGGTATGCGCTGCCGGAGCTGCGCGACATCTTCGGCGAGCAGCATAAACTCGACCTCTGGCTGAGGATCGAGCTGCTCACGGTAGAGGCGCTGCGTGACGCGGGCGTTGTGCCTGACGCCGACTGGGAGCGCATTAACGCGGCGGCGGCCGAGGTTGACGTGCAGCGGGCACGCGAGATCGAGCAGGAATCGCAGCACGACGTCATCGCATTCCTGCGCTCGGTCACCGAGCGGCTGGGGACCGAAGGGCGCTGGCTGCACTACGGCCTGACCAGCTCCGACGTGCTCGACACGGCCACGGCGGTCATCCTGCGCGACGCGACGCACGTGGTGGAAACCGAGCTGGCGCGGCTGATCGAGGTGGTTCATCGGCTTGCCCTCCAGCATCGGGACACGCCGATGGTCGGGCGCAGCCATGGCATCCACGCCGAGCCGATCACCTTCGGCTTCAAGGTTGCCGGCTGGTACGCGGAGCTTCAGCGCGATTCGGCGCGCGTCGGGCGGGCGCGCGAGGGAATCAGCGTGGGATCCATCTCCGGCGCCGTCGGCACCCACGCCAACGTCAGCGGCGAGGTCGAGCGGCACGTCCTCAATGGCCTCGGCCTGGAACCGGATCCGGCGCCGACGC
The DNA here is from genome assembly GCA_038255505.1 of Candidatus Limnocylindria bacterium. Taxonomy (GTDB): domain Bacteria; phylum Chloroflexota; class Limnocylindria; order QHBO01; family QHBO01; genus JACDBZ01. Next base: position 3,235 of record JBBSLF010000087.1, read on the forward strand.
AGGTCGTGAGCCGCGACCGGCACGCGGAGCTGCTCACGACTCTCGCCATCCTGGGCGGCACGCTTGAGCGGATCGCAACCGAGATCCGGCACATGCAGCGCACCGAGGTCGGGGAGGCATTCGAGCCATTCGGCTCCGGCCAACAGGGATCAAGCGCGATGCCTCACAAGCGCAACCCGATCTTGGCGGAGCGCGTGACCGGCATGGCGCGGCTCCTTCGTGGCGACGCCCTCATCGGCCTCGAGAACATGGCGCTCTGGCACGAGCGCGACATCAGTCACAGCTCCGCCGAGCGCTTCGTCTTCGAGCGCGCGCTGGGCGTCGCGGCCTATGCAACGCGCACGTTGGGCGACATTCTGGATGGGCTGGAGGTCGACACCGATCGGATGCGCGCCAACCTCGACCAGCTCGGCGGCATGGTCTACTCGGAGGCGCTGTTGCTTGCCATGATCGCCAAGGGCGCCGATCGCCAGGAGGCCTACCGCCTGGTGCAGGGCGCGGCGAAGCGGGCATGGAGCGGCGAGGCGTCGTTCCGCGAAGCGCTGCGCGATGACGCGATGGTCGCCGAGTGGCTCACCTCGGACGAGATCGAGCGGGCGATGGACCTCGAGCACCACCTCGCCGGGATCGGCGTGACCTACCGCGCGCTCGGCCTCGAAGAAAGCGAGTAAGCAAGGACTGATGCGGCGCTGGTGGACCGATGCGACCGCTGCCGCGCGCCTGGTGGCCGAGCATCCGGCCCTCTGGCTGCCGGGGGCGCTGGTCTGGCTGGTGACCGTGGGCTGGATTCCGATGCTCGTGGCGGTGGCACGGGCGCCGACCGCGGCCGATCTCACATTCTTCGGGGCGGCGATCTACACCTCGGGTGCCTGGCCACTGAATGCGGTGGTGCTCGGTGTCGCGGCGTTCGCCGTCATCTGCGTCGTTATCGCCCTGGCTGCGGTTGGTGAGGCGGTCCTGATCGCGTCTTCGCGCCGACGGCGGCTGTCCGCGGCCGACGCGCTTCGCGTCCTCGGCATCACCGTCGTCACTGCCGCACCAATGCTGTTCGCGGCTCTGCTGCTGGTCATCGCGTTGGCGTTCATCGCGCCAACCGAATTCACCGCGCCCGATGCCGGCGCGGGACCCATCATCCGGACGTTGAGCCGTGCCGCGCCATTCCTGGGGCTGATCGCGGTGACCATGGCCATCGGTTCGGCGTTCCATGCTGCCGCCACCCGGGCGGTCATCGGGTCGGATAACGGTCTCGTGACCGCCCTGGCGTCAAGTCCGCGCCGGCTGGCGCGTGCGGGGACGTCGGGGGCCGCGCAGGCCGCATCGGTCCTGGCAGCGCGCTTCGTCTACCTCACGTTGTCCGTGGTCATCACGGCGATGCTGTGGACGCCCATCGGTGCCAGGCTGACGAGGGACGGCTTCGACGTCGCGACCTCGCTGCTGCTGGTAGGCTTCGTGGCGATCTGGCTGTGTCTCGTCCTCGCAGGCGGCGCCCTTCACGCGTGGGGATCGGTCACCTGGACCGCGGTCCTCGACCGTGGCGTGCGACGGCACGGCCCCGAATTCGTGCAGGTGGAGGCCCCGGCCGATCGATGACCGTCGACCTCTCGCTCGCCACGCAGATCGATCTGTCGCTGCGCCTGACGGTCGGGCTGATCTTGGGTGCGGTCATCGGCTTCGAGCGCGAGCTGCACCGGCAGCCTGCGGGATTCCGCACGCACAGCCTCGTTGCGTTGGGCGCCGCCCTCTTCACGGTCGTGAGCGCCTTCGGCTTCGAGGGTTCGATGGTCGACCCTACGCGCATCGCGGCGCAGATCGTGTCGGGCATCGGCTTCATCGGTGCCGGAACGATCCTTCAGCATCGCGGCCACATCCGGGGTCTCACCACGGCTGCCAGTCTGTGGGCCGTGGCGGCCATCGGCACGGCGGCTGGGGCGGGGATGTACGTCGTCGCTATGGTGGGGACCGTGTTGATCCTGATCGTGCTGTCTCTGTTGGACGGGGTCGAGAACTTCACCAAGCGCAGGCTCCAGCTGGGCAAGTCGCGCTACGACGTGCCTGACGAGCCGGAAGACGGAATGAGCGAGGACATGCCATGACTCTGATGACGACAAACCTCGAGGGGCTTCCCCTCATTCACCGCGGCAAGGTGCGCGAGACGTACCAGGTCGACGATCGGCACCTTCTGCTGGTTGCCACCGACCGGCTATCTGCGTTCGACGTCGTGTTCGACCAGCCGATTCCCGATAAGGGCGCGGTCCTGACTCGGCTGTCCGCGTGGTGGTTCGAACAGTTGGCCGATCTCGGGCGCTCGCACTTCGTTTCAGCCGATGCGGACGCGCTGCCGGAGCCGGCCGCAGCGCTGGCGGATCGGTCGATGCTCGTGCGCCGGGCTGATCGCGTCGACGCCGAGTGCGTCGTGCGCGGCTACCTGGCGGGGTCGGGCTGGGCCGAATACCAGCGCTCGCGTACCGTCTGCGGCCATCGGCTTCCCGACGGACTGCGCGAGGCGGATCGCCTGCCCGAGCCTATCTTCACGCCCTCGACGAAGGCGGACGTCGGCCATGACGAGAACATCAGCCGCTCGCAATTGGCCGACCTGGTGGGCTCCGAGCTGGCCGGCCAGCTCGAGGAGCGCTCGATTGCGCTGTACGCCGAAGGCGCGCGGCGCGCCGAGGAGGTCGGCCTCATCCTGGCGGACACGAAATTCGAGTTCGGCTACGTCGACGGCGAGCTGGCCGTGATCGACGAGGTGCTCACGCCGGACTCCTCGCGCTTCTGGGACCGCGAGCGCTACGCGCCGGGGTCGTCGCCGGCGAGCTTCGACAAGCAGTTCGTGCGTGATTTCGTGGCTGCGTCGGGCTGGAACAAGGAGCCGCCGGCACCGGTTCTGCCCGAGGAGGTCATCCGCGGGACGCGAGACCGGTACGTGGCCGCCTATGAGCGCCTCACTGGCCGGACCTGGGACTGACCATGCGTTGGTTGGCGGAAGTGCACGTCGCGCTGCGGCCCGGGATTGCCGACCCTGAGGGCCAGACGATCGGATCTGCCCTGCGCTCGTTGGGGTACGCGACGGTGTCGGAAGTCCGCAGCGGGAAGCTGATGAGCATCTCCTTCGATGCCGACGACGAGTCAGCGGCCGAGGCCGCCATCGGCGAGATGTGCCGCCGGCTCCTGGCCAATCCAGTGATGGAAATGGCGACCTGGGAGCTGCGCGCCGAGCAGACCGACGCAGACGAGGCCATTCCGGCGTGACGATCCTGGCCGGACGTCCACGCGTGGTGGTGGCCGTCTTTCCCGGCACGTGGAGCGAGCGTGACTTCGTCCATGTCGCAGAGAACGTGCTGGGCTGGGAGTGCCGGACGCTGTGGCATCTCGAGGCGGAGCTTGGCGCGTGCGACGCGGTCGTCCTGCCCGGCGGCTTCGCGCATGGCGACCACCTGCGCACCGGTGCCATCGCCCGTTTTTCGCCGATCATGCGCGCTGTCGAGGCCTTCGCCGCCGCCGGTGGCCCGGTCATCGGCTCCTGCAATGGCTTCCAGGTGCTGACCGAGGCGGGCCTGCTACCGGGCGCGCTCATGCGCAACGACCATTTGGAATTCCGGTGCGATTGGCAATCGCTGCGCGTTGAGCGACCGGAACGCGCGCCAGCCTGGCTGGGCGACCTGGCCGATGGCGATGTCATCCGCCTGCCGATCAGCCACGGCGAGGGCCGCTATGTCGCCGATGCCGCGACGCTGGACGGGCTCGAGCGCGAGGGCCGGGTGGTGCTGCGCTATGCCAATGTCGCCGGCGAGGTCACCGACGAGGCGAACCCGAACGGCTCGCAGCGCTCCATTGCGGGGCTTGTCAATGAGCGAGGGAACGTCCTCGGACTCATGCCCCACCCCGAGCGCGCGGCCGAGGCGGAGTTGGGTGGAACTGATGGCCTGCGCCTGTTTCGTTCGCTGGAACGCTGGCTGCAGGAGCAACCGGCGGCGACCGAGCGTCGGCTATGATCGGCCGAGGCTCCCATCGACCGGCCGCAGGAGGGCGACGCACGCATGGATAACGACGATCGGCAGCGCCGAGACTGGCCTGAGTCCGACAAGGCGCCGGAAGAGGCCGATGCACCGCAAGAGCAGGAGCCGATCGCGTCAGCCGAGGAGCCCGAGTCGACGGCTTCCGCTTCCGCGGCCGAGATCGAGAGCTGGCCCAGCCAAGAGCCCGTGCGCGAGCAGGAACCCGTGCGCGAGCAGGAACCCGTGC